>NZ_CANLDZ010000001.1:0-540681 GCF_947489545.1 uncultured Ruegeria sp. | reverse complement strand
GACCGTGAAGGCGTTGAGCGTGGCCAGGTTCTGTGTAAGCCGGGTTCGGTAACACCGCACACCAAGTTCGAAGCCGAAGCCTATATCCTGACCAAGGATGAAGGTGGTCGTCACACGCCGTTCTTCGCGAACTACCGTCCGCAGTTCTACTTCCGTACGACTGACGTGACTGGCACCGTGACCCTGGCGGCTGGCACCGAGATGGTTATGCCCGGCGACAACGTGTCGTTCGAAGTTGAGCTGATCGCACCGATCGCAATGGAAAACGGCCTGCGTTTCGCCATCCGCGAAGGCGGCCGCACCGTCGGCGCCGGCGTTGTGTCGAAGATTGTAGAGTAATCGGTAGACCGGGCGTCAGCCCGGCACATCGTTGAAACAAAGAAGGCCGCCCCACAACGGGCGGCCTTCTTTTGATCTACCGCTTAGTCGTATGCGGCATCGACTATGAATTCTACCTTGAGTTCGGCGCGTGCCAGTTTGGCTTCGCCGCACGCCCGCGCGGGGGCGTGCCCGGAGGGAACCCAAGCATTCCAGATCTCGTTCAATCCCGCAAAGTCCTTCATGTCGGCAAGCCAGATCGTCACGCGCAGCATTTTTTCACGGGACGAACCTGCCTGCAAAAGCAGAGCGTCGATCTTCTCAAGGCAAATCCGGACTTGTTCCTGAATCGTCTCACCTTCAGCAACTTGCCCGGTCAGATAGGCGACTCCGTTGTGTTTTACAATTTTGGACGAACGTTCGCCGGTCTCTATGCGATTGATCATAAGGGTCTCTTGCCATTTCTAAGGAGTGGATGCAGATTTGTTGTGTACTGCCAGTGTTGTTTTTGGATGCAGAATGCCATTCAACGCAAACGCAAACTGATAAAAGCAATTTCAGAACTTCTGAACTCTTTCGCCAGGTCAAACGCGTTTAAGGGCCACCAAAAAGTGCCAAGGTAGCCTTACGGCGTCACACAAAAGCGGACAGGCTGAGTTGCAGTCTGGTGCTCTCAGGTAGCTTTCAAAAGTCGCTCGCTGATTTCCCACAAACGCTCGGCGCTTTCATCATTGCAAGCATGTGGGTCAACGCCCACGTACCGGGCCATGGGGCTTTCCGGGTCGGTTGGTGCTGCCACATTGCAGTCTTCACAATACACACCGGGGTAGTCTGCTAGCACCGTTGCCGTTGCCGCCCACAGCGTCGTTGAGCAGCCCTGTTCTGGTGTTTTGAACCCTTGCTTGGCCAGTTCGGATGGCTCGCCATCTTCTCCGAGCCATCCTAGTGCGATCATTTCTTCTTTGGGCAAGTGCCGCTGCAGGGGCGTAAAAATTCCCCCAGGATGGACGGAGAAAGCGGTACCTCCGGCGTCCTTCAGTCGCCGGGACAGGCCGTTTGCAAACAATGCGTTTGCCGTCTTTGCCTGCCCATAGGCCTGCCACTTTTCGTAGGCGGTCTGCTCAAAGTTGATGTCGTCCCAAATCATGTCTGAGAGTTTGTGAGCTGTCGAAGATAGGCTCACCACCCGGGCGCCTGATGTGTCTTTCAGTTTGGAGAGCATCCCTAAACTCAGCGCAAAATGGCCCATATGATTGACCCCGAATTGAGATTCCCAACCGGGTCCGACGCGGGTTTCGGGGCAGGCCATGATACCCGCATTGTTGATGAGGAAATCCAACTGCGAAAGTTGATCCTGCATCGCTTCGGTGAAGCGCTTAACTGAATCAAGATCCGCCAGATCCATCGGAGCAGTTTGAACATCGCCGGGTACGCCGCCCAGCGCGTCCTCGGCTTTTTTCGGAGTGCGAACCGGAACAATCACCGAGGCTCCATTTGCGGCCAGACAGCGAACCGTTTCAAGGCCAATCCCGCTATAACCACCGGTCACAATCGCGGTTTTCCCCGAGAGGTCCAAACCATTCAACACCTCGGCTCCTGTGCTCTTGGCGTGAAATGTCGATTGCGTCGGGACTTGATCAGTTATTGCCATGATATGCTCCTGCCGTCGTGGTTCAGTTTCGGCGTTGTTTGATGTTGACATGTTGTATTGGGCGTGTGGGAAAGGCAAACGCGTTGGGCAAAGGTTTGTTTCACCGACCAATGCTGTTTGTTGCACTTCCCCCTTGCCAAACCCCTCACACCCCTGTAGATCGCGCGAGTTCTCAACAAGAACATCAAGGCGGGGTGATTCCCGCCTTTTGGGTTCGATGAGGGTTGGCGATGCGCGCTTGTCCTCCTCTCAACCTCAACGCCTGATAAAAGGCTGTTATTATGCAAAGCCAAAATATTCGTATTCGGCTGAAGGCATTTGACTATCGCGTCCTGGATGCCAGCACGCAAGAGATCGTCAACACTGCCAAGCGGACCGGCGCGAACGTGCGCGGCCCGATCCCGCTGCCGAACAAGATCGAGAAGTTCACGGTTCTCCGTGGCCCTCACGTTGACAAGAAATCCCGCGACCAGTTCGAGATCCGCACGCACAAGCGTCTGCTCGACATCGTTGATCCGACCCCCCAGACCGTTGACGCGCTGATGAAGCTCGACCTCGCCGCTGGTGTGGACGTCGAGATCAAGCTGCAGTCGTAAGATCGGAGGGTATAGATTATGCGCTCTGGTATTATCGCAAAAAAAGTCGGCATGACCCGCCTGTTCATGGAAGACGGCAAGCAGATCCCTGTGACCGTTCTTCACCTGGACAACCTGCAGGTTGTTGCACAGCGCACTGATGAGCAAGATGGCTATACCGCTGTTCAGCTGGGCGCCGGTGCTGCCAAGGCAAAACGCACCTCGAAGGCCATGCGCGGCCACTATGCCGCTGCCAAGGTCGAGCCCAAGCGTAAGCTGGCCGAGTTCCGCGTCTCAGCCGATGGCCTGATCGAAGTGGGCGCTGAGATTTCGGCCGAACACTTCCTGGAAGGTCAGAAGGTTGACGTTTCGGGTACCTCGATTGGTAAAGGCTTTGCCGGTGCAATGAAGCGCCACAACTTCGGTGGTCTTCGCGCCTCACACGGTGTTTCGATCAGCCACCGCTCGCACGGTTCAACTGGCCAGTGTCAGGATCCAGGCAAGGTTTTCAAAGGCAAGAAGATGGCCGGTCACATGGGTGCAGCCCGTGTAACCACCCAGAACCTGGAAGTCGTCAAAACTGACGCCGACCGGAACCTGGTCTTCATCAAAGGCGCCGTTCCCGGACCGAAATCGGGCTGGGTTACCGTCAAGGACGCCGTCAAGAAGAAAGCACCGGAAGGTCTGCCTTTCCCGGCAGCCGTAAAAGGTGCCGCAACTGAAGCACCTGCGGAAGAAGCACCCGCGGAAGGTGGTGAAGCATGAAACTTGATGTAATCAAACTGGACGGCAAAAAAGCCGGCAACATCGAGCTGGATGCAGACCTGTTCGGCCTCGAGCCGCGCGCGGACATCCTGCACCGTGTGGTCCGTTGGCAGCGCAACAACGCGCAGGCTGGCACCCACAAGGTCAAGACCCGCTCGGAAGTGTCCTACTCGACCAAGAAGATCTATCGTCAAAAAGGCACCGGTGGCGCACGCCACGGCGCCCGTTCGGCACCGATCTTCCGGGGTGGTGGCGTTTACAAAGGTCCCGTCGTGCGCTCGCACGGTCACGACCTGCCGAAAAAGTTCCGCAAACTTGGTCTGCGCCACGCGCTGTCTGCCAAAATGGCAGCTGGTGAGCTGGTTGTGATCGAAGACGCCGCATCCGAGGGCAAGACTGCCGCTCTGGCCAAGCAGGTTGCAAACCTGGGCTGGAAACGCGCTTTGGTCATCGACGGCGCCACCGTGAACGAAGGGTTCGCCCGTGCAGCCGCAAACATCGAAGGTCTGGATATCCTGCCAACGATGGGCGCAAACGTCTATGACATCCTTAAGCGTGACACTCTGGTGATCACCAAAGCGGGTGTCGAAGCACTGGAGGCTCGACTGAAATGAGCACGAAGGCAGAACACTACGACGTGATCCGCAAGCCGATTGTCACCGAAAAGTCGACCATGGCGTCTGAAAACGGTGCGATTGTCTTTGAAGTGGCGATCGACAGCAACAAACCGCAGATCAAAGAAGCGGTTGAATCGCTGTTTGGTGTCAAGGTGAAGGCGGTGAACACCACCATCACCAAAGGCAAGGTCAAGCGGTTCCGCGGCCAATTGGGCAAGCGGAAAGACGTCAAAAAAGCATATGTGACCCTGGAAGAGGGTAACACCATCGACATCTCTACCGGTCTCTGATCGGATCCATCTTTGGAGCGAATTAAAAGCCCCCGCGCAAGCGGGGGTTTTTTTGTTTTAGCGACCGCCTGTTTTCGCCCACGCTTGCCAGATTCCAATCACTCAAGCGGTGTGCTACTGGCCTAAGGGCAACGACGGAGCGACCACATTGAGATCAAGTCTGAGAGCCAAGGCTACCGCAGTCTGCAACGAAAAGGTTGCCAAGAAAGGTGAAGCCGTTGGCCTGTCGTTCTACGCGTTTTTTGCCAATAAGAACGATGATCCAGAATTGCTTATGGAAGCAGCGGAGTGGTGGATCAAAAAGCACAAGCTGGATCATTTCGAGAAGGCGGTGAAGATCCGCAACATGATTAACTCGGGTGCGTGAGGCGCTGCGGCAATGCCCGCGCTGCCGCCGTTGCCCCGGGCGTGTGATGCGGATAGGGTCACATCCATGAAACATGTCCCCAAAGAAACAACAGATGACGCCCTTATTCAGGAGTTCCTGGATAAAGGAGGCAAAGTCAGCATCGGCAAAACCAAACCCGCGCCCGCTGAGCTTGGTCTGAGCAAGAATGTCTGGAACGCCAAACTGACCAAAGAAGAGAAGGCCGCGCGCGACAAGAAGTGATCGTGCGAGGCCAGTTGGGCAAGCGGAAAGACGTCAGGAAGGTATATGTGACCATGGAAGTGGGGAGCGCCATCGACGTGTCCACCGGTCTCTGATCGGACCCGTCTTTGGACAGAGGTGAAGGCCGCCGCGAGAGAGGGTTTTTTTGTTGGGCTGTGTCCGTGAGCCGCGCCAGCGACTGCCCGTGGGATGGCGCCACTACGTTTGAACAGAGCGCTTTATGGTGCCAAATACATCCGAACTCATAGTGAGGCGCAAACGTCCCTAAAGCGCCAGCCCGCCGGGACGGGCAGTCGCTGGCGCGGCGGCCTTCGGCCTTGTCCCGCGCTTGGTTGAGCTATCTACTAAGAGTTGTGTCAAGCCATTGCAATTATGGATCGAATAGCCTCAAACTAAGTTGAGTCATTTAATACTAGGAGCGCGTTTTGGCCTCACTTCCTTACGTTACATCTTCCGGAAACATCGAAAAAGCTTTAGCTGGCATTAAGGCCGCTGCCGTGCCCGAATTTGTTAGCCAAGATTTTGTAAAAACAATTCTAAAGATTCCGGGTGGTTCTGGAAACCAGATGACCACTTTTCTCAAGAAGTTAGGACTCGCTGCAGGTGATGGGAAACCTACCGACCTGTACATATCTTTTCGAAACCCGGCCACATCAGGAAAAGCTATCGCGAATGCAATTAGGAAGGCTTATGCACCTCTTTATATTCGAAGCGAATACATGCATGAACTTGATGATGACAGTCTTCGTGGGCTCATAATCGAGGAAACGGGGCAAGCACACGACGCGAACTCCGTCAGATACACATTCAGTTGCATTAGTGCGCTGAAGAAATTTGCGAAATTGGCGAGGTGGATTTCGAAGACACTTCAGATCAAAAAGACGCGAAGCCGAATAACGGTGTCGAGCCAATTCATGAGTTCTCTAATTCCACCAATACTACTCAAGTTGGTAGTGTTGGCCTGAATCTTGGTTACACGATCAATCTGAATTTACCGGCTACGTCCGATCAAGCAGTATTCAATGCGATCTTTAAGAGTCTGAAAGAGCATCTTTTGAGGGATGACGATGCCTAAGCGTCCGGATGGGTTGATCCGAGCATTCGGAATGAGCGGGTTACAGATTGTGACAGATTTGGAGGAAGTCCAAAATGATCACGGAGTGGATTTGGGGCTTAAGCCAAGTGATACAAAAGACCGCAAAGTGTCGGAGTATGAGCAATTCGAAGTAAGCCTCAGAAAAGAAGCGGCGCGCATGTCGGAGTTTTATGAGGTATTCTATTGCCTAGAGAATTCGATACGGCGCCTTGTTCAAGACACGATGATTGAAGCCGAAGGCGCTGATTGGTGGCACAGTTCGCGAGTTCATGAAGAGAAGGTAAGAAGGCCAGCGCAGCAACGTCATAAAAAGGAAGTTGATAGCGGCATAACTCCCAGATCTTTTGACCTAATTGACTATACAACCTTCGGCGAGTTGTCGCAGTTGATAACCGACAATTGGGATGTTTTCGACCCAATCTTTTCTTCGAAGACTGCTGTCAGCAATATTACCAACCAGTTGAACCTTCTAAGAGGACCGATCGCGCACTGCAATCCCACCGATGAGCTTGAACAGGATAGGTTGAATCTAGCTGTTCGCTCATGGTTCAAACTAATGTCCTAATTGGCTGGACACCCACCCCCAACACTGCTAAACGCACCCAATCTTGCGGCCTCGGATTCGTTCCGGGGCCTCTGATATTTGTAACCGGGGACCTTCGGGGCCCTATACCCTTGGCACCTACGGGGGCCTATCACATAGCGGGGAACATCCCTGCACTTGCTAAACGGAAGACAGAAAGCATGGCACTCAAGTCGTACAAGCCGACGACGCCGGGCCAGCGCGGGCTGGTGCTGATCGACCGTTCGGAGCTTTGGAAAGGACGTCCGGTCAAGTCTCTCACAGAGGGTTTGACCAAATCGGGCGGCCGGAACAACACCGGACGGATCACTTCACGCCGCCGCGGCGGTGGCGCAAAGCGTCTCTACCGGATCGTTGACTTCAAACGGAATAAATTTGATGTCTCGGCAACCGTTGAACGGATCGAATATGACCCGAACCGGACCGCATTCATCGCACTGGTAAAATACGAAGACGGCGAGCAGGCCTATATCCTCGCTCCGCAGCGTCTGGCTGTTGGTGACAAAGTCGTGGCATCTGCCAAGGCCGACATCAAGCCGGGCAACGCGATGCCGTTCTCGGGCATGCCAATCGGTACCATCGTCCACAACATCGAAATGAAGCCTGGCAAAGGCGGTCAGATCGCACGTGCGGCCGGTACTTACGCTCAGTTCGTTGGCCGCGATGGCGGCTACGCTCAGATCCGTCTGAGCTCGGGTGAACTGCGCATGGTCCGTCAGGAATGCATGGCGACCATCGGTGCCGTGTCCAACCCCGACAACTCGAACCAGAACCTCGGTAAAGCCGGTCGTATGCGCCACAAGGGCGTGCGTCCGTCGGTCCGTGGTGTCGCTATGAACCCGATCGATCACCCGCACGGCGGTGGTGAAGGTCGGACCTCGGGTGGCCGTACACCGGTTACGCCTTGGGGTAAGGACACCAAGGGTAAGCGTACCCGCAACAAAAACAAAGCGTCCCAGAAGCTGATCATCCGCTCGCGGCACGCCAAGAAGAAGGGACGTTAATCTATGTCTCGCTCTGTTTGGAAGGGTCCTTTCGTCGATGCTTATGTGCTGAAAAAAGCAGAAGCAGCGCGCGAGTCGGGCCGTAACGAAGTTATCAAAATCTGGTCGCGTCGTTCCACCATTCTGCCCCAGTTCGTGGGTCTGACTTTTGGTGTGTACAACGGCCACAAGCATATCCCCGTCAACGTCTCGGAAGACATGATCGGTCAGAAGTTCGGTGAGTATTCGCCAACTCGGACCTATTACGGTCACGCCGCTGACAAAAAAGCGAAACGGAAGTAAGTCATGGGCAAGGAAAAGAACCCCCGCCGCGTGGCCGAAAACGAAGCAATGGCGAAAACGCGCATGCTCCGTACCAGCCCGCAGAAACTGAACCTGGTTGCACAGATGATCCGTGGCAAGAAAGTCGAGAAGGCGTTGACCGACCTGACGTTCTCGAACAAGCGGATCGCTCAGGACGTGAAGAAATGCCTTCAGTCCGCAATCGCCAACGCCGAGAACAACCACAACCTGGACGTCGACGAGTTGATCGTTGCCGAAGCATGGGTTGGCAAGAACCTGGTCATGAAGCGCGGTCGCCCGCGTGCACGTGGTCGGTTCGGCAAGATTATGAAGCCGTTCTCGGAGATCACCATCAAGGTGCGTCAAGTTGAGGAGCAAGCCTAATGGGACATAAAGTCAATCCGATCGGCATGCGCCTTCAGGTGAACCGCACCTGGGACAGCCGCTGGTATGCAGATACCAAGGACTACGGTGATCTTCTGCTGGAAGATCTGAAAATCCGTGAGTTCATCAACAAAGAGTGCAAGCAAGCGGGCATCGCCCGTGTGATCATCGAACGTCCGCACAAAAAGTGCCGCGTCACGATCCACACAGCACGCCCGGGCGTCATCATCGGCAAAAAAGGCGCGGACATCGAAGTTCTGCGCAAGAAGATCGCCCTGATGACAGACAGCGAACTGCACCTGAACATCGTCGAAGTGCGCAAGCCCGAGCTTGATGCGCAACTGGTTGCCGAGTCCATCGCTCAGCAGCTGGAGCGCCGGGTTTCGTTCCGTCGCGCGATGAAGCGGTCTGTTCAGAACGCTATGCGCATGGGATCTCTGGGTATCCGGGTGAACGTCGCTGGCCGTCTGGGCGGCGCCGAAATCGCACGGACCGAGTGGTACCGCGAAGGCCGTGTGCCTCTGCATACGCTGCGCGCCGACATCGATTACGCACAAGCCGAAGCGATGACTCCTTATGGGATCATCGGGATCAAGGTCTGGATCTTCAAAGGTGAGATCATGGAGCACGATCCACAGGCACGTGACCGTAAAGCACAGGAACTCCAGGACGGCCCTGCACCTCGTGGTGCTGGTGGCGGTCGTCGCTAAGGAGGGAAAGATATGCTTCAACCAAAGCGTACTAAATTCCGCAAGATGCACAAAGGCCGGATCAAGGGTGAAGCCAAAGGCGGCTCTGATCTGAACTTTGGCACCTACGGTCTGAAAGCTCTTGAGCCTGAGCGTGTAACTGCACGCCAGATCGAAGCTGCACGTCGTGCCATGACGCGTCACATGAAGCGTCAGGGCCGTGTCTGGATCCGCATCTTCCCCGACACTCCGGTCACTGCAAAGCCGATCGAAGTTCGTATGGGTAAAGGTAAAGGTTCGGTCGACCGCTGGGCGTGCAAAGTCAAGCCTGGCCGCGTGATGTTCGAGATCGACGGCGTCAATGACGACATCGCCCGCGAGGCCCTGCGCCTGGCCGCGATGAAGCTGCCGATCAAGACCCGCGTCGTGGTTCGCGAAGACTGGTAAGCGATTTTGGGGGAGACCCCGTTCGTGATAAGACTGACCCCCGTCGGGAACCCGGCGGGGGTCTTCTTTTTCTTCGGTACAGAAAATCCGCAATAACGTGATTGAGATCGACGAATGGCAAACCTACCCCTAGGCTGCCGATCAGTTAACGAGAGGTCGCCATGGTTCAGTTACGCAAAAAGGTACTGGTCAAAGAAGTGGTCACCACTGATCAACTTGGCCAGCCTTGCACGCCAGTCGTTCGCGTTGCGGTGATGGCTGTGTTCCAAAACCCCCTGGCCGGAAAATTCTCGGAAGATCTGTCGGAGTTGTTTGAAATCGGCGGAACTGTGGGCGGCGTTCTCGCGGCTGAAGCAATCGCTCATCTGGCTAGTGATCCCGTCTCGTATGGGAAGGCTGTGATCGTCGGCGCGAATGGTGATCTTGAGCAGGGTGGAGCTGTAATCCACCCGCGCCTAGGTGCCCCGATGCGCGCGGTGGCTGGCGGGGGTGAGGCTGTTATTCCTTCAAATGCCAAACTGGGTGCGCCAGGTTGTGCGATTGATCTGCCGCTTGGTCATAAGGACAATCCATGGTCTTTCGACCATTTCGACACGATGACATTGAGTGTACCCGATGCACCGAAACCGGACGAGATTGTGCTGTGCCTTGCCTATGCGGATGGCGGCCGACCGATCCCGCGCTGCGGCAAGGGGCCCCTAAAGGCATAACCCGGTCGCGTAGGCTGGCCTTGCTGGAAAAGCTAGGTTATGCCCGGCCCATGGCACAGATTGAATCGCTTTTCGTTACCCGTCTCTATCGCGCAGCTTTGTCCGAGTTCGATCCCAAGATCGACCCGGAAGAGCTGGAAAGCTCCTGCCTTGTCATCGCAGAGGATGACGAAGCCGGGCAGGAATGGTGTGAAGAGAACGGCTATCCCGGTTACACAAGCTATGCCTCTCTGAGCGATTTGCCCTGGCGGTTTCCGATCTTTGCCGATCTGGTCAAGGCGCTGGACCAGCACGTCGCGGCTTTTGCCAAAGATCTGGAGTTTGATCTGGGTGAGGGAGAACTGAAACTGGAGGACATCTGGATCAACATCCTGCCCGAGGGCGGGATGCATGCCAGCCATATCCACCCCCACAGCGTGATCTCGGGCACGACTTATGTGTCGATGCCCAATGGCACCAGCGTGCTAAAGCTGGAAGATCCCCGCTCGGCCCGTATGATGGCAGCGCCGACGCGTCTGAAGGGCGGGCGACGTGAGTTGCAGCCGTTCATCTATGTGAAACCCGAGTTGGGAGATGTCCTGCTTTGGGAAAGCTGGCTGCGTCACGAGGTGCCGATGAATATGGCCGAGGAAGAGCGGATCAGTGTTAGCTTCAACTACAAGTGGGATTAGCAAAGCGCCGCCGATCGCCTAGGAGATTTGACGCAAATTGGGGATAAGCCTTGCAATGTGCTGGAATATAACCCATGTGGGGCACGCTTACGTTTTTCTTTTTCGACCACTGTCTCCTGATTTTCGGCGCTCAGTCTCTCGATCCAGACCTACTACGCCGCGCTGTCGCAATTCCGCGGACAGCAACTAATTAGGAGACTACGGATATGGCCACTGGCACCGTAAAATGGTTCAACACAACTAAAGGTTTTGGCTTCATCGCACCAGAGACTGGTGGCAAAGATGTGTTTGTACACATCTCTGCTGTCGAGCGCTCGGGTCTGACCGGCCTGGCCGACGACCAGAAAGTAACGTTCGACATCGAGCCCGGCCGTGACGGTCGTGAGTCGGCTGTGAACATCGCTCTGGCGTAAGTCACTCAGACTTTAACAGTTGAAGACGCGGTCTCGTGCAAACGAGGCCGCGTTTTTCGTTTCAATTTAGACCTAACTAGATTTTTGACTGAGTTGCCACACACCTTCGATTGGAATGGTCAGTAACACAATCTGAGAAAATCTGGAGCCAGCTCATATAGAATCTTGTATGCTCCTTGGATCATGGGGGGTGTTTTCTGTGAAAGAAGCTGAACGAGTGGTTCGCCAATTCCACGAGAGTTGGGGTATGCGCGATCCTGATCGCGGCGCCGAGGTAATTGCCGAAGATTGCCAGTTTGAGGATGTTGCTCGTGAAGAAAAACAACTTGGCAAGTTAGCATACAAAGAGGACTACGAGCGCTGGCGACTGGCATTCCCAGATGGAGAATGCATCGTTGACAATGTGATCGTCAGCGATTGCGGTGAATGGGCTATCGTCGAGTTCCACAATACCGGCACTCATACAGGTGTGCTGCATTCAAGCCTTGGTGAATTCGAACCGACCGGAAAGCGATACGAAGTGCGTTATTGTTCGGTGATGCGGGTGAAAGGTGGCATGGTTGTTGAGGGAAGAGACTATTACGACAGCGCCACCATCGCACGACATTTGGGCTTAGTGAAGTAAGCAAGGAATAGCGTGCTTAGAGTAGCTGCTTGTGTCTTCCCAAAGTTTCCCTTGCCACCCACCAGCGACTCCCCTATAGAGCGGCATCTTGCGATCACCCGGCTGAGTCGGGGGATTCGTATGTCTATCATTCATCCACCAGGTCAAAGGTGACCCTTTAAGGGGCCTTCTGGTGTTTTGAGCAAAGGAAAAAGGCGATGAACGCCCAAGAACTGCGTGACAAGACCCCGGACCAGCTCCGCGAGGAACTGGCCAACCTGAAGAAAGAAAGCTTTAACCTGCGCTTTCAACAGGCCACCGGTCAGCTGGAAAGCACCGCCGGCATCAAAGCGGCCCGCCGCAACGCTGCCCGCGTCAAAACCATTCTGAACGAAAAGGCCGCTGCTGCGGCATCGGAGGAGTAATCCTATGCCCAAGCGTATCCTGTCCGGCACCGTAACCAGCGATGCCAACGCACAAACCGTAACCGTATCCGTCGAGCGCCGCTTTACGCATCCGGTTCTGAAGAAAACCATCCGTAAGTCCAAGAAATACCGGGCTCACGATGAAAAGAATGCCTTCAAGGTCGGCGATGCAGTCCGCATCATCGAATGCGCGCCGAAATCGAAGACTAAACGTTGGGAGGTTCTGGAAGCTTAAGCTTCCAGGATTTTTCCATTTGTCGAAACCCTGGGGGATCTAACCAGACCAGCCCCCACAGGTCGGGAGAAACCACATGATCCAGATGCAGACCAATCTGGATGTCGCTGACAACTCCGGCGCACGCCGAGTTCAGTGCATCAAGGTCCTGGGTGGTTCCAAGCGTAAATACGCCTCCGTTGGCGACGTAATCGTCGTCTCGGTGAAGGAAGCCATCCCGCGCGGCCGCGTAAAGAAAGGGGACGTCCGTAAGGCCGTCGTCGTGCGCACCGCCAAAGAAGTTCGCCGCGAAGATGGTACCGCGATCCGTTTCGATCGCAACGCCGCCGTCATTCTGGGCAACAACAATGAGCCGGTAGGTACCCGTATCTTTGGCCCCGTTGTTCGCGAACTGCGCGGCAAGAACTTCATGAAAATCATCTCACTCGCTCCGGAGGTGCTGTAATCATGGCTGCTAAACTCCGCAAAGGCGACAAGGTCGTCGTGCTTGCCGGTAAGGACAAGGGCAAAGAGGGGACTATCACCTCGGTTGATCCATCCGCCGGTAAAGCTGTCGTTGATGGCGTAAACATCGCGATCCGTCACACCCGCCAGACCCAGAACAATCAGGGCGGTCGCTTGCCTCAGGCAAATCCGATCGAACTGTCGAACCTGGCTCTGCTGGACGCAAACGGCAAAGCAACCCGCGTTGGCTTCCGCATGGAAGGCGACAAGAAAGTGCGCTTCGCCAAGACCACGGGGGACGTGATCGATGCTTGATACCGCAAACTATACCCCGCGTCTGAAAGCTCAGTACGCTGAAACCATCCGCCCGGCTCTGAAAGAAGAGTTCGGTTACAAGAACGACATGCAGCTGCCCAAGCTGGAAAAAATTGTTCTGAATATCGGATGTGGTGCAGAAGCTGTTCGGGATTCCAAAAAAGCAAAAGCCGCCGTCGAGGATCTGACTGCGATTGCTGGTCAACAGGCTGTTTCGACCAAGGCGAAAAAGTCGATCGCGGGTTTCCGTGTCCGTGAAGACATGCCGCTGGGTGCGAAAGTGACCCTGCGCGGTGACCGGATGTACGAATTCCTGGATCGCCTGATCACCATCGCGATGCCGCGTATTCGTGACTTTCGCGGTGTAAAGCCGTCTTTCGATGGTCAAGGCAACTTTGCCATGGGCATGAAAGAGCACATCGTGTTCCCGGAAATCGACTTCGACAAGGTCGATGAGGTCTGGGGCCTGGATATCGTAATTGCCACCACAGCGAAAACCGACGCTGAAGGCAAGGCATTGTTGAAGCAATTCAACATGCCGTTCAACGCCTGAGCGCCGGGAGGATTAAGACATGGCTAAAAAAGCAATGATCGAACGCGAAAAGAAGCGCGAGCGCCTGGTGGCCAAATATGCCGCAAAGCGTGCCGAGCTGAAAGAAATCGCGAATGACGAGAGCAAGCCGATGGAAGAGCGTTTCAAAGCGCGTCTGAAACTGGCGAAGCTGCCGCGCAATAGCTCGGCAACCCGTCTTCACAACCGCTGCCAGCTCACCGGCCGTCCTCATGCTTACTACCGTAAGCTGAAGGTCAGCCGTATTGCGCTGCGCGAGCTGGGCTCTGCTGGTCAGATCCCCGGCATGGTGAAATCGAGCTGGTAAGGGAGAGAATGATATGAACGATCCTATCGGCGATATGCTCACCCGTATCCGCAACGCGCAAATGCGCGGCAAGTCCACCGTTTCCACCCCAGCGTCAAAGCTGCGCGGTTGGGTTCTGGACGTGCTGGCGGACGAAGGTTACATCCGTGGCTACGAAGCGACGACCGGGACCAACGGTCATCCTGCCATCGAAATCAGCCTGAAATACTACGAAGGCACTCCTGTTATTCGCGAACTGAAACGGGTCTCGAAACCCGGCCGTCGTGTTTACATGGGCGTCAATGACATCCCGCAGGTCCGTCAGGGTCTGGGCGTGTCGATTGTCAGCACTCCGAAAGGTGTGATGTCGGACCAGAACGCACGCTCCAACAATGTTGGCGGCGAAGTGCTCTGCACCGTCTTCTAAGGAGGTCTGTCAATGTCTCGTATTGGTAAAAAACCGGTCGAGCTGCCCAGCGGCGTTTCCGCCACTGTGTCCGGCCAGACCATCGAAGTTAAGGGCCCGAAAGGTGCCCGCAGCTTTACCGCAACCGACGACGTTACGCTGTCGGTCGAAGACAACGTGGTTACGATCAACCCTCGCGGCATGTCCAAGCGCGCGCGCCAGCAGTGGGGCATGAGCCGCACGATGGTCGCAAACCTGGTGGCCGGTGTGACCGAAGGCTTCAAGAAAGAGCTGGAGATCCAAGGTGTTGGTTACCGGGCGCAGATGCAGGGTAACACCCTGAAGCTGAACCTGGGTTACAGCCACGACGTTGATTTCGTTGCTCCGGAAGGTGTCACCATCACCGCACCGAAGCAGACGGTGATCATTGTGGAAGGAAACGACCAGCAGCAGGTTGGCGAAGTCGCAGCGAAAATCCGCGATTGGCGCCGTCCCGAGCCGTACAAAGGCAAGGGTATCCGCTACAAGGGCGAGTTCATCTTCCGCAAAGAAGGCAAGAAGAAGTAAGGACGCAAACAATGGCAAACAGCAAAAGAACCCTGTTTCTGAAGCGCCGCCTGCGCGTTCGGAACAAACTTCGCAAGGTCAACGCGGGTCGCCCGCGTTTGTCCGTACATCGTTCGAACAAGAACATCTCTGTTCAGCTGATCGACGACGTAAGTGGCGTGACTCTGGCCTCGGCCTCGACCCTGGAAAAGGATCTGGGTGTTGTTGGCAAAAACAATGTCGAAGCGGCCACCAAAGTGGGCGCGGCTATCGCCGAGCGTGCCAAGAAGGCAGGTGTCGAAGAGGCCTATTTCGATCGTGGTGGCTTCCTGTTCCACGGCAAAGTGAAGGCTGTCGCCGACGCTGCGCGTGAAGGTGGTCTGAAGATCTAAAACCTGCGGGTGGCCGACCGGCCGCCCCGATGATCCAGGAGCCTCGGCACAAGTCGGGGCTCACTTGGATTGAACAAACGGCGCGGATAGCGCCACTAGAGAAAAGGGATGCCAAAATGGCAGAACGTGATAACCGCCGGGGCCGTGGTCGTGACCGCGACGAAACTCCGGAATTCGCAGATCGTCTGGTTGCGATCAACCGTGTGTCGAAAACCGTAAAAGGTGGTAAGCGCTTTGGCTTTGCCGCTCTGGTGGTCGTAGGCGATCAGAAAGGCCGCGTCGGCTTTGGCAAGGGTAAAGCGAAAGAAGTACCCGAGGCCATCCGCAAGGCGACCGAACAAGCCAAGCGTCAGATGATCCGCGTGCAACTGCGCGAAGGTCGGACCCTGCACCACGATATGGAAGGCCGTCATGGCGCCGGTAAAGTGGTTATGCGCACAGCGCCTGAAGGTACCGGTATCATCGCCGGTGGTCCGATGCGTGCCGTGTTCGAAATGCTGGGCGTGAAGGACGTTGTGTCTAAATCTCTGGGCTCGCAGAACCCGTACAACATGATCCGCGCAACCATCAACGGCCTGACCAAAGAGCAGAGCCCGCGTTCGGTTGCACAGCGTCGCGGCAAAAAGGTTGCCGACATCCTGCCCAAGCGGGACGAAGCACCAGCTGCTGCTGAAGCAGAAGCATAAGGAGAGCGACCCATGGCAAAAACCATCGTCGTAAAGCAGATCGGTTCCCCGATCCGTCGCCCCGCCGAACAACGCGCAACCCTGATCGGTCTGGGCCTGAACAAGATGCACAAAACCCGTGAGCTGGAGGATACCCCTTCGGTCCGCGGAATGGTCAACAAGATCCCGCATCTGGTAGAGATCATCGAAGAGCGCGGTTAAACGCAGTTCTTTGAAAGATTGAAACGCCTCCGACAAGTTCGGGGGCGTTTTTTTGTGCAAGTTTCTTGATTTGAGACCAATCAGGCTTGGCTCAACCTGAGCGCATGTTGGCTATAACTCTGCGCATGTAATCCATGAATTGCGCTTGCTCAGACACACTCAAAACTTGAAGCGCTTCGGCATTCACCGTCTGCGCCGAGTCATAGGCGTTGTCTCGGAGTGCCGAGGACTTGTCTGTCAACCAGATCAACTGTGCTCGGGCGTCAGCAGGGTTTTTTGTTCTCTTGATCAGGCCGTCGCGTTCCATTCGATTAAGTGTATTGGCCAGTGTCGCTTGTTCGACGTCGATTTTAGCAAGCAGATCCTTCTGCGAAACGCCATCCTTAACCCAGAGTTCCAATAAAATTGGGAATTGTCCGACAACAATGCCCAAAGGCACAATGTGGCGCTGCAACTCCTTGGCGAACAGCCGCGCCATGTGGTTGACGAGGTATCCGGCTGAGTTCTCTTTTTCGAAATCCATGGCCGAAACTTACACTTGCATAGTATGCTATACAATATTATATAGCTAGCTATGTTAATCTAGTGGAAAGGACGCACGATGGTACGCTTTGAGGAGTTGAATGAGATTGTCGCCTTGGCTGACCAGATGCAGTCGGAAGAGGGGCCAATCGTGTTGATCAACCTGTTTGAGGTCGATGTGAAAGACGAAGCGGCTTTGATAGAGGCCTGGACACATGATGCGGATTTTATGAAATCCCAAACAGGATACATCTCAACGCAGATGCATAAAGGTATCGCAGGCAGTACGGCCTACGTGAATTATGCCATTTGGCAAGATGTCAAAAGCTTCCGTGACGCCTTTAGCCAGCCCGAATTCCAACGCCTGCTGTCCGAATACCCCAACAGTGCCGTGGCCCGCCCCCATCTTTTTCAGAAGATGGCCGTCGAAAACCACTGCATCGCCTAACGCCCTAATCGGAGCTGCCAAGTGTTAAGAGCAATCCACCCTGTTGCAGGAACAATCGGGTTCTTGACGATCCTGACTTTCTGGACCTCCACCGTTTACACTGAGTTGTTTGGAACTTACGCGGCCATAACCGTTGTCAAATCCATGATCGTCAACGGTCTATTCATCCTCGTGCCAGCGATGGTTATCGTTGGTGCGACTGGCATGTCCATGGGGCGCCGCCGTAAGGATGCGCCGGCAATCGCCAAAAAGAAGAGAATGCCAATCATAGCCGCGAACGGCTTGCTGATCCTGGTGCCAGCAGCGATCTATCTGAGTATGAAAGCCAGTGCCGGATCCTTCGACACGAACTTTTATGCAGTACAGATTGTCGAACTGACAGCCGGAGCAGCCAATCTGATTTTGATGGGGCTAAGTATACGAGATGGTAGAAGGATGAGCGCACGCAGACGGCACGCTACTAAGAAATGACAGAAGTTTTCAAAAACTCAGTCACCTGCAGTCTTGCGGAGGCTTAGTCCACATGAGAAAAAATCAATCCCGCTCTGCCATTCACTGAACGCATAGCGGCTAGACCAAAACCTGTGTTGTTAGCGGTATCGTACGCGCCTATCTCAGCCTTGTCCGAATAAGGAACAACCAAGTGACATCGGGGAATACGCCCCGACATTCGAAAGGAATAGAGATATGGCACACACAGCAACACTGACACATGGCGGCTTCAACCTGAGCGCCCGTTTTGCAAACCTGATCGAGCGCGTAAAGGAAAACCGCGCCCGGGCGAGCGAATACACCCGCACGTACTCTGAGCTCAACCGCCTGAGCAACCGTGAACTGGACGACATCGGCATCCGCCGTTGCGACATTGCAGACATCGCGCGCGAGCACGCATATTGCGCATAAATCAGCCCAGCTGATATACGAACCCTGAGGCGCCTTATGGCGCCTCTTTTGTGTTTAGGCGTTCCGATCACAAAATCGCGGCCGCGCTTCCGCGCGCGAGACAAGAAACCTTGCAACCATGGGCACAAAGCTGTATCGGGCTCCGGTGGCATTGTGTCCACGAGAATCAAAATCAAGAAATGCCGTGTCTGACCCATCACGCTTCGGGGTCAATTCCGGCGAAGGAGAAGCGAAATGAAACTGAATGAATTACGCGACAACGCAGGCGCCACTAAGAAACGCACGCGCGTTGGCCGTGGCCCCGGTTCCGGCAAAGGTAAAATGGGTGGCCGTGGTATCAAAGGCCAGAAATCCCGCTCGGGTGTGGCTATCAATGGCTACGAAGGCGGCCAGATGCCACTGTACCAGCGCCTGCCGAAGCGTGGCTTTAACAAGCCGAACCGCAAGGAATTTGCCGTTATCAACCTGGGTCTGATCCAGAAATTTGTCGAAGCTGGCAAGTTGGACGCCAAAGCCGCGATTACCGAGGATGCACTGGTTGCGTCCGGTCTGGTGCGTCGCAAGCTGGACGGTATCCGTGTTCTGGCCAAGGGTGAAATCAGCTCCAAAGTGAATCTGGAAGTAACCGGTGCTTCGAAAGCTGCTGTTGAAGCGGTCGAGAAAGCGGGCGGTTCACTTACGGTCACAAAAGCTGCTGCGGCAGAGTAAGCGCTTGTGAGCGGGCCAAGACCCGCTTACATAGACCTCAGAGTTTTCCAAGACGCCGCCCGAGCCGGAAAACGGTTCCGGGCGGTGTTTGCATAAGAGAGACCGATTTATGGTATCAGCAGCTGAACAAATGGCAGCCAACACTAGCTGGGCTGCTTTGGGCAAAGCCACCGATCTGCGCAACCGCATCCTGTTCACGCTCGCTTTGCTGATCGTCTATCGTCTGGGCACCTTTATTCCGGTGCCGGGCATTGATGGTCAGGCGCTGCGTGAGTTCATGGAACAGGCGGGGCAGGGCATCGGTGGCATGGTTTCGATGTTTACCGGGGGCGCGCTGGGTCGGATGGGTATCTTTGCCCTCGGCATCATGCCTTACATTTCGGCCTCGATCATCGTGCAGCTGCTGACATCGATGGTTCCCGCGCTCGAACAACTCAAGAAAGAGGGCGAGCAAGGCCGTAAGAAGATCAACCAATACACACGTTTTGGCACCGTGGCGCTGGCCACCGTTCAGGCTTATGGCTTGGCTGTTTCGCTGGAATCGGGTGATCTGGCGACGGATCCCGGGCTCTATTTCCGCATGTCGACCATGATCACCTTGGTTGGTGGCACCATGTTCCTGATGTGGCTGGGTGAGCAAATCACCGCGCGTGGCATCGGCAACGGTATCTCTCTGATCATCTTCGTCGGCATTATCGCCGAGGTTCCGGCCGCACTGGCGCAGTTCTTTGCGTCGGGTCGTTCGGGTGCAATCAGCCCGGCTGTGATTGTCGGTGTGATTATCATGGTCATCGCAGTCATCACCTTTGTGGTGTTCATGGAGCGCGCATTGCGCAAGGTTCATATTCAATATCCGCGCAGACAGGCGGGTATGAAGGTCTATGAAGGCGGTTCCAGCCATCTGCCGGTCAAGGTTAACCCGGCGGGCGTTATTCCCGCGATCTTTGCAAGCTCGCTGCTGCTGTTGCCCGTGACGATTTCGACCTTTTCGTCAGGTGCTACCAACGGACCGGTGATGTCTTGGCTGTTGGCCAACTTTGGCCCCGGGCAGCCGCTATATCTGCTGTTCTTTGCGTCGATGATCGTTTTCTTTGCGTATTTCTATACGTTCAACGTGTCGTTCAAACCGGACGATGTCGCCGATAACCTGAAAAAGCAGAACGGTTTTGTTCCGGGTATCCGTCCTGGCAAGAAAACTGCCGAATATCTGGAATACGTGGTCAACCGCGTTCTGGTTCTGGGCTCAGCCTATCTGGCGGCGGTGTGCCTGCTGCCTGAAATCCTGCGTGGTCAGTTCGCCATCCCGTTTTACTTCGGCGGCACCTCTGTTCTGATTATCGTCTCGGTCACCATGGACACGATTCAGCAGGTTCAGAGCCATCTTCTGGCGCATCAATACGAAGGTCTTATCGAAAAGTCCCAGCTGCGCGGTAAAAGTAAGAAACGCGGCAGGAAGGGACCCTCTCGTCGATGAACATCATACTTTTGGGGCCCCCAGGAGCGGGCAAAGGGACGCAGGCGCGTCACCTGGTTGAAACACGCGGCATGGTGCAACTGAGCACCGGAGACATGCTGCGCGAAGCCAAGGACAGCGGGACCGAAATGGGCAACCGCGTGGCAGATGTGATGGCCAAAGGTGAACTGGTCACGGACGAGATCGTCATCGGCCTGATCCGCGAAAAGCTTGAGCATGGCGCCGAGGGCGGTTTCATCTTTGACGGCTTCCCGCGCACGCTGGCACAAGCGGATGCTCTGGGCGCACTGCTGGAGACCACGGGCAACAGCCTCGACGCCGTGATTGAGATGGAAGTCGACGACACGGCACTGGTCGAGCGTATCACGGCGCGCTCAACCTGTGGCGGCTGTGGCGAGGTCTACAACGATAAGACCAAGCCGATACCAGCAGATGGGCGTTGCACCAATTGCGGCAAGGAAAATGACTTCAAACGCCGGGCCGATGATAATGAGGAAAGCCTCAAGACCCGTCTGATGGAGTATTATAAGAAGACCTCGCCGCTGATTGGCTACTACTATGCCAAGGGCGATCTGCGCCCGGTCAATGGTCTTGCAGATATCGGCGAGGTTACTGCGTCGATTGAGGCTGTGCTTGGGTAGTCCGCAGGGGCTTCGTATGATCTATCGGAACACAGCAGTTCCTCCCGATTTGGAGCCAAAGATTGATCTTTACAGCGATCTTCTTGAAGAGAGGGGCAGCCTTTTCTTAAGGTCTACAAAGCGATGGTTTCTGCTTGGATTACCCATCTTTGCTTTGTGGCTGTTTCTGGCAGAATACACTCTGAAGTATATTAGCGTGACTCTGTTCTACGTCCTCACCGTATTTTGTCTGCCCGCTTTGATCACGTGGGCTATCCGTCGTAAGCGAGCTGTTTTGCAAAGCCAGATGTCTGATATTCAGTATGAGTTTCAACGAAAGGGATTGAGTATTGCTCACGATCCGGGATCAAACATAAGCGTTGATAAATGGTCTGAGTAACCCCAGATCCGGCGCTATTTAGGCTTTTTTGTTCTCTGTGAAAAACACCGAGTTCGACGGTCTTCGTTTCAGACTTGACGCCAGCGCCAAAAGCCCATATCGACCCCCATCCCTAAAGGGAATCAAGATCGCGTGCGGGATTCGTCCCAAACGCCCCGACCACCTCGAATAATACTGGGCCCTCTGGCGTCACTGCCACGGTCGAGTGTTGTGAAAAAAGGTTCCGGAGCTACGGAACCGCAACAAAAAGGAAAGTGACACGTGGCACGTATTGCCGGCGTAAACATCCCGACTGCAAAGCGGGTTCCAATCGCCCTCACATATATCACCGGTATCGGCAACACATCCGCGCAGGCAATCTGCGAAGCCGTGGGCATTGAAGCGCACCGTCGCGTTAATGAGCTGTCCGACGCCGAAGTTCTGGCCATCCGCGAGCATATCGACGCGAACTTCACCGTCGAAGGTGACCTGCGTCGTGAAGTTCAGATGAACGTCAAGCGTCTGATGGATCTGGGCTGCTACCGCGGTCTGCGTCATCGTCGTAACCTGCCCGTTCGCGGTCAGCGCACCCACACCAACGCTCGTACCCGCAAAGGCCCCGCAAAGGCCATTGCTGGCAAGAAGAAATAAGGAGGGTCTGACCGATGGCACGCGAAAAGACTCGTACCAAGAAAAAAGAGCGCAAGAATATCGCATCGGGCGTCGCCCATGTGAATTCGACCTTCAACAACACCAAGATCCTGATCTCGGACGTGCAGGGCAACGCCATTGCATGGTCGTCGGCTGGGACCATGGGGTTCAAAGGGTCGCGGAAATCTACTCCGTATGCTGCTCAGATGGCTGCAGAAGACGCAGGCAAGAAAGCACAGGATCACGGCGTCAAGACGCTGGAAGTCGAAGTTCAGGGCCCCGGTTCGGGTCGTGAATCGGCCCTGCGTGCGCTGGCTGCCGTGGGCTTCAACATCACGTCGATCCGTGACGTGACGCCGATTGCTCACAATGGCTGCCGCCCACCGAAGCGTCGCCGCGTCTAAGCGATATTATTACTGAGCTGGGGCTGTGTTTTTGCACGGCCCCGGTTCGCCGTTTTGAAACCTCGGGCGTCTGCACCTGATTGGTCATGGGGCGCAGACAGGAATGGAGGGATTACATGATCCATAAGAATTGGGCAGAATTGATCAAGCCGACCCAGCTGGATGGCAAGCCGGGCAATGATCCCGCACGTCAGGCGACTCTGGTCGCCGAGCCACTGGAGCGTGGATTTGGTCTGACTTTGGGCAACGCCCTGCGTCGCGTTTTGATGAGCTCGCTGCAAGGCGCGGCCATCACCAGCGTTCAGATCGACAACGTCCTGCACGAGTTCTCCTCGGTTGCGGGCGTTCGCGAAGACGTTACCGACATCATCCTAAACCTCAAGCAGGTTGCCCTGCGTATGGAAGTCGAAGGCCCCAAGCGCCTGTCGATCAATGCCAAAGGCCCAGCGGTTGTTACCGCCGGTGACATCAGCGAAAGCGCCGGTATCGAGCTTCTGAACCGCGATCACGTCATCTGTCACCTGGACGATGGCGCCGACTTGTTCATGGAGCTGACCGTCAACACCGGCAAGGGTTATGTCTCGGCTGAGAAGAACAAGCCCGAAGATGCGCCTATTGGCTTGATCCCGATCGATGCGATCTATTCACCGGTCAAAAAGGTTGCCTATGACGTTCAGCCGACTCGTGAAGGTCAGGTTCTGGACTATGACAAGCTGACCCTGAAGATCGAAACCGACGGTTCGATCACACCTGAGGACGCACTGGCCTTTGCTGCACGCATCCTGCAGGATCAGCTGTCGATCTTCGTCAACTTCGACGAGCCGGAATCGGCTGGCCGTCAGGACGAAGACGATGGTCTGGAGTTCAACCCGCTGCTGCTGAAGAAAGTGGACGAGCTGGAACTGTCGGTCCGTTCGGCAAACTGCCTGAAGAACGACAACATTGTCTACATCGGCGATCTGATCCAGAAGACCGAAGCCGAGATGCTGCGCACCCCGAACTTTGGCCGCAAGTCGCTGAACGAGATCAAAGAAGTGCTGTCCGGCATGGGCCTGCACCTCGGCATGGATGTCGAAGACTGGCCGCCCGACAACATCGAAGATCTGGCGAAGAAATTCGAAGACGCGTTTTAAGCGCGTCTTCCCAATGCCCGCGCTTGCGGGGAATGCACGGGCAATCATGCCCCAAGGAGAGCCGGTGACACGCATCGCCGGCCAGACAAAGCAAAACGCTGAAGAAGGAACTAGAAAATGCGTCACGCACGTGGTTATCGCCGCCTGAACCGTACTCATGAGCATCGTAAGGCTCTGTTTGCGAACATGGCTGGCTCGCTCATTGAACATGAGCAGATCAAGACAACTTTGCCCAAGGCAAAAGAACTGCGCCCGATCGTTGAAAAACTGATCACCCTTGGCAAGCGCGGCGACCTGCACGCCCGCCGTCAGGCCGCATCGCAGCTGAAAGAAGACCAATACGTCGCAAAGCTGTTCGAAGTTCTGGGCCCCCGCTACGCCGAGCGTCAGGGCGGTTATGTCCGCATCCTGAAAGCTGGTTTCCGCTATGGCGACATGGCCCCGATGGCGATCATCGAATTCGTTGACCGTGATCTGGACGCGAAAGGCGCGGCCGACAAGGCCCGCGTTGCTGCTGAAGAGGCCGCAGACGAAGAATAAGAAAGCCCGGCTTTCATGTAAAAACCCCCGCGTCTCGGACGCGGGGGTTTTCTTTTTGCCTGCCAGTCAGGCCTTTCGCAACTTACTTGATCCAACCCTGTTCCCGGTAGTATCTGACCGCCCCGGGATGTAGGGGGACAACCATACTGTCTCGGATCATTTCTGATGGTTGCAAACCCCTCAGGGCTGGGTTCTGCTGGCCCAATTGAGGCAGGTTTTCAAACGTGAATTTGACGAAGGCATAGACATCGTTATCGGAAACGTTAGTGCTGCTTAATAGTGCGGCCTTGTAGCCAAAGGTCATCGTTGATCTCGTCACTCCGGTATACACATTTGCCGGAATCGTCGCTTTGCTGAGTGTATCGGTACCCGCAACCAAGCTATTAATCTGACGACCCGACAACTCGACCAATTGAATCGGGCATGTTTGCGCTGTTTTTTGAACCCACCCAGACGGGTAAGCGACGACGCGGGCAACGGCGTCTATTTCTCCGGAACACAACGCCTTCCGCTGTGCGCTCAGATCGCCGGGCCTGAAGGTGTTGAACGCGGATGTATCCCAATTCGCTTGGTGAGGAAGTTGCCGGACCAGGCGAGAGGCCGATACGCCCAGTTTGACACGTTTGCCATCCAGATCATTGACTAACGAAATACCGGATCCTTTGCGTGCAATGACAGTCAGAGGTTCGCTGTGAATAGAAAACAGCGATCGCAATGAAGAATCCGCGCCCTTGCCTTTGAAAAAACCAGACCCACCTCTCGCGCTTTTTGCCCAGTCAGATCGCGCCACGACGAAATCAAACTTTCCACTGCGCAAATTTGGCAGGTTCTCGCGCGGGCCATCCGTTGTGCGGGCACGGCATTTAAACCCGTCCGTGCCTTGCGCAAAAGACTTGCACAATAGGTCGCCAACCCTAAAATAGTACCCGCCTTTCCCACCAGTTCCAAAGGTCAATTTGGTGTCTGCCGCCTGAGCCGTCGGGGTGATCAAACCCATCGTTGCGGTCAGGATAAAAAGGGAAGAGAGCAGGTATACTAACTGTTTGCGGCAAAGAGTTTTGAACATAATTTATCCGTTCTGATCAATGGTTTTGAGCGGACCATTCCAATCCCAGCTTCTTAAGTCAACGCGCAAGATCGCTTAACACGCTTGCAATCCCGTCCCTTGCCTCGCATATCCGGATGGCGACTATTTGACGGAAAGATCATGCGGAAATTTCTGTATTCCCTGTTGTTGGCGACGTTCGCGGTTTCAGCCTATGCCGAAACAAAGGTGCCAGCATCGCAGGCCGAAATCAGCCTTGGCTTTGCCCCAGTGGTCAGACAGGCGTCACCGGCGGTTGTGAACATCTATGCCAAGATCGTTCGACAGGGTCGTGCAAACACTCTGTTTTCCGATCCGTTTTTCCAAGATTTCTTTGGCCGAGGGTTTGGTGCGCCGCAGCCGCGTGTTCAAAACTCGCTAGGGTCCGGCGTGATCTTGTCCGGTGATGGCTATGTCGTATCCAACTATCACGTCGTGGGCATGGCGACCGAAATTCGCGTTGTTACAACCGACCGGCGGGAGTTCTCGGCCAAAGTCGTGCTGGGGAACGAGGAAAGCGACATTGCCATACTCCGCTTGGAGGAGGCAGACGGCCTTCCTTACCTAAACCTGCGCGATTCAGATCAGGTCGAAGTGGGTGAGCTGGCGCTTGCCATAGGTAACCCGTTTGGGGTGGGCCAAACAGTGTCATCCGGTATTATTTCCGGGCTGGCGCGAACGGGTACCGCAACCGGCAACGCGCGCGGCTACTTCATCCAGACTGATGCGGCGATCAATCCAGGCAACTCTGGTGGGGCGCTGATCGACGTGAACGGGGACCTAATCGGGATCAACACCTCGATCCTAACACGATCGGGCGGATCGAACGGGATCGGTTTTGCCATTCCCGCCAATCTGGTGGCCGAGTTCTTGCGGCAGGCGCAAGCAGGCAACGACCGTTTTGTCAGCCCCTGGGCTGGTATGGCCGGTCAACATATGAGCGCTGATATCGCCGAGTCGCTGGGTCTGGTCATTCCGCAAGGCGTCGTGATCTCTGATCTACATGAGCTAAGCCCATTGGCCGAGGCTGGTCTTCAGGTCGGGGATGTCGTGACGCATGTGGATGGGGATGAAGTGAACTCGCCCGCCGAGATGAAATTCCGCATGTCTGTGGCCGGAGTCGGCGGCAGGTCGGTCCTGACACGGTTGCGCGGAGAGCAGGTCGCCGATGTCGAAGTCGCACTGATCAAAGCCCCGGAGACACCAGCAGCTGATGAGGCAACCCTGAGCGAACGCACCGTTTTGCCTGATTTGAAAGTCTCGCGGATCAACCCGGCAGTGATTTCTCGTCTGGGGTTGCTGCTGTCCCAAACTGGCGTCGTCGTGGTCGATCCAGGACCCTATGGGGGGCGTGCCGGATTGCGAGTGGGTGACGTTCTGGACGATATCAATGGTGATGAAATGGAGCATCCTGACGACGTCGAAGCGGCGTTGACCGATCCGGGCCGCAGAGTGCAGATGACTATCCAGCGCGGGGGGCGTGCCGTTTCCCTGCGGTTCCGGCTGTAGATCGTGAGCGACCTGTTCGACACCGGGGAGACCGACGCCGTGCCAGCGCCCCATCGCCCTCTGGCCGACCGGCTGCGGCCACAAACGCTGGCCGAGGTCATCGGTCAGGAACAGGTTCTGGGTCCCGATGCGCCACTGGGTGTCATGCTCGCCTCGGGCAGCTTGTCCAGCCTGATCTTCTGGGGGCCGCCGGGCGTCGGGAAAACCACGATTGCAAGGTTGCTTGCAAAGGAAACCGATCTGCATTTTGTCCAGATCAGTGCGATTTTCACAGGCATACCTGATCTGAAAAAAGTGTTCGAGGCCGCAAAAATCCGGCGCCAGAACGGGCAGGGCACCTTGTTATTCGTTGATGAAATTCACCGCTTCAACAAGGCGCAGCAGGACGGGTTTTTGCCCCATATGGAGGATGGCACCATCCTTCTGGTGGGGGCAACGACAGAAAACCCCTCATTCGAACTGAACGCGGCGGTTCTGAGTCGATCACAGGTTCTTGTTCTCGAACGTCTCAACCTTGCAGACTTGGAACGCTTGACCCAGCGCGCGGAAAAAGAGCTGGATCGCGCTTTGCCCCTGGCACCAGCCGCACGCGACGCGCTGCAGGAAATGGCCGATGGGGATGGGCGGGCCCTGCTGAACTTGATCGAACAAGTTGCGGCGTGGAATGTCGAAACTCCATTGGACCCTGACGCGCTAGCCACAAGGCTGATGCGGCGTGCAGCCAAATACGACAAATCGGGCGATGAACATTACAATCTGATCTCGGCGTTGCATAAATCGGTACGCGGCTCGGACCCGGACGCAGCACTTTACTGGTTCGCGCGCATGCTGACGGGGGGCGAGGACCCTCGGTTTCTGGCCCGCAGGATCACCCGTATGGCGGTTGAAGATATCGGGCTTGCCGATCCTCAGGCCCAAGCGATTTGCCTTCAGTCGTGGGAGACATACGAACGCCTCGGCTCGCCCGAGGGGGAATTGGCACTGGCGCAGGCATTGGTCTATCTTGCGCTGGCGCCCAAATCCAATGGGGCGTATGTCGGCTACAAAGCCGCGATGAAACTGGCCAAGCAGTCGGGCAGCGAACCGCCTCCTAAACACATACTGAACGCGCCGACATCGCTGATGAAAGATCAGGGATATGGGGCAGGTTATGCCTATGACCATGAAGCTGAAGATGGGTTTTCTGGACAGAACTATTTCCCCGAAACCATGACGCGGCCCGTGTTGTACCAACCGGTCGAGCGTGGATTTGAGCGCGAGTTGAAGAAGCGGCTGGATTACTTTGCCAAGCTGCGCACGCAACGAAACAGCTAGTTAACTTCAGCCTGTTGGTCTTATCTTGAAACGTAATTTGTGGCCGAGTGGGTTAGCTTTTTCCCACAAGGTCACCGCGTTTTACGGAGGAGAGCTTATGGCCGTTTCGATAGATAAGGCGGAAGATGTTTGGACGATCCTTCATGATCGATCCGAAGTCAGAAACGCCGTTGATACAGAACATGCAAAAGCTCTGACGGATGCCTTTCTGGATTTCGAACAGAGTTCTGCCAAGGTGGCTGTGTTTTGGGGCAAAGGCGGCAATTTCTGCTCAGGTTGGGATTTGAAACTCGCCGCGACGCTGTCGGACCCCGAGGCACGTGAGGCGTATTTCAGAACGCGCGACTTTCCGATTGGTGCCGCGCCGTCCGCGCTTGGGCCGATGGGTCCCTCTCGATTGGAGCTGTCGAAACCCGTTATCGGCGCGATTGAAGGTGCGGCAGTTGCCGGTGGGATGGAGCTGGCCTTGTGGTGTGATATTCGAGTGATGGCGGAAACGGCGTTCATGGGCGTGTATTGCCGTCGTTGGGGGATTACCCTGATGGATGGCGGCACAGTACGGCTGCCGCGCCTGGTGGGGCAAGGCAAAGCACTTGAGATTGCCTTGACCGGACGCAAGGTCGAGGCAGATGAGTGTTATCAGATTGGACTTGCGGAGAAAGTGGTGCCGCATGGCGAAGCGCGCATCGCGGCCGAAGCGATGGCCAACGAGATTGCCAGATTTCCGCAAGCGGCAGTTCGGGCAGACCGCCGCTCGATCATCGAAACCCGTGGTCTGCCGGTACGCGACGCCCTCAAGGTTGAATGGAGCAATGGGTTAGAGGCGATCCGGCGCGAGGGCACGGCAGGTGCTGGCAGGTTCCGCGATGGGGCAGGGCGCGGCGGCGACTTTTCCAACATCTGAGACCATGATCTGACGGCGCTTGTCCTTGACTCTTTTGGCTTTGCGCGCGACAGACGCGCATGTTTTCAAAGACACTGACATCGGGACAGTCCGAGCGGGGCAGCCGCACGGTGCAAGGGGCAATGGCATGAGTGGCGTGCAGATGATTACGGTCGCAGAAGGTGATGGCGATCAACGCGTGGATCGGTGGCTGCGCCGCCTGTTCCCGCATGTCAGCCAGGGTCGCATCGAGAAGATGTGCCGTAAGGGTGAACTGCGCGTAGATGGCGGTCGGGCCAAGGCTTCGACCCGGCTAGAGGTCGGACAGGTTGTGCGGGTTCCACCCTTGCCGGATGCGGATCACAAGCCTGTTGAAGTGAAACGGCGGGTTTCTGAGGCGGATGCCAAGATGATTCAGTCTTGTGTCATCTACCGAGACGATCACGTCTTGGCGTTGAACAAGCCTCAGGGTTTGCCGGTTCAGGGCGGCAGTGGTCAAACCCGCCATGTTGACAGCTTGTCCGAGGCTTTGCGGTTTGGCTATGACGAAAACCCGCGCCTTGTACATCGTTTGGACAAGGACACGTCCGGGGTCTTGTTGATGGCCCGCACCCGCGAAGCCGCCAAAGGTTTGACAGCCGCCTTCCGGCACCGTGACACGCGCAAGATCTACTGGGCCTTGGTGGCCGGTGTGCCGACCCCCTATCTGGGGGAGATCAAGACAGGTCTGGTCAAAGCTCCCGGTCACGGCAAACAGGGCGAAGGCGAAAAGATGATACCGGTTCATCTGAGCGACCTTAACGACACGCCTGGCGCGAAACGCGCCCATACACTGTACGCCACACTGTATCGCGTTGCTGGTCGCGCGGCTTGGGTGGCGATGGAGCCGATTACAGGCCGGACGCACCAGTTGCGCGCGCACATGGCTGCCATTGGACACCCGATCATTGGGGACGGAAAATATGGTGGCTCGGGTCAGGAAAACATGGGCGACGGTTGGGGTGCTCAGCTGGGCGGGATCATCAGTAAAAAGCTGCATCTGCATGCGCAGCGCTTGTCCTTTCAGCATCCGACGACGCGCAAGTCGATCACAGTGACTGCGCCGCTACCTGATCATATGAAACACAGCTGGGACACGTTTGGCTGGACCGAGGATATGGCGGCCGACGACCCGTTTGAGGCGCTGCAATGAGCGCACCCTTGCGGTTGGTTCTGTTTGATGTGGATGGCACGTTGGTCGACAGCCAGGGCAGCATCGTCCACGCAATGACGGCCAGCTTTCAGGCTGCTTCCGTCGCTGCACCGGATCGTGAAGCGATTCTGTCGATTGTTGGATTGTCACTTCCACACGCGATGGCGTGTTTGGCGCCGGATCAGTCGACTTCGGTTCAGGAGGTATTGGTCGAGGGTTACAAACAGGCTTATTATGCCCATCGTCAGGAACTTGGCGCCGCCAGCTCTCCGCTTTATCCCGGCGCCAGAGAGGCTATTGAAACGCTGCACGAAACCCCCGAGATCCTTCTGGGTGTTGCTACCGGCAAATCTCAGCGCGGATTGGATGCGTTGATCGAGGCGCATGGGTTGGAGCAGTACTTTGTGACCCGGCAAGTTGCAGATCACCATCCGTCAAAGCCACACCCGTCGATGGTGCAGACGGCACTGGCGGAAACCGGTGTGTCAGAGGCGAATGCCGCGATGATCGGCGACACCAGCTTTGACATGGATATGGCGGCTGCTGCTGGGGTTACCGGCATAGGTGTGTCCTGGGGCTATCACGACAATTCTGCCCTGACCGCTGCAGCCTGTGTGATTGAAACCTTCGACCAGTTGCCCGCCGCGCTGGCCAATGTCTGGACTTGAACTCATGAGCGAGTGGAAACCGAAACGCTTTTGGACAGAAAGCGCAGTTCTAGAAGCCGAAGGTGGCCATACGGTTGAACTGGATGGCCGCCGGGTCAAAACCCCGGCCAGAGAAACATTGATCCTGCCGACCCGCGCCATGGCTGAGGCTGTCGCCGCCGAATGGGAGGCGCAGGACGAGGTTGTGGACCCAACCCTGATGCCGTTCACCCGCACCGCCAACGCGGCGATCGACAAGGTGCGCATTCAGCATCACGAGGTTGCTGAGATGTTGGCCGACTATGGCGATACCGATCTGCTCTGCTATCGGGCAACGCATCCCCAGGAATTGCAGAACAAGCAATCTGCCGAATGGGACCCGGCGCTGGATTGGGCGGCTGAAACGTTTTCCGCTCGGTTGGTACCTGTGTCCGGAGTTCTGCATCAATCACAATCAGATGAAGCCCTGGCAATTCTGCGACAGCGTGTTCACGCATTGGATGAGTTTCAGCTGGCTGCTTTCCACGATCTTGTCAGCCTGTCCGGGTCATTGATTCTCGGGTTTGCGGCGGCGATGGATTGGCGCGCGCCGGACGAGATTTGGCGCATTTCAAGGCTCGATGAGCTTTGGCAGATCGAACAATGGGGCCATGATGACGAAGCCCATGCCGTTGCCGAAACCAAGAAAACCGCGTTTTTGCATGCCAAGAACTTCTTCGACATATCGGTTTGATCCTTTCTGACCAAAAAATTGGCCGCATGAGCAAATCCATTGGGCTCGACCCATCGTTTTCACTGATCCAACCCTTGACGTTTGTTTATGAATGCGACCAAACTCATGCCCACTAAAGGGGAGACACCTTTGGGGTAACCTTTCTGGCATCCACTTGCCGGACAGAGCCGCCTCAATCAGGGGCGGAAAATCAGGAAGAGGTAAAAATGAAAAAATCCGTAATCTTGGGCGCGGCAACAGTTGCCGGTCTGGCCGCTGGTGCAGCCGTGGCAGGAACCGTCGACGACGTTAAGGCGCGCGGTACACTGAACTGCGGTGTGACCACAGGTCTGGTCGGCTTTGCAGCGCCTGACGCAAATGGCGAATGGCAAGGTTTTGACGTATCCGTCTGCCGTGCGGTTGCTGCGGCCGTTCTGGGTGACGCGAACGCTGTTGAATTTGTTCCGACCACCGGTAAGACACGCTTTACCGCGCTGGCGTCGGGCGAGATCGACATGCTGGCCCGTAACACAACCTGGACCTTCAGCCGCGACGTCGACCTGAAGTTCGAATTCGTTGGTGTTAACTACTATGACGGTCAGGGCTTCATGGTTCCCAAGGCACTGGGCGTAAGCTCGGCCAAGGAACTGGACGGCGCCCGTGTCTGCATCCAGACCGGCACCACCACCGAGCTGAACCTGGCCGATTTCTTCCGTGCCAACAACATCAGCTACGAGCCGGTTCCGATCGAAACCAACGCTGAAGCACAGCAGCAGTACCTGGCCGGTGCGTGTGACGTATACACCACTGACGCTTCGGGTCTGGCCGCAACCCGTGCCACGTTCGAAAGCCCGGATGAGCACGTGCTGCTGCCTGAAATCATCTCGAAAGAGCCGCTGGGCCCACTAGTCCGTCACGGCGATCACGAGTGGGGCGATGTTGTCCGCTGGACTCTGAACGCCATGATCTCAGCAGAAGAGCTGGGCGTCACTTCGGCGAATATCGATGAGCTGAGCGCTGGCACCGACAACCCGGAAGTCAACCGTCTGCTGGGCACCGAAGGTACCCTGGGCGAGATGCTGGGCCTGGACGCTGATTGGGCGGCACGCGCTGTTAAAGCGGGTGGTAACTATGGTGAAGTATTTGCCAAAAACATCGGGGAAGAAACTCCGATCGGTCTGGCACGCGGTCTGAACGCACAGTGGACCGATGGCGGTCTGCTGTACTCACCGCCGTTCCGCTAAGACATAAACGGAAGAGGGCGCGGGGCAACCCGCGCCCTCTTCCACAATAAACTGCTGCGGGCAGATGTAGAGCGGGGAAAACCTCGCCAGAATAAGTAGCCCGCAAGCTACGGGGATCCCAAAATATGTCGACTATGACTGACCCGCCGAAATCTGAATTTCGGCTGTCGATGCTCATAAACGATACCCGCTATCGCTCACTAACATTTCAGGTGATCGCGGCCATCGTTATTGCGCTTTGTATCTGGTATCTAGGCAACAACCTGATCCAGAATTTGAGAGCCGCAGGGCTCAATATTTCCTATTCATTCCTCGGCGACTCTGCCGGGTACGACATCAACCAGCGACTGGTCGAATACGACAGCCAATCCTCGCACGCACGTGCGGCTCTGGTTGGTCTGCTGAACACGCTGCTTGTCGCGTTTCTTGCCTGTATCACCGCGACCATCTTTGGTGTGGCCGCCGGTGTGTTGAGGCTTTCCAACAACTGGCTCGTGTCGAAACTTATGGCGGTCTACGTCGAGATCTTCCGGAATATTCCGGTGCTGATCTGGATCATCATCATCTTTACGATCATGACGGCCGTTCTACCTGCACCAAGCGCTTTTCGTGGCGAAAACCCGTCATCCAGCATGCTGTTCGACGCTTTTGCGTTCACCAACCGGGGTGCATATATACCGCGCCCTGAGTTCGCGAATGGGCTGTTCAGCTCAACAGCACTCAACTGGTTGCTGGTTATTGCGTTTCTGGTTGGGTCCTGGTTCGCCACGCGCGAAATCGAAAAACGCGCAACAAAGAAGCAGGAAGAGACCGGTGAACGGCCCAAGACGCTGGTTTTGAAACTGGGTGTATGGCTGGTGCCGTTTGCACTGCTGATGCTTGTGATGGGCCTGACCTGGAACATCCCGGAACTCAAAAGGTTCAACTTCAGCGGCGGCATCAATGTCGGTGGCCCGCTGATCGCGCTGTGGTTTGCACTGTCGATCTATACTGGCGCGTTTATCGCAGAAAACGTGCGCGCCGGCATTCAGGCCATCTCGAAGGGTCAGACCGAGGCCGCGGCCGCTCTGGGGTTGCGTCAGGGCCGGATCATGAACCTTGTGGTGCTGCCACAGGCGCTGCGTGTGATCATTCCACCATTGATTTCTCAGTATCTGAACATCACCAAAAACTCGTCGCTGGCGATTGCCGTGGGGTATGCGGATATCACTGCGACGCTGGGTGGCATCACGCTGAATCAAACTGGTCGCGCGATCGAATGTGTTCTGTTGCTGATGTTGTTCTATCTCACGGCTTCGCTGCTGATTTCGACGGTGATGAACTTCTACAACGCTTCCGTTAAGCTGAAGGAGCGCTGAGCCATGGCTGATCAAACAAACAATCCGATCGCGTTTGTGGCTGACGGGAACATCCCGGAGTCACCCCCTCCTGCCCGCGAAACGGGCGCGGTCAAGTGGCTGCGTGAGAACCTGTTTTCAGGCGTGGCGAACACGATCCTGACGGTTCTGTCGCTGATCCTGATCTATCTGCTGTTAAAAAACACGTTGCCTTGGATCTTTAATGGGGTCTGGAATGCGAATTCGTTGGCAGAGTGTCGCGAGATATTGGCGGGTAAAACCGGTGCGTGTTTCGCAGTTCTTGCCGAACGCTGGCCGCAGCTGATTTATGGCTTCAAATACCCCGTCGATGCCTATTGGCGTCCAAACCTGGCCTTTATCCTTATGCTGGTTGCGTTTGCTCCGGTTCTGTTCTTTGACCTGCCGCGCAAATTGCTGTTGTTCACAGCCGTCTACCCGTTCATCGCGTTCTGGCTGATCTGGGGTGGCAGCATCCTGGTACCGCTGGTTGCCCTGATCGGATGTGTGGTTGCAGGCGGCGTCTTCCAGAAATTTGGCAAGAACAGCTTTGCTGCGGGGTTCTTTGGGGCCATCGTTGTTGCATTGGTGATCTGGAACATCGGCGGCGCATTGATCCCTGAAAGCGCATCAGAAAATGCGTGGCTTTCACCCGTGCCCAGCCGTGATCTGGGTGGCTTCATGCTGAACATGATGCTGGGTGTGACCTGCGTGTCGCTCTCTGTGCCTTTGGGTATCGCGCTTGCATTGGGACGTCAGTCGAACATGCCGCTGATCAAGTGGGTCTGTGTCATCTTCATCGAATTCATTCGTGGCGTGCCTTTGATCACGCTGCTGTTTGTGGCTTCGGTGATGCTGGCGTATTTCTTCCCACCTGACAGCACGGTCGACCTGTTCCTGCGCGTCGTGATCATGATCACCATGTTCTCGGCCGCTTATATTGCCGAGGTGATCCGCGGCGGTCTGGCAGCCTTGCCGCGCGGGCAGTACGAAGCAGCGGACAGTCTGGGTCTCGACTACCCTCAGGCTATGCGGCTGATCATCTTGCCGCAGGCACTGAAGATCTCGATCCCTGGTATCGTGAATGTCGCAGTGGGTCTGTTCAAGGATACCGTGCTGGTCTCGGTCATCTCGATGTTCGACCTGTTGGGCATGATTCGCGGACCGATCCTGGCTTCGACCGAATGGAATGGCGTTTACTGGGAGCTGCTGGGCTTTGCCTCGCTCCTGTTCTTTGTCGTGTGCTACGGCATCTCACAATATTCGCAGTGGCTCGAACGTCGTCTTGCCACTGATCATCATTAAGGAGTTCAACACATGTCTGAACTTGCAATTGAACGTGAAATCGACCGCTCGAAAATGCAGGTGAGCGATGAAATCGCCATCGACATCAACGGTATGAACAAGTGGTACGGATCTTTCCACGTGCTGCGCGACATCAATCTGACCGTCAATCAAGGCGAGCGGATCGTGATCGCGGGCCCGTCGGGGTCAGGGAAGTCAACCCTGATCCGCTGCCTGAACGCGTTGGAAGAACACCAGCAGGGTTCTATCGTTGTGGATGGGATCGAGCTGTCGAATGACCTCAAGAATATCGACAAAATCCGGTCCGAGGTCGGCATGGTGTTCCAGCACTTCAACCTGTTCCCGCACCTGACCATTCTAGAGAACTGCACGCTGGCCCCGATCTGGGTGCGCAAGACGCCCAAGAAAGAGGCCGAAGAGCGCGCCATGCACTTCCTGGAAAAGGTGAAAATTCCCGAACAGGCCGACAAGTATCCCGGTCAGCTTTCGGGTGGTCAGCAGCAGCGTGTGGCGATTGCCCGAAGCCTGTGCATGATGCCGCGGATCATGTTGTTCGATGAACCGACATCGGCGCTGGACCCGGAGATGATCAAAGAGGTGCTCGACACCATGATCGAGCTGGCCGAAGAAGGTATGACCATGCTGTGCGTGACCCACGAGATGGGCTTTGCCCGTCAGGTCGCCAACCGCGTGATCTTTATGGATGCCGGTCAAATCGTGGAACAGAACGAACCCGAAGAGTTCTTCAACAACCCCAAAAGCGAGCGGACCAAGCTGTTCCTCAGCCAGATTCTGGGGCACTGATCCAGTTCAATATCAATGTAAGAAGGCGGGGCAGGTCCCCGCCTTTTTCTATTCCAGCAGTTCTCGCGGAATGACAAAGCCCAAAACCTCACCGCTGTGCCATTGGACATCGGCCCAATTGGCAACACCAAAGCGGATAACGGTCGTCGCACAGGTTGGATAATCGTGGAACCGTGTGTGGTTCGGAGCTTGTCGGACAATCTGCTTGGCAAATGCCGCGATCCCAGGATTGTGCCCCAGCATCAACACACAGTGCCCTGTGGCGCCCTTCAGGACGCATAGCATGTCATGGGGCCCGGCGTGATACAAACGGTGCGTGAAGCCAGTTGAGTTGGGCCGTAGCCCCATCCTGTCAAACGTTTCGCGTGTGCGGGCAGCGGTAGAACTGATAATCTCATCAGGGAGCCAGCTATTTCTTGTCAACCAAGCACCAATGGCAGGTGCCGATTTGCGCCCGCGTTTGTTCAAAGGACGGTCATGGTCTGATTGCAGCGGGTCATCCCAACTTGATTTTGCATGGCGTGTCAGGATCAAGGTGAGGCTCATGTCGGGTGAAACGCTTTCATGTGGTGGGCTGACTGTTCCGCAAGGCGGCCCGCGCTTTTACTGAGAGGGCAGGCCAATCGCACGGCACATCCACCTGTCATGCAGATTTGGCCCGCTGCCGAGCTCAGGTAATTGTGGCAGGCGTCGACATTGTAGAAACTCTTGGCGTTCAACGCGCCCACAGGGCAGGTCGTTGTGCAAGGCGCGTCGCACGTGGTGCAGGGTGAGGGTGCCGACGCGTCTGGTAGGTCAAATTCAGATAAGAAGTGAAGCGCGCCGCGAAACGAGATCATCATTCCTACTGTGTCATGCACCAGCGCCCCGACAGGGCTGCTGAACGTTCGCCCTGACTTAAGCGCCCAGTCGATGAACGGGGCATATGGTGGGCCGCCAAAGGGAAAATGAGCCTGCGCGCCTAGATTCTGAGCCATGTTTCCGATGACCCGCAAAGACCAACGGTCAACTGGATCCGGGCGTTGATCCATCCATTCGGGTGACGTCTTTAGCACGGGCCAGAATGCGCCAGCTGCGCCGAGCAAAATCAACGTACCAGACTCGAGGTTTCTGGCCTGTGTCGCGCGGGGGTGCAGCGCACCCATCACGATCAGCCCAGCCTCGTTGACGGCCTCTTCTATCCGGACGTAGGAAGAACCCGGATCTGGATCAAAGGCGGCCTTTGACTGCTCTACCATGCCCCCTCCGCGCGTTTTCGGCTTAGTCTGGCCGGATCAGTGACCCCGCGCCGTGTTCAGTAAACAATTCCAGCAATACCGCATTCGGCGCACGCCCGTCCAGAATGACAACCGCGCGCACGCCGCTGTGCAAAGCATCAAGCGCGGTTTCGGTTTTCGGGATCATCCCTCCGGCAATTGTTCCTTCACTCGTCATCTCGCGGATCTGTCCGGCTTTCAGTTCGGTCACCACATCACCGGCAGCGTTTTTGACGCCAGAGACGTCCGTCAGAAGCAGAAGGCGGTCTGCCTTCAAGGCCGAGGCGATTGCCCCCGCTGCTGTGTCGCCGTTGACGTTGAATGTTTCCCCGTCATTGCCAGCACCCAGCGGTGCGATGACCGGGATCACGTCATGTGAAAACAGATCATGCAAAACCTTTGGATCCATCTGCGCGGGTGTGCCTACGAACCCCAAAGAGGCATCCGTTTGTTCGCAGCTCATCAGATTGGCGTCTTTACCCGAAAGGCCGACAGCGGTGCCGCCCTGACGGTTGATGGCTTGAACGATACGTTTGTTAACAAGACCCGAAAGCACCATCTCAACAACTTCGACCGTGGCTTTGTCGGTGACACGTTTTCCATTTACAAACTCGGACTGGATATCAAGCTTGTCCAACATCGAGTTGATCATCGGCCCGCCACCATGCACGATAACAGGGTTCACACCGACCTGCCGCATCAGAACCACATCACGGGCAAAGCTCTCCATGGCTTCGTCACTGCCCATGGCGTGGCCACCCAGTTTGATGACGACAATGGCGCCGTCATAGCGCTGCAGGTAAGGCAGTGCGCTGTTTAGCGTGGCGGCAGTTGCGATCCAATCCCGGTTCATGTCTCTTGTCTTCATGGCTGTCAGTCCTCTGATCAACCCTGTTAGGGCCTTTAGAACGGGCTGCCAAGACCAGATAGCAGCAATTGCTGCAAAGTGGGGCCACGCCTGTTCAGCGCGGCCCGTTCCAGATCAGCTTAATGCCCGTTTCATTGCTGGAATATTGTTCAGGATCAACAGATCAAAGGCCAGAACGCCAAGCAGTGTCAGGCCGACCAACGGGAAGGCCATTGCCGTGAACAGTCCCGTCAGAACGGCACCTTTCCAAAGCGGCATTTCCACCGGTAGTGGTGGGGCCGCCAACCGTCCGGTGCTTCGAGGTCGACGTTTAACCCACATCACAACACCTGAGACGCAGACGAAGATCACCGACAAGCAGAACACCACGTTGAGCACAAAGTTCCACATGCCCATCAAACCCATGTGAAACGGGATACCCAGGGCCATACTTTTGCCCATCAGCGAGTAATCCTCATATCGCACATCTGCGAGGATCTTTCCGGTGTACTGATCTACGTGAACGGTGCGGTCACTTACCGGATCTGTTGTATCGCTGCTCATGCTGTCCCGGTTCAGTGTCCAGACCCCGCTGTCACCGTTGGGGTAAGCCACGCGGAAACGGCCCGTCATGTCGAGCGCGGTTCCAAGCGAAACGAGCGCGTCGATATCGATATTCGTACCCTCGGGCACCCCGTCAACACCTGCCTCAGATCCGGACGCGGGCATCGGTGTTTGCTCGAGCGCCCACGGGACGTCATTCTGATGCCCGTGGTTCATGCTGGCATGCAGATCATCCGACAACGGGACATTGTCCCATTTCTCGGCTGGAAAACTGCTCCAGGCCTGGACGAACATACCGCCCCAGACGCCGGCCCAGGACAAGCCTGAGATTAAGAAGACGACCAGCAACCCCGACATCCAGAACCCGACGACGGCGTGAAGCGACTTCCACAGCGCGCGTCCCCTGGCGCGGAGATTGGGCACAAACGCTGACATTGCGTTTCCACGCGGCCACCAAAGGTAGAGGCCGGTAAAAACCAGAACCAGGCTTAGCCCGGCAGCAATTTCGAGAATCCGGTCTCCGGTCGTTCCGATCATGAGGGATGAGTGAACGTTGTCTGCAATATCATACCAGCCAGCCCTGCGATCCCATATTTCCAGCACCTCACCAGCATAGGGATCCACGGCGACAAGGCGCTGACCGCCTTCCGTTTCGATGCGGAAAACAGTGGCCAGATTGTCTGCTTTTGGGCCAATCCACTCAACCACCGATCCCGGCACTTTGGTCAGAGCGACCTCGGCTTGTTGAGAAGCGGACAGGGCCATGCCCTGAACTTCGACGCTGATCTTTTCGCCATCACGGCCGTCAATTTGCGTGATGAACATCATCATCAACCCGGTTGCGGCGAGAATTGTCAGGAATGGGATCACAAATATCCCGGCGTAGAAATGCCACCTCCAGGCAGCAAAATAGAGTTTTTGCGCAGTACTGTTCTGCGCCGGGCTTTCACCCACAGTTTGGCCGTTCATTGCCATTTCAATCTCCAGATGCGGAATTGCCCTGCGCACGAGGTGCGCAGGTTCAAAAAAGACTTCGCTAGTTCAGGAGATTTGGGGTGGCGCTCGCGCGTCATAGCGCGCATGGAAACCCGCGCTGCGGCGGGTGAATTCTGCGTGCGCCCAGCGCAGTTGTACCGGAAAGTCGAGGTGTTTCAGGGCGCCCGAATTTGGCACATGTACATCCGCAAACAGCCCCGCAAACGAACACTCCGATCGGCGGTCCGTCTCATCATGCATTGGGTCGCTTGGGTCCAGATCGACCCATTGCTCGACCGCTCCTTCTCCGGTGCATATGACAAGCAGGAGTTTGCCGTCCTGACCCTGCGTTGGCATCCAACCCTGCGGGATTGCTCCGGTCGCGACCAAAGCAAGAAGCGTCACAAGACTGAGGAGGCGCGTGATGGCTCTCATTCCAGATGCGCGATGATGGAGCGCAATGTTGGAACACCGTCATTCTTTTCAGATGACGTTAGTACGATTTCTGGGTAGGCGGCCGGGTGTTTGGACAAGGCGGTGCGCACCTGATCCAGCACTTTTTCACGATCCTTGAACTTAACCTTATCCGCTTTGGTCATAACGCACTGAAAAGTAACCGCGCTGGTGTCCAAGAGCTTCATGATCTCATCATCAACCGGTTTTACCCCGTGGCGCGCGTCGATCAGAACAAAGGCGCGACGCAGGGTTTGTCGTCCGCTCAGGTATTTTTTCAGAAGTCGCTGCCATTTCTCGACAATCTTAAGCGGCGCATTGGCATAGCCATATCCCGGCAGGTCGACCAAATACAGCTCTGGGCCCTGCGAGAAAAAGTTGATCTCTTGCGTGCGCCCCGGCGTGTTTGAGGCGCGCGCCAAACCTTTGGTGCCGGTCAGCGCATTGATCAGGCTGGATTTTCCCACGTTTGACCGACCTGCGAAACAAACCTCAAGCCGGTCAGGGGCTGGCAGGCCGTCCATTGCGACGACACCTTTGACGAACTCCGACGGGCCAGCGAACAATTTACGTCCGCGTTCCAATGCAAAGGCGTCGGGGTCTTCGGCCAGTGGAAAAGGAAGTGCGGTCATAGAACCTGAACCTTGTCACCGACACGGATGTTGCCACCCCGAACCACGACGGCGTAAACGCCGAAATCCTGATGGTCCCAGCTGTTCAATGCGCCAAGCGTGTCGGCATCCCGCTCACCGGTCTCTGGATTGGCAGTGGTTGCAAGGCAGCGCACTATGCGTTCGCGCACATGGAACACGGCCTCTCCGATCTGAACGTCCTTACCCAGCCAGTCAAATTCTTCCCATAGAGGCAGGCCATCAAACCAGATGTTCCCCCGCCAGCGGCAAATCGACAGGTCATGGCCCAGCTTCTGCTCAATTGCACGGTGCGAGGCCATGTTGCAAAAGCTGATGGACGGAAAATCGCTGTCTGTCATCCCGCGGCCCGGAACACGAATGATGCGTGCCGATGCGGCGCGATCTGCGGGCATCAATGGCTTGACCCAGTTCAGAAACGCATCCTGCTCGGTATCCGGAGCAAACCGCAAATCTGGTTGTTGAGGATGGCTGAGCGTAACAGTGTCGCCTTCAAGACGAGCCGAAATTGCCATCAGATTTGGCGCCTTCGATCCGCGACTGAAATTGGCACAGGGCACCCATTTGCTGCCGTCGGCTTTTGACGCCTCGTGCGCGACGGCCCAAACGCGATCCCCGGGCAGTGTCTGCCCGGGAGATACGGTTACGTCATCAAGGCTTTCGCGCCCGTGGCTTTTGATCGGATATCGCCACAGACTGGTGATCGATCCGGTCATTTGTCATCCGTTTTTGGCGTTCGTTTGAACCCGGATATGATGTTACCAAATACGTCCGGCTTGTACCCCTGACTGCGCATGATCAGGTACTGCTGCGTGAAGGTGATCGTGTTGTTGGCGATCCAGTACACAACCAGACCACTCGCAAATCCGCCCAGCATGAACATGAAGACCCATGGCATCCAGGCAAAGATCATCGCCTGCGTCGCATCAGTCGGGGCCGGGTTCAGTTTCTGCTGCAGCCACATCGAGATGCCCAACAGCAGGGGGAGGATACCAATGAAGATCAGGGCCATGATGGTATCTGGCTGTGGTCCCGCCCAGGGCAGCCAGCCAAAGAAATTCATGATCGAGGTTGGATCCGGCGCGCTGAGGTCTTGGAACGGACCAAACCAGGGGGCCTGACGCAGTTCGATCGTGACAAAGATCACCTTATACAATGAGAAGAAGATTGGGATCTGCATAAGGATCGGCAAACAGCCTGCGGCAGGGTTCACCTTTTCCTTCTTATACAGCTCCATCATGCCTTGCTGCATCTTCTGGCGGTCGTCACCTGCGGCCTCTTTCAGGGCCTCCATCTGTGGCTGCAATTCCTTCATCTTTGCCATCGAGACATAGGATTTGAAGGCAAGCGGGAACAGGATTGCTTTGATGATCAGGGTCAGGCCGATGATAGACCAACCCATGTTGCCGATCAGGGCGTTGATGTTGTGCAGCAGCCAGAAAATCGGCTTCGTCAGGAAAGAGAACCAACCCCAGTCGATGCTCTCGATAAACTTCTGCACCCCTTCCGCCTCATACTCGCGGATGGTTTCCCACTCCTTCGCCCCTGCAAACAGGCGCGTCGTCACTTGCTCGGTCGCGCCGGGTGCAACGGTCAGGGTCGGTAGAACCGTTTCCGTCTGATAAATCTTGCGACGGGCATCGTATTTTGCCGCAGCTTTGAAGGTCGTACCTTCCTCGGGGATTAGTGTGGTCATCCAATAATGATCGGTAAACCCAACCCAGCCGCCTTCTTTGACCTGAAACACCTCAGCTTGGGCGCGTTCAACTGGATCGATGTCGAAATCCTGAACGTCGCCATAATCGATTTCGTCCAGAACGCCATCGGCCATGACCATCACGCCTTCATGCAGGATGAAGAAGTTTTTCAAGTCGGGCAGGTCCCCGTCTTCGCCAATTCCGTGACGGGCCAGAATACCATAGGGGGCCATGCCAACCTCGGCCTCAGTCGCGTTTTCCACCGACTGCGTGACAGAAAACATATAATCCTCGTCCACCGAAATGGTGCGGCGGAACGTCAGGCCGTTCTCATTGCGCCAGACCAGAGTGATCGGGGCGTCAACGCCCAGCGTTTCACCCTGTTCAAGCGCCCATAGGGTGTTTGGGCCGGGAACATCCGTGCCAGTCACACCGGCACCTGGCGCCCAACCATAAAGCGCATAGTAGGCGGATTCTGATCCGACCGGTGACAGGAGTTCGACAATCGGAGCGCCTTCTTTGATCGAAACCTTATAGTCCTTCAGGAACAGCTCATCAATGCGGCCACCCGACAAAGACAGGCTGCCTTTCAGGCGTGGTGTGTCGATCTGCACGCGGGGGGCTTGATCCTCTGGCAACGTTTCTTCGGCGGAAGCTGTCGCCTCACCCACGGTGCCTGTGCCGGACGCGCTTGGGGCTTGAACCTCATCACCTTGCGCAGTGGTGATTTCGGACTGCTCGGGTATTGGTGCCGGCTCTGGTGGGGGGAACAGGACGAACCAAACCAGTATCACCAGGAAGCTGAGCGCGGTTGCGAGGATGAGATTCTTGTTCTGATCGTCCATCTGGGACAGCCACCTTGAGCAGTGAAAGACACCCGCAGGGTTCAACAGAGTGCAGGCCGAAAGGTCAAGCGGAATCGCCCTTTAATTCGTCATGCATGGATCTTCTTTGCGGTAAACTCAGGTCCTTTACCCAGTTTGCCGTCCGATTTTTGGAACACCGTTGACTTTGTTGCGATACGTGGCGATCCAATCCAGCGTCTGATCAAAGGGCATGGGCTTCCCAATCCCGAACCCCTGAACATGGTCACAGCCCAGTTGCGCCATCAAAGCGTGTTCTCCGGGCGTCTCGACACCTTCGGCCAGTGTCTCGAGTTGCAATCGTTCGGCCATGGTCAGAATGGCGCTGGCGAGTTGCTGTTGGCTGGGGTCTTGATCTGATTTGGCAACAAATGATCGGTCGATTTTGATCCGCGAGACGTTGAAGCGTTTGATTGACGCAATCGACGCGTGCCCGGTTCCAAAATCGTCCAGATCGATGCAACATCCCAGCGCGGCGAGTCCGGTGACATTGCGCGTGATCACGTCGTTGGGTCGCCTAGAAAAAACGGTTTCCAAAACCTCGATCGCCAGCCTGTCCGGTGTCAGGTCGAAATGGTCCAACTCCCACTTGAGGCGATCAACAAGGCCCGGGTCTCGCAATTCGTCTGAGGAAAAGTTCACGCCAATTCGGGGAACGACGACACCGGCGCGATCCCAGGCCTGCATGGCGGTAAATGCGTGGTGGCGTATTGTTTGCCCAAGACGTTCCATGAGTTCTGCCTGCTCGGCAAACGGTAGGAAGACATGCGGTCCCAAAACACCCTTTTGCGGGTGTTCCCAACGAGCCAGAGCTTCAAAACCTGTAATGCGCGCGGTATCAGTAGACACCTGCGGTTGGAACCAGGGGCAGATCTCTCCGCTGCTTAGTGCAGCATCAAATTCCTTGCGTAAATTGGTCCTGATCCGCGACCTGCGCCGTGTTTCCGTTGAAAACGCCCTGATTGTAGATGGTCCATTTTGCTGCGCCTCCACCAGTGCGCCAGTTGCGGCGTTGATCCACTGTTCTGCGGTGCTACTTGTTTCGTTCGTACTGAGGCAAAAGCCGATAGAACACGACATGTACAAACCCGTGCCGTTCAGCATCACGGGGTCCTCGACTACGGATTGGATGCGTCCCGTCATCTGAATACATGTTTCCAAATCCAGCTGTTGAGCTGGCCGCAAGCCGATCAGCATTTTGTTTCCACCGACGCGCGTGGCGACGTCGCGGGTGCGGATCATGGACAGAACGCGGGTGCAGAACTGTTCCGTTACGTGGTTTGCTGCCGCTTGTCCGTGAAGATCAAGCAACTGGTTGTAGTCGTCCAGCGCCACAGCAATGCAGGCCGAGGTTTCGCCGCTGCGATTTGCAGCCTCAAACACCTTTTCAAGCTCAAGTTCAAACCGATCATTTGCCACTAAGCCGCCAGTGTGCCGGTTGGATCGTGCTGCGCCGCCCACACCTAGTATGCCAACGCCCGCATACGCCAGTGGCAGGCCCAGAGCCGCAGCAACAAGCGCGCGCTCCCCTCCGACCCAAAAGGCACCTAGGCATAGCGCTGGGAGAAAGGCCAACGCGGCTGGGCTGTTCAGAGTTCTGACAAGAGAATGGGCAAATCGGTCAAAAGAAGGATGGTTCCGCATTGGTCTTCGGCCTTGGGCATAGATCGCGCACGGCCGAGCGTAGGAAACCAGTCTGAGTCAGTCGTTAACGCAACACAGGAATTTCGTCCGAATTTTCTGCGTTTTTGTCTAACTTCAGAGAAAGACCCGTGAAATCAAATAGTTTCGGATCCAAAAGATGAGATGGACGCGTGTTTGTCAGCGCGCGGAACATGACTTGCCGACGACCCGGGCTGTTCTTTTCCCACTGATCCAGAATCTGTTTGACCTGCTGACGCTGCAACCCGTCCTGACTCCCACACAAGTCACAAGGAATGATGGGATATGTCATGGCTTTGGCAAACTTCTCGCAATCCGCCTCGGCCACATGGGCCAGCGGGCGATACACAAACAGATCACCTTCCTCATTCACCAGCTTGGGTGGCATCGTGGCCAACCGTCCGCCGTGGAACAGATTCATGAAAAACGTCTCAAGGATATCGTCCCGGTGATGACCCAGGACAACGGCCGAGCATCCTTCTTCACGCGCGATGCGATACAGGTTTCCGCGCCGCAACCGCGAGCACAGCGCGCAGAACGTGCGTCCCTGCGGGACCTTGTCCACAACCACTGAATACGTGTCCTGATATTCGATCCTGTGGGGCACGCCCATCCGGTCCAGAAATTCAGGCAAGATGGTGGCTGGAAAGCCCGGTTGCCCCTGATCCAGGTTGCAGGCCAATAGATCCACCGGCAGCAATCCGCGCCACTTCAATTCGTATAGAACCGCCAAAAGGGTATAGCTGTCCTTGCCGCCCGACAAACAGACCAGCCAGCGAGGCGCTTTGCCGTCCCTGTCATGTGCAGATGGCGCCACCATCCCATACTGCTCAATAGCCTCGCGGGTCTGGCGCACGATGCGTTTGCGCAGCTTTTTGAACTCGGTGGTCGAGGGCGCCCCGGCGAATAGGGGATGGATGTCGCTGTCATCGTCCAGCATGTCGGCTCTCCTCAGGCTTGCGGGCGTATGCCATGGAAGCGCCGCGCTGCAAAGACCTGATTTAGGAGACAATTTGTGCTATGCTGTGCGGATATTTTTTGAAAGGATTGATCGATGGACTACTTTTTTTCCGTCCGCGGCCGCGATGGCAACCATTATTCGAACAAACCGGGGGGCACGCGATATCTGGCCATCCCCACCAATGCCAGACGACCTGCACGGCAGCACGAAATTCGGGTTTCGGATTGGATACAAAGGGTTCAGGCCGAAGCCGGGGCAAACGATGAAGAGAATGGGCACATCGTCATTTTCGTGCACGGCTTCAACACCGAGCAATTCGAGATGTTGGAACGCCATCGTAAAATCCGCTCGGGGCTAGAGGCGCACGGATTCAAAGGGACAGTTATCAGCTATGATTGGCCTAGCGACGGGTCGGTGCTTGGCTACAATTCGGACCGAGCTGATGCGCGTCGTTCGGCGGATAAATTGTTCACCCATGGCATCAAAAGGCTATCGCGTATGCAGACGCCTGATTGCCGCTATAACATCCATGTTCTGGCGCATTCCATGGGAACGTATCTGGTGCGTGAGGCGATGGATTATGCAGATGATGATCACACAACCGCGCAGCATAGCTGGACCACCAGTCAGGTCGCCTTTGTGGCCGCTGATATTTCGTCGAAATCACTTGGCGTCGGCAATCCTAAGTCGTCATCGCTTCTGCGCAGATGCACTCGGCTGACCTGCTATTACAGCCCCTTTGACGAAGCTCTGTCGATTTCCGAGGTGAAACGTGTAGGCGTATCACGCAGGCTTGGCCGCGTAGGTCTGCCCGCTGAACATCCCGAAAAGGCCGTGAACCTCTATTGTGGCAAGTTCTTCAAAGACAATCGTGCTGATTTTTCGGACGGGAAATCAGCAAGCCACAGCTGGTATTTCGACTCGCCGCGGTTCTACGAAGACCTTCACCATACCTTTATGGGCAAGCTGGATCGTGAGGTGATTCCAACCCGAGCACTCACGGATCGGGGCAACTTGGCGTTGCTCTGAGAAGATCAGTCTTTTTGGTGATCGGGAACCGGGTCATATCCATCGCCGCCCCAGGGATGGCACCTGCCGATACGGCGTGCGGCCAACCAAGCGCCTTTGATCGCGCCGTGTTTTTCCAAGGCCTCCAATGCATAGGCTGAGCAAGTCGGCTGGTAGCGGCAATTGAAGCCAACCCACGGGCTGAAGATCAGACGATAAGCCCGCACGGGCAGGGCAAGGATATGCGCAAGCAAAGTCATTTCTGGGCATTGTGCAGCTTGCGCAGCGCGTATCGAAAGTCGTCCAAAAGGGAATCAAATGGACGTGCGGCAGTCACATCGGCACGTCCGATCAGGACATAGTCCCAGCCATCAAGGCCATGGGCAGGCAAAACGGCGCGCGCGACTTCGCGTAGCCGACGTTTGGCGCGGTTACGGGCCACCGCATTGCCAACTTTCTTGGAGCAGGTAAAGCCAACGCGAATCCCGGTTGCCTCATCCGAGGCGCGCTTGCGGGCCTGCACCATCATCGAGGACGTGCCTTGCCTGCGCGCCCGCGCTGCCTTGAGGAAATCGGAACGGTTCTTGAGAATAGTCAGAGTTTCAGGCGCGCAAACGGACGCCGCCGGGGGCTTATCCCCGGGCTGGTTCTTACCATCCTCAGGGGCCTCCGGCGGCGTCATGTTCATAACCTGATCGGTGGGCGGTTTTATGCGCTCAGCGATTTACGACCGCGGGCGCGGCGTGAATTCAGGATTTTGCGGCCGGCTTTTGTAGCCATGCGCGCGCGGAAACCGTGGCGGCGTTTGCGAACCAGGTTCGAAGGCTGATAGGTGCGTTTCATCGCTCCGTCTCCAATCTATGCGGTCGGGTGCGGCGCGGATTCGCCTGCCCGTAGTGTTCGAAGCCCGTCCTCTACTGCTAAGAGTAGGGTAAGTCAAACCCCATGGACGCGGTTTTCGCGCCTTTTGCAACAATTCTGTAATCCGTCGTCGCAAAACATTTCAGAAACCGGCTTTTATACAGAAAACACTCACATTCGCGGCGGGAAACTTCAAGGGGCCGTGAACACCCTGTTGTTGGGCGCGCAGGCAGCGCATCTTGTGAGGAGAATGGAACCCAAAAAACCGGACAACCAGATGAGCGAAACGACCCAACCGCCACGCAGCGGGATTGCACGTCACATCCCATTGCTTGTTATCCTTACCGTCGCCACGGTCGGGTTCTTTACACTTGGGGACTACCTGACCTTTGAAACTCTGCGTGATAACCGCGAGGCCTTGCTGGCGTGGAGGGATGCGAATTACTGGGCGATGACGGTGGCGTTTATCGCGATTTACATAGTGGTGGTGGCGTTTTCCTTGCCAGGCGCGGCCGTTGCGTCGATGACCGGCGGGTTCCTTTTTGGTCTTGTTGCGGGAACTGTGTTCAACGTTTTTGCAGCCACGGTCGGCGCTTCGGCGATTTTCCTAGCGGCACGATGGGGCCTGGGCGAGTCGTTGACGGCGCGATTGGAATCGTCAGAAGGCTCCATCAAAAAGCTTAAGGACGGGCTGCGGGAAAATGAAATCTCAGTGTTGTTTCTGCTGCGGCTTGTGCCAGTAGTCCCGTTCTTTGTCGCAAACCTTGTTCCGGCTTTGGTTGGCGTGAAATTCCGCAACTTTCTGCTGACAACGGCGCTGGGCATTATCCCCGGTGGGATCGTTTATACTTGGATCGGTGTTGGCTTGGGCGGCGTATTCGACCGAGGCGAGACTCCTGATGTGTCGCTGTTGTGGGAACCTTTTGTGATTGGCCCAATCATTGGTTTATGCGTATTGGCCGCATTGCCGATCGGCATCAAATACCTGCGTGGCCGAAAGGACGTCTGAAACATGAAAAATCTGAAAACCGATATCCTGGTGATTGGGGCCGGGTCGGGTGGTTTGTCCGTTGCCGCGGGTGCCAGCCAGATGGGCGCCGATGTCATCTTGCTGGAGGGCCACAAGATGGGAGGTGACTGCTTGAATTTCGGTTGTGTGCCGTCAAAGGCTTTGATTGCAAGTGGCAAAGCAGCCTACGGACAAGCACATTCGGCGGTCTTTGGTGTTGCTGATAGCGCACCTCAAGTGGACTACGCAGCCGCCAAGGACCATGTCCGAGACGTTATCGCCCAGATCGAGCCCATGGACAGTCAGGAGCGGTTTGAGGGGTTTGGCGTCAAGGTGATCCGTGAATACGGTTCATTCGTCTCTCCAACTCAAGTTCAGGCGGGTGATCAGGTGATCACAGCGCGACGCGTGGTGATTGCGACAGGGTCTTCACCATTGGTGCCGCCTATTCCCGGGCTCGACAACGTCCCTTTCTATACAAACGAAACCATCTTTGGGCTGCGGGAAAAACCCGACCACCTGCTGATCATCGGCGGTGGCCCGATCGGTATGGAGATGGCCCAGGCCCATATTCGGCTAGGATCAAAAGTGACCGTGATCGAAGGTATTAAGGCGCTGAGCAAAGATGACCCCGAGGCGGCAGATGTCGTGCTCGATGCCTTGCGCTCGGAAGGGGTCGCCATTCACGAGAACGCAATGGTCGCGCAAATCCGGGGCTCTAATGGCGCAGTCGAAGTTGTCACCGAAAACGGTGAGATTTATGCTGGTTCCCATCTGTTGCTGGCGGCTGGGCGCAAGGCCAATGTCGAGCGTCTGAATCTTGAAGTGGCAGGCATTGACCGAACGCGGACCGGGATAAAAACAGATGATGCGTTGCGCACGACAAACCGCAAGGTTTATGCCATTGGGGATGTCGCTGGCGGGATGCAATTCACCCATGTCGCCGGGTACCACGCGGGCATTATCATCCGGTCGGCCTTGTTTGGTCTGCCGTCCAAAGCCAAGACAAACCATATCCCATGGGCCACATACACGCAGCCGGAACTGGCACAAGTTGGGTTGACCGACGCGCAGGCGCACGCGCAACACGGCAAAAACGTCGAAATTGCACGGTTTGACTTTCATCACAACGACCGTGCTGTGGCGGAACGAAGGACAACCGGTTTTATCAAGGTTATGGTTGTCAAAGGTCGTCCAGTGGGTGCCACAATCGTTGGCCACCAGGCGGGTGAATTGATCAATTTGTGGTCTCTGGTGATAGCCAATAACCTGAAAATGGGTCAGATTGCTGCGATGGTGCCCCCATATCCGACAATCGGAGAGCTTAACAAACGCGTCGCGGGGGCCTATTTCTCGCCAAGGCTGTTTGAGAATCAGACAGTTAAACGAGTGGTCAGATTCGTCCAGCGCTGGATCCCCTAACCGAAAAAGGAGCGCCCATTGAATTCGCTGTCCGGACGTTTCCTGATCCTGACAACGGTCTTCGTGATGTTGGCCGAGGTATTGATCTTCGTGCCTTCGATTGCGCGGTTTCGGGAAGATTTCCTGCTGAACCGCCTGGAACGTGCTCAGATTGCGTCGCTGGCCCTGTTGGCCGATGACATGCTGGCCGAAGATCTTGAGGCCGAGCTGCTGGCAAACGCTGGTGTCTATAACGTCGTTCTGCGCCGTGACGAAGTACGTCAGTTGATGCTGTCTTCCCCCATTCCTGAACAAATCGCTAAAACCTACGACCTTAGGGATGCTGGACCATGGGTTCTAATCCGTGACGCGATGATTCGTTTATTCACTGTCGAAGACCAGGTCATCCGTGTGATCGGCGAGCCGGTCAAAGGCGCCGGTCTTCTGATCGAAGTGACAACTGACAGCGCCCCCCTGCGAATGGCGATGACGGACTACGGATGGCGTATTCTGGGCCTGTCCTTTGTAATTTCCATCATTACTGCCTCGTTCCTGTTTCTCGCGGTGCGGGTGGTGCTTGTCCGACCAATCAAAAGCGTGGTCGGCTACATGCAACGCTACGCCAGCGCGCCCGAGGATGCCCGGGGTATCATCTCGCCGAACTCCAAAGTGACCGAGCTGCGCGAGGCGGAAGAAGCCTTGAAGATGCTGCAAACGGATCTGACCCAGGCGCTCAAACAACGTGAGAGGCTGGCTCAGTTGGGTGGGGCAGTGGCCAAAGTCAGTCATGATTTACGTAACATTCTGACATCCGCTCAGCTGTTTACCGATCGGATTGAGGCCAGCGATGACCCGCTTGTGCGGCGGATGGCTCCGAAACTGGTGAACTCGATAACACGCGCGGTTTCGCTTTGTGAAAACACGCTTGCCTTTGGCCGCGCCGAAGAGCCCGCGCCGACGCTGAACATGGTCCGAGTGCGGGATTTGGCCGAAGATGTTGCAGCAAGCGAACAACTCGCGATCGCAGATGCGTGCGTGGAAATAGTCAACGATGTGCCCAACGACCTCATTGCCCGAGCGGACCCAGAACAACTGTTCCGAGTTATCATGAACCTTGTCCGGAATGCCAGGCAGGCTTTGGTCGCATCTGGCAAGCCGGGTCAGATCACTATTGCCGGCCGCGAATTTGAAGACAGTTGGTGCCTCGAGATCCGCGACACAGGTCCAGGATTGCCGCCCAAAGCGCGCGAAAATCTGTTCACCCCGTTTCAGGGCGGGGTGCGCAAAGGCGGGTCTGGTCTGGGCCTGGCAATTTCGCAGGAACTGGTTCGTGGCCATGGGGGCGATCTTGTCTTGAAAGACACTGGACCTGAGGGAACCACGTTTGAAATAAGGCTTCCTCGCGGGGAGATGACTTTTTGAAGGTTTTTCGAAGAATCGTCTTGCACGTCCTACGTCCCGGGTCTAAACAGCGCCTCACCAACGCGGACCGATAGCTCAGCTGGATAGAGTACTTGACTACGAATCAAGGGGTCGGGGGTTCGAATCCTCCTCGGTCCGCCACTTTTTCGCCTAAAAAAGTGGCGGCGTTTGGAAAATCAATCAAAAACAATAGGTTATCCTTAGATTTTCCGATTAAAAATTAGGCAATCCCGCAACATCTGAAATCCCGCAACATTGTCCGCAACAAATCCCGCAACAATTCCCTCAACAAATCCCGCAACATTTGTCTTCAGCGCGGCTTGCAGCACAAAACACGCACGCACTAGTATGGCGTGAATTGTTTTAGGGGATTCAGTTTATGGACGAGTTGCAAGCGAAACTGGCAAGGCTGTTTATGCCGTATGCTATGGACCGCGTGGAGGCTGTAGAAGCCGAAAATACCAAGTTCGTTCACTACACTAGTGCATTTGCCGCAACCCAAATCATAAAAAATGAAGAGGTTTGGCTACGCAATGCTCTAGTAATGAATGACTTTAGTGAGGTCCAACACGGCGAAATGTGCCTGGCCGAGAGTTGGAAAGACGAAGAAGTCGGTGGACGGCTAAGAAAGCTGTTGAGTGAACTAGCGGATGACTTGGCAGATCGTCTTGCCGAGACGTTCGATTCTCACTCAACAGAAAGAACGGTGCAGAGTTTTCTCATGTCCGTTAGCGAGCACGGGAATCCAGATATTGCCGAGGAGAAATATGGGCGGTTGTCCATGTGGCGAGCATACGGTGGTGATACCAATGTCGCTCTCATTTTTAACAACTCGCCTTTCAGGTCTGAGGAAGTGAAACTCCAGGCATTTTCAAGCCCAGTTCTTTATGCAGACTACGATGGTTTTAAGGAAGAGTTCGTTAGGCTGGTTAGAGGATTGGAAGCAGAATTCGATCTGCTGAATGAGATTGGGCCTGATGAGGTCTTCAAGCAGCTCTACTGGGCATTCCACATGGCATCTCTCTCAACAAAGAATCCTGGGTTTTCAGAAGAAAGAGAATGGCGTGTAATTTATTCGCCGACGCTTTTTGGCCGGTCGCCCATCATGAAGGAAGAAATCGAAACTATCGGTGGTGTTCCGCAAGAGGTCATCAAGTTGCCACTAAAGGCGGATGCCACCACCGGCTATTCTGGATATGCCGTCAAAGAAATCCTGGAAGAGATAATCGTGGGTCCAACAGAAACGAGTTGGCCAATTTATGAGTCATTGGCAATGTTGCTTGAGGAGAACGGCGTGGATGACGCGTGGGGCAAAGTTCGGAGATCAGATATTCCCCTCAGAAGGTAAATGAAATTCCCGCAACAAATCCCGCAACATTTTTTGCGGTGAAATCATGTAAATTATTGAAAATAAACATATTTATAGAGGTCGCCGAATCCTCCTCGGTCCGCCACTGGTATCCTGTGTTGAACGTCACACGAACCTGACCCAACCGTCATAGTTGGGCCAGAAATGCAGTGAACGTTCGACATCAGAAGGCGCCCCCAAAGTTGGAGATCAGTTGAATTTGATCTTTGCGTCATCAACTAACACGCCGACCCTATCTCAGACTCCCGCAGACAGTTTGGTTTGATCTGACTTTCCTTTCGGAAAATCAGAGCTGATTTGCAGGTCAGATAGCGAAGCTGCCTGTTCCTGCTAATCTGCCACGTGGCGAACGCGGGAGGGGGCGAGGTAACGCTATTCGACAGGGGTGGTGCGGCCCGCAGGCACAGCCGAGGACACGGCCCTGTCTAATAGGGTTGCCCGAGGCGGAGGGCAGCGCCCTCACCCTGACGGCCAGTGGCGTTTGGCTTGTCCAAATCCCGCTGGTCCACAAAAAGATCGATGGCCGATAGCCCGGCCACAACTAGTAAGTACGGCCCAAAGCGGCCATTTGCGTCAGCCGCATCGAAGGTCTGGTTCGAGCCCATAGTCCCGAGTTTCTGCAAGATGGCGAATGTCAGTTTCGGTGACTCGAACACTTAATATATGTCCGTACCCACGTTCTGTGCTCTATTGGTATCGCCTCGTATCAAGCCGCGACATTCGGAAACCAGCCATGCGCATCATCTTTGCCATCGCCACGCTTTTCATTCTGACCAGTCAGTCATTGGCACAGGAATCAATCCTCGTGGGTGATGCTCCCCTGCCCGACGATATCGAAATCACCGCCCAGGATAATTCCCCCTTCCTCGGGGTTTGGACGGGAAGATGGGACACTTGGAGAAGTCACATTCTCGTCGTGGAAAGCCAGGCCGAAGACGGATTATTCAGTGTCATCTATTCAGTGGGGCGTGGCCATCATGGCAGTGGTAATTGGTTCCGCAGCCAAGCGCGATTGGACGGCGACACTCTGGTGTTTACTGATAGCGGCTTCGCTGCGCGATACTCAATTTCAGCTACCGGACGGTTGCGCGGTATCTATCCGACTGAGGATCGTTTTGCCATTTTGGAGCGACAAACTCTCACGGCTGTCCTGGCAGCGCCGACAAGCGAGTGGTTCGAGCTCGGTACGCGCGAATTCCTAGCAACCGAACTGCAAGAAGACAGTTCGAAAGTTGAGCTTGCGGTCGCGATCTATGCGCCTGCTGGTGATGGACCGTTCCCGCTGGCTCTCGTTCATCACGGGTCAACGGGCTACGGGACTGATCCACAAGCTTTTAATCGGTTCTTTGCCAACGATTGGCTTGCAGATGTTCTGAACGCCAACGGTTGGATCGTTGCATTCCCTCAGCGTCGTGGTCGGGGTGGGTCTGATGGTTTGTACGATGAGGGCTTTGCTGACGATCGGTCGCAAGGATATTCGCCGGACACGCAAATATCGTTGGCAGGGGCAGAACGCGCTTTGGTAGATGCAAACGCTGCCCTGCGAGCGTTGCAGCAGCGACCCAATGTGAGTTTGGAACCTGTCCTTCTTTCAGGCTTCTCGCGCGGAGGCGTTGTTGCCCTCATGCAAGCCGGGGACGATCCAGGAAACGCTGCCGGTGTGATTAACTTCGTTGGAGGATGGATGGGAGAACGTTTTGGAGACCCCGAAATCAATCCTATACTCTTTCGGCGGATCGGCACTTTTGATGGTCAGGTATTGTCAGTCTATGGCGAGGACGACGCGTTTTACAGCATTGAGCATTCGCTATCGAATCTTGCAGCAATGGAAGAGATGGGCGCTGAGAGTGAAGTTCATGTCGTGTCTGTTCCAGGCCACAATAGAGGCCATTGGTTGATGTTCCAGCCAACTCTCTGGGAAGAAATAGTCGACGATTACCTAACACGTATCGAAAGCCGACATTGAAATGAGCAAATCGGAAGTTCGCTTCGTCCCGCTTACTTGCAACTGATAGATCTTCGTTGAATGTCCGGTTTGCACCGTTCACGACGTGCTGCACGAGCGAAGCCTCAAAATGCGGTTAAGGTCTGGTAAGGGCTCTTTAGACCAATTGGGGACGTCGCAGAGAGTGGCCGCATCGAGCCCACTTTGACCGATGCTGCGCGATACCCCAATTACAGCAATGTACAGATAGAGAACTTTGCAAAGTCTATCGGCGGCCTGTGGACTGGTTCAAGAAAGCACTGGCTGCTGGAAAGTCACCGGAGTCGTTGGAGGCCTGATCTGTAGCTGATTGGTCAAATGTTGAGGCCCTGATGAAATGTCGGGACCTTTCCTACGTGGACTTCAGTCAGGCGAAGCGGTTCATGCTGCGATTGCGCAGTCCGCCCTTGGATGGCATCAGGTAAACTCACGCGCTCTGCTTCTTCTGCCGGAAGCCCGCCAACAAGGCCAGAGTCCATATGGTCACTCCAACCCAAACTGCGAAAACATGGTAAAATAGTATGCGGCCCCTTAATCGCTCAAGTCGGTAAAAATCGTCGCAATACTCTTGGCCATTCGGACAGACCGTAAAGTCAGAAAGCCCGGTTTGTTTGAGGTATATTTCGCCGATGATGAACGGCAGAGATACCACTGCTATCTGTATAGCCACCACAGACGCAAAACGCCAAAGACCTAAGCCGGATGCCGTGACTTGACGCACGACGCACCAAATCGCTAAAGCGACCCAGATCAGAGGTGCGAGCACGAGCAAAAAGACCAACGTCAAGAAGCTCACCTTTCAGCACGAGATTTTCTTTGGAAGGAAGCGATGTCACTCAAGCGTCTGAAGACGTAGCACTGTATTTGTTTGTCCAAGGTCCGGTCCCTAAATTAGTCTAGCCCGACGACCCCAGCTAATGCGAACATATCCGTCTTTCGGTAGCACATCAGACTCCGAGTAGACTTTTGCCGTTGGCCAGCGTGATGAGTCAAAGCTTGCGGGCTTTGCCGGTCTGGTGTCAATGGTTGGCCGCGAAAATGAGACGGTCAAACAGGGGAGTGTGGGTGGACCGTTCTACATTCGAATTGCTAGCACAAGGGTGTAAGTCTAAACTCTATATGTGCGATCATCGGTTTGGAACTGTTAGGAACTCGACATGTTTGAGCCAGTGGTGGACGTATTACGATTTCTGTTGAACAACCCAATCATCGCGGTGGTGATCATCAGTGTTGTGGTGATTTCAAATTGGTTACAGGCACATTTTCTGCATCGTGCCGCTGAAAAGAACGCGGAAGCAAAAAGATCGGGCTGGACCACCCCTGCTGGTAGGTCTGAGCGGCGACATGATACGGGGATAGGTACCCAAGCCATACTCGTCATGCGCCGACCCCGCCGCTACACATATATCGCCGTCTGGACGCTGATCCTTTTCGGAGGTTTTGCGGCATACTATTGGCAAGTCGTGTTAGCCGAACCAAGTGGGCAGACCACGAAGAATTGGTTCACTTTCGTTATCGGCCTGGTCTTCTCTACTTTGGCTGTAGCTCTGTTTGCCGCCGCATGCACAAGTGTTCATGTCTCAGTTGATGACATTGTTCTGCGGCGTCTTTTTCGTCGTCCTGAGCGATTTTCATTGAAAGAGATTTCACGTGTTGAACCAGTCGACAAAGGCCCCGCAACGGGAGTGAGGCTCATCCTCTTTGACGGAAGGTCTGTCAAATTGCTGGCGGGTTTTGAAGGCTATTCGCAAGTCCTGAAGAAAATTCATAATGCTCATCCAGACTTACTTAGGCTGCTTACGATTGGACAAATTACCGACGCTGTGGCCGCGCGGCGAAAGCGCCATCTGTCAAAGTAACCATTCAACCAAATCTGCATTCAATGCGGTCTTTGCAAATGAAGGCATTAGGGAATAAGCGGGGCGCCATCTGCTGGGTTAATTCAATAGACGGGCACAAGGTCGGAAACATAAATAACCGTTTGTTACCACCCCGGATTTTAAGAAGCGGACATTCGCGCAGCCGCAGCGAATTCACACTTTGTCCGCTCACCTGCCAGATGTCACCGGTTTCTGAACGTCCGGAATGTGCGGTTCGCGACGTGCCGCACGTGCAAACGACAGAAGATCGGTCGACTGCGGCAATGGGCTGAGACTGTGTGGAAACCTCTTTGATTTTTAGCTTTGAAGATTTTCTACTGGTTTCCTTTTGGGTTTTCGGTTTCTGGACCACTTTGGGGCTTATTGCGCTGGAGCGGGGTGGAAACTGAGCACTTACGGCGTTTCGCGCCGTGCAATCTGAACGGTTCGCCCCCGTTTAGGCCGGAATGGCAGTCAGAAGCCCACGTACCCCGATCAAAGCGATCATCCGTTTGATATTATAGGCGAGGACATGGAATGCCATCTCGGTACGGACATTCTTGAGCGTGCGCATCCGGAAGTGCGTCGCCCCCATCCAGCTCTTGATTGTGCCGAACGGGTGCTCAACAGTTGAGCGACGGAGGCCCATCAAGGCCGGGTCGCGGCTCAATCGGTCACGCATCTCGTCGACCAGATGTTCGTGCTCCCATCGGGTGATACGACGTTCCTTGCCGGTCGTGCAGCCCGCCTTGAGAGGGCAGGTCTGACAGGCGTTGGTCCAGTATCGCCGCACCATCAGGCCGCCCTCTTCGGTCGTGTAGCGGTAAATCAGCGTCTCACCTGCTGGGCATCGGTAAACATCCGCATCCGCGTCATAGGCAAAGTCGGTCTTCACATACATGCCTTTCTTGCGGTTGCCGGATGTCTCGGGTCGGGGGAGGGTTGTGATGATGCCATCCTCGTGACAGGCCAAAATTTCCCGGCCGCTGAAATAGCCCTTGTCTGCCACCGCGCTCATTTCGTCACGTCCAAGAGCGGCCTTCGCTGCCTTGGCCATCGGCGACAGCTGTTCACGGTCGTGCCCGGCATTGATCACGTCATGCGTGACAATCAGGTGGGTCTCGGTATCCACTGCGGACTGGGCGTTGTAGCCTACAAAACCGCTGCCTTTGGCGCTGGTGGCCATGGAGCGGGCATCCTGATCAGTCAGGGAGATCTGCCTGTCCGGGCTCTTCCTGAGCGCCTCGCTCATGTCCACCAGGCGCGCGATCTCCTGCCGGATGCGCTCGCAGCGTTGCGCCAGGTTAGCGATCTTTTCGGCCCGAACCTCACCCTCTTCCTGACGGTCGATCCGGACCATTTCATCAAGGTAGCGCTCAATGCTCGCGACCAGATGGGCGGTGCGGCTGGCAATCTTGCCCTTGGTGAAGTTCTTGTCTCGGCTGTTGTCCGCCTTGAACTTGGATCCGTCGATGGCGACACAATCCCCCTTCAGCACCCCGATCCGACGACAGAGTTCGACGAACTGCGCACAGGTACGCCGAATGGCCGGACCGTTATCGCGCCGAAAATCGGCGATTGTCTTGTGGCCCGGGGCCAACCGCCCGGTCAGCCACATCACCTCAACATTGCGACCAGCCTCCCGCTCCAGCGCGCGGCTGGAGGGAACGCGGTTCAGATAGCCGTAGATGAAGAGCTTCAACAGGACCGAGGGGTGATAACCTGGCCGCCCTGTCCGCGCAGGTGCCGTCCGCAGGAAACCGATCTCCTCAAGATCAATCTCCTCCACAAAGAGGTCAATCACGCGAACCGGATTATCCTCGTCGATCCAATCTTCAAGCCGATCCGGAAAAAGCGTCGTCTGACTTCGCTCCGCGCCCTCGATATATCCCGACATACCCGCCTCCAGTCTATACCAAAAAGCATACAGCATACGGAGTTTTCACACAGCCTCGGCTCAGAACTGCCGTTCATGGATTTCGCGGCGAAGGTGCCGGGAGAGCCCAAACTAACCGATGCTGCTCGATCAACCGATGGCGGCTAACTCTAGCTCAAGAAATAGTCACGTAGAGCTTCAGGCAGCTGTGGGACTTAAGTTCGACTACCTATCGGCTATCTAAACACCCAACAAGGCTGGCGAGATAACTGACTTTGTAGCTAAATAGCTCGATGTCGCTCGGCTGGGTTCAAACTCTGCGGCACCACATGAGATGCCGCAGAGTAGTTTTGGTTTAAAACGACCAGCGAAGGCCTGCGCGCAGGAAAGGGCCTTGCGCGTCGTTGCCGATTTCTTGCTCTGCATTCAGTTCCAAGAGCATATCCTGAGCAAGGTCCCTCTCATAACCAATCGCGACGCGTGCGCCGGTGAAGTCAGTTGAAGCAAAGACCAGCGACTGAGTTGAGGAAAACACCGTAACATCCGTTTCGGAAGTTCCAAGATCGCGCCTTAGAACTCCGCTCAGCTGAGCGCTCAACACTCCGCTATTGTTGAACTGCTTCTGGGCTTCCACACCCAACTGGGCTTCGATAACTTCGGTGGTGATGTTCCCAACAGTGGCGTTGGCACTTGACCCAGTTTCAGTATAGCCATCGTCCTGCTGGTTGGTATAGCGGGCATTTGCAAAGCCAAGCAGCCCGAAATCGCCGTTGATGTCAAAGTCACGCTCAACCGCGACATGCGCTGTAAACAACCTGCTGTCGTAGTCGGCACTTGCATCGTCACTCCCACTGATTTGTCGGGTGCGATCCGTCGAAAGCCAGCCGTAGCCAAGCCCTGCCTCAAAAGTGTAAGCGCCAATTTGTCGACCCAAAGCGGCGTCAAGATAGAAACCGGTCGTGTCAAAATCTGTGGAATCAGTATCTCCATCAGCCGAAAACACGCCCATGCCGACAGCTAATGCAAGGCCATTGTCCATTCGCCCTGTAAACCCAGCATTTCCGTTGAAAATCGACACATCGGTATCGGCGCTGGAATCGGATTCGAACTCGCGATACTCGGCACTGATCAACGCAAATGGTCGGAATCCGACAAAGGTCACCCCCTGTGCTACCTCCGGTGCAGACGTATAGCTCAGCGCATTGCCGCTGCTGCCTACTGTGCTGCCGAAGGCTGCGACGATATCACCGGAAAACGCGATATCACCGGTATCGACACTCGCATAGACGGGGGCCGCTCCTCCTTCATCTTCCACAAACCAGGCTGAACCTTCGCTGGATACCGTAGTCGTGAAAGTGCCAGCTCCGGGTGCAGCATCTTCAAAGCGGAAGATGGCGCTGCCGCCCTGAGCGTCGAGATTCACGTTATGCTCGTTGACCCTTATGATGCCTTGGACATCATCCCCGGTATCAGCGTTGAGCGTACCCGAGCCCGAGCCGAGATAGACGGCGTAAACTTCATCATTCCCGGATACCCGAATGGTTCCCAGACCATCGATCGTGCCGTCGAAATTGTCGAACTGAATACCGGAAGCACGTGTTCCCGACACACCAGTTGCACTTGCGGTGATCTCGCCTGTGTTCGAGAACGATCCCTGCATGTCGCTGGCATATACCCCAATTGCAGTCGATTGGTCCCCAGTCGTCATCCCACCTTCGGCTGCGACAGAGATACTGCCAGAGTTCGCGATGTCTCCGGTTGAGATTTCGTCGATATATATGCCGTAGGCTTCAGCCTCGGTATCCCGAGAGATGGCCGTGGCAGTGATCATACCCGAGTTCGTGATTGTTCCACTCAGATTGTCTGTCAGATAAATGCCAGCGGCTGTTGCGGAGTCCTCAGCGGCCTCGGCGCGCAGCGTCATGGTTCCCGAATTGGTGATTGCACCCGAGACGTCATCACCAACATAGATGCCCGAAGCTGTCGCTTCAGAGGCTGTGTTGAGCGATTGCGCCGTGCCAGTAATCGTACCCGAGTTGACGACCGTGCCAGCGACAATGTCTTCAAGATACATACCGCCTGCATAGGCTTCGTCATCGGTATCGGCACTTGCAAAGGCGGTGATCGTTCCGCTGTTGATGATGGTAGCACCATCCAGCACATCATCGTCTACATGAATACCATATGCGGACGCATCAGATTCGACTGCAAGCGCAGTAGCTTTGATCGTACCACTATTTTCGATCTGGCCGGACAAATCGCCTTCCACGTGGATACCGTATGCAGTCGCCTCGTAGGTTTCTGGAGCAGACGCGAAAATCTCCATCGTGCCTGTATTGCGGATCACACCGGCCGCATCTTCGTCGACGTAAATCCCCGAGGCAGACGCGGTACTATCGATTTTGGTGATGGCAACCGCTTTGATGGTGCCCGAGTTAACAATCTCACCTGTTTCTAGCAGGTCGTCGTCTACGTAGATGCCCCAAGCGTAGGCATAATCGTCGGCGAATGATCTGGCCCGTATGTCAATAGTACCGCTGTTTCTGATCACCCCCCCAACGTCACCGTCAACGGCGATGCCGTAGATTGATGCAGTACTCCCGTCGGTCGTGTCGATAAGCCCATCGATCTTGATTGTGCCGGTGTTGGCGATTTCACCGGTCTCGGTGAGGTCGCCGTCGACATGGATACCCCAGGCCTCGATGTCCCCATCTGTTGCCTGCACATCAACCTCAATGGTGCCGTTGTTCACAATCGACCCGGCAACATCGCCGTCGACCTGTAACGCATAGATGTCCTCTGGATCAGACCCCGTGATATCCAACGAGATGGTGCCGTTGTTTATCAGTTCGCCGCCTTCAAGCAGGTTCCCATCCAATAGCAGACCCGTCGCAGTGTCAGTGTCTGACGCAACGACTGAAATCGAGCCGTTATTGGTAAACGTACTTGAATAATCCGTAGTGATCGTAAGAGCAGCAGCAGTTGTGGAAGCTATCTCAATCGCACCGCTTGCAGTCACTTCGTGATCAGCATCGGTCGTGAAAACCTGAGGCGTAGTCACCACATTTGAGATCGCATCCGCATGCGCCACCCCGGCAGTGAGTGCAATCATCGACACCTGCGCCAGCAATGCAGCAGGAGCAGCGCTGACAATTTGGCCTTTCCACTTGAAAAGACGCCCACCACGGAGCTTGAGGGCGTTCACCCCGGACTCATTTTTTGACATGTACTATCCCGTTAGATTTATTTTGTGTTTTTTTATCGAAGCTCGCCGCGTTTTCGCGATCGGCTACCCCTCCAAACCGTTAAAAAACCGTTAACGAATATGCAAGATGCCAGTTATGCATTGCATAAACTGGCTTGTTGTTGTTGGAAATCCGTAGAAAAACTGCAACACAATGTGGCAATTTGACGGCGCTTTGGGCCAGGTTGCCGTCGTAGGAATTCTGGAGCTACTTGGATGTCAAAAAACAAGACCTTGTCCATCGGAGAGGCCTACAACCAGGGCGTACATGCCTACGAAACAGGGGAGTTGAATAAAGCTGTCAGTGTTCTGAACCAAGTGCTCAAGGCGGCGCCCAAATACGCGCCCGCGCATCAACTGCTTGGCGTAATTGCGTTTCAAACCGGTCAAACTGGGCCAGCCGAAAATGCCATGCGCGAAGCGATCCGATTGCAACCGGACAATGCCGGGTTTCTGTCGAATTTTATCGAAGTATTGCGGACAAACGGCAAAGCTGAAGAAGCGATCCGTGCGGGTAAACACGCAGTCCAACTTGATCCCGGGTCTGCAATTGCCCATTCAAACCTAGGGTTAGCCTACTATGATCTGGGCGACCTAATCGATGCCGAAGCTTCTCAAAAAAAGGCATTGGCCCTCCAACCGGATCTAGTTGCCGCGTACAACAATCTGGGTTCAATCGCGCGCGACAAAGGTGACAGGACGGCCGCAATCTCATTCTATCGACAGGTACTGGACCTACGACCGGATCATCTGGAGAGCGTGAACAACCTCATTTCAGTTCTGATCGAGACTGAAGCTGTCGACGAAGCCAGAGAGCTGACAGAAAGGTATGTTAAAAAAGGGCACGCTTCCGCAGAGCTACATCGTAACCGCGGGCGGCTTCATGTCTTGCATTGCGAATGGGATGAGGCAGAACGCTGCTTCCGCATGGCCATTTCGCTGGATGAGACAAAGCCCGAGTCCTATGTCGGGCTTGCACAGGTTCTGGCTGAGAAAAATCTACACGAACTTGCCCTTCTAGAGGCAGAAAAAGCGCAACGCATAGATCACTCGCACGCACCTGCCTATCATTACATAGCAGTCTGCAAATCTTACTTGGGTGACATGGACGCAGGTTTTGTCAATTACCAGAAGGCCCTTGAGCTGAAACCTGATTTCACCGCAGCCATGATCGCCCTCGGCTATCTGAAAATGGAACAAGGAAATTTTGACTCAGCCCGGCATTGGTTCAACAAAGCAGCAGAAGAAGATAAAGCGCGCCTGAATGCCCAGATTGCGCTGGTCAAGCTGGACAGGGTCACCCAAGACAACCCGGATTTCAAAGCTCTTGAAGCCGCATTGCCCGACGCCGACAAGATGCTCCCTGAACAGTCAGTCTCGTATCACTATGCGTTGGGAAAGTGTTACGAAGACCTCAAACGCTACGAAACTGCCTTTGAACACTTTGCAAAAGGGGCTGCAATAAAACGCAGCATAATCGATTATGACGCAGATCAGATTGAAGAAACGGCCGACAACCTGATCGGAGTATTCACGCCCGCGCTAATCGAAAAACTGCGCAAAAGCGCATTGCACAGCGATCAGCCGATCTTCGTGGTTGGTATGCCTCGGTCCGGAACAACGCTGACCGAGTCGATCCTTGCCAGCCACACAGATGTATTTGGCGCCGGAGAACTGAGCTATTTACACAATTTGTTTGCCGACCAGCTTCGCGGCGGCAACAAGAAAACCGGCAGCCTGATTGCAAGCCTGTCGGAACATGGGCTTACGCAGCGTGCGCAACGATATGTTCAGCAGCTTGATGCGCATGCTCCTTGCCAACCGCATATCGTAGATAAAATGCCAGCCAACTTCCTGATGGTTGGCCTGATTCATGCAGTGCTACCCAACGCGCGGATCGTGCATATTGCGCGTAACCCGTTTGACACCTGCTTGTCCTGCTTTACCCGCGTTTTTCAGCGTAGCCAGTATCATAGCTATGATCAGGTCGAGTTGGGCCGGTATTTCAAGGCCTATGTTCGTGTTATGCAACATTGGAACGAATTGCTACCTGCCGACAGTTTCCTTACGGTTCACTATGAGAACCTTGTAGAAGACATCGAATTTGAAGCGCGTCGCATGATCGCTTTTTGCGGCCTAAAATGGGACGAACGCTGCCTTGACTTCCATAAAGGGGAGCGGCGCGTCCGCACTGCCAGCGTTCAGCAAGTACGCCAGCCGCTATACAAGTCGTCCAAGGAAAAATGGCGCAACTATGAAGCTCAGTTGGCGCCTCTTATTCAAACGATTGGAGAGGCAAGGATTCGTTTTTAATACACATTGATTGAAATTTAGTCCTGAAGTGAGTCCGTTTGAATAGAGGGTATTGTTTTGTAACAAATATCTTCGGAACACATGTGCCAGCAAGTGCTCCAAATAAAGTAATGTTTCCCCAGCCGCGAACGGGTGGCTCGGAGCAAACCTCGCTTACTAAACTAGAGCTTTGTCTGCGTACCGAAAGTTAGAACTCTTGCTCGCGGCTTGACGCAGAGCCCGAGGCCTGGCCGATGAATTAGGATACATTCAATTTTCGACAGGAGATCTGCTGCGTTCTGCGGTAGAAGCACAATCTACATTGGGTTTGATTGCTAAGGCGACGATGGAGGCCGGTGGGCTAGTAAGTGATGACGTTGTCCATGCATTGTTGAAAGAGAGACTGGCGGAGCCAGACACTCAAGCGGGTGTGATCTTCGACGGGTACCCTCGCACAGTCGCTCAAGCGAAGGCACTCGACCTTTTGCTTAAGCAGTCGGGCCAGCGGGTCGAGAAAGTAGTCGAACTTAAAGTCAACGACGATGATCTTGGCGAAAGAAATACTGGAAGGCACACATATGCAGACTGCGGTGAGGGGTATCATATCCGCTTTACCAGGCCAAAACTGGAAGGTGTGTGTGATGTTTGCGGCGGAAAAAGATTCAAACGCAGGGCAGACGACACCGCCGAGACAGTTCGCACAAGGCTAAGCGAGTACTACGAGCAAACACTTCCTGTGTTGTCGTATTATGTGCCGAAAGGCGCCGTCAATACACTGGATGGTGCCGATGAAGTCTTTGCGAACCTCCTTTCGGTGGTTTCTCCAAAGTCGACCGTAGATACTTGACAAGCGAAATTGACGTGCAACCGGTTGAATCAGCAGTCACGCCGTAACTTGAAGTACTGTTGTAACATGGGTATTAGGATTTCGTCTTGGCTTTCCGTGTTCCGGTTAATCGCATGTTCGGAGTTTTTAACCGCGCCTCTGGGCCCGTCCATGCATATGCCAACAGACATGGGTCAAGATCTCCAGTCGTAATTCTGTGCTCATCGCCCGATCGGTTGAGTATCAGAGATCCCGGTGCAAAGACCGCTGCATTGTTTTCGGACCAGGCACCCGCAACTGAAATGTAGCTTTCTTCGATGTCTTGATGACTGTGCTGCGGGTAGGTCGTACTCGGTGCAAAGAGGACAAAACCCAATATGAGGTTCTTGCATTCAACAGGTCCATTCGGGCCAAGGATTTCGCAATAGGCGTATTTTTGACTAAGCGTTTTGCTAATACGCTCGTAGCCATACTCCCATGTTAACTCATCTCGCACTTCTCTTAGGGCTCGAGCCATGCCCTGCATAGCAGCCCGCTCGCCTAAATCCAGCGCTCGAGCAAAGTGCGCCGTTACGGGCTTCAACTCATGTAACCTTTGAAGGATTTCCGGATTATGCGTCATTGCAGCAGATAGTCGATCACGTACAGTTTTGCGATGCGCCCGGATGGCACTACTGCCTCCCGCAGAACCATGGCGGTACAGCGCATCAAACTCCCGCAAAAGGTAAACCCAATTTGGTCTATCTTTCAGGCGCGGAACCGTCGTTGTAGTCATTGAAGAAACCTTGTCTCGGCGAAGTTTTTGGACTTGTTTCGATTTAGTGTCGTCTAATCGCTCGTTTAAGCAACTTGCCTTTCGAATGCGACAAGGTTTTCCCGGCGAAAAGGGCGGGCTTGATCTGTGACCTTCTGTTTGGCTTACAGACTTGTTTGTCATGTCTTTTGATTGTCTTTGGTATCTCGAAATCTCCTCACCATATAGTCCACAAACGCACGGGTTTTCGGCGCTAGGTTGCGCTTGTCGGCAAACATCACCACAATATCTGTGCTAGGTGGTGCGTATTCTGGCATGACATGGACGAGTTCTCCGGACTCAAACTTCCGGTCTGCCATGTAGAGTGGTAGCCGCGCGATGCCGATACCAGCCAGTGCCGCACGAAAGACAACATCGGTGCTGTTTCCTTCAAAACTCCCCGTTGCTTCAAATTCTTCGCCTGACTTCGGTTCGATACTGTTCCAAGCGTTTCGTTGGCTTCTCCCAGCAACCCTCAGGCAATTATGTTCAGCCAACTCGGTAAAATTCGACGGTGTTCCAGATCGCTCGATGTATTTAGGTGAAGCACAAAGCACCCTGCGACTCTGCATAATGCGCCTGACGACCATATCTGGGTTCTTGCGTTGTTCTGCAAAGCAGACCGCTGCGTCGAACCCGTCGCTCCGAAGATCAATCTCCCGGTCGGTTAAATCTAGCGACACTTGGACATCTGGGTGCTCTTCCATGAATTCAGGAAGAGCAGGGATCAGTTGGGACTTACCAAAGGCAACCGTGGATGCGACTCTGAGTACTCCGCGCGGGATACCATCAAAGTTTTGGATCATCGCCTCGGCCTCTTTGAATTTATCGGCCATCGCTTTGCATTTTTCGTAGAATTCCTGGCCCTCTTGTGTGGGCGAAACCCCGGTTCTGGTACGGTTGAGCAAGCGGTAATGGGCCTGATCTTCGAGCAAACCGATTTGTTTGCTCACAGCTGATGGGGTCTGCCCCATCGATCTTGCAGCCGCAGAGATGCTGCCCTGCTCGACAACCGTCGCAAAGATTAGCATTTGCGCAGAAATGTCCATGTCATGACCTTTGCTGTTCCAATATGGCATGGGGCCTTTGCCAAATTGTCGAGTTGTTAGCGCTACCAAACAGGTGTATCTCTGCAGTGCAGCATAAATACTGCATCGCAGCAAGAGACGAGGCAATATCATGGCAATTACACGATCAAACAGCGGGCTGGATGTCGTTTTCGAAGCTGGCCGCACGTTCTTTAATCAAAAGCTGGACACGATGCGAAAGGCACAGGCCAAACGCAGAGTTTATAGAGCTACGTATTATGAACTCTCAGTTCTATCCGACCGTGATCTGACAGATCTGGGCATCCCACGCAGCAACATCAAAAAGCTCGCTTTGGAGGCCGCTTATGGTTGCTGACACCCAAACGGCTGGCACAGATCGCGGTCACGCCATCGCCCTATCAATCGGCCTCTTGGCGTGGATCGGATCCACAGCAAATAATGCCTTGAAGACACTGCAAATGGCTCGGATGCTCTCCACACTTTCGAATATGAGCGACTACTAACTCGCTCAGATCGGAATCTCGCGATCTGATATCCCGGAATATGCCGCGAAACTGATGGCTGACGACTAGAGCGAAGGTTCACTAGGTCAGAAGACTACACGAAACTTGCTGGTTCTCGCTCCTCCCAGAGTAAGCCAGCATGAGCGGCGGCGAAAAATCTATGGGGAGCGCCAACGCAAAGGGCCAGCATCTTCACCTCCTCCCGAAGGTGCTGGCTCATTCTATTCAGTTAAGCGAGACTTCTAGAAAAAGCGCGACAAGCAACGTCCATAAAACCTGATTGTCCGTATTCGTGTTGGGCCAGGAATGCTTGACGTTGGACTCAGAATTGAATGACGTAATTCTCTGATTTATAGAGGTTTTGGCCGCGGGTTGAGTCGGAGATCAGTGACGTTCCACATATTTTTGTAAGGCGACACATAGTTCTGCCACCAGCGACAGAACCTTGCCATTTTCGCCTCACTTCCTTCATCCAGCACCTAGACCGATTTCAATGATCCTGACCTCCCTTTTCGGAAAATCAGGGCTGATTTGCAGATCAGACGCCGAAGGCGCCTGTTACTGCTGATCTGCCAAGTGGCGAACGCGGATGGGGGCGAGGCAATGCTATTCGACAATTGTGGTGCGGCTCGCAGGCGCAGCCGAGGACACGGTTTTGTCTAAAAGGGTTGCCCGAGGGGGAAGGCAGTGTCTTACCCCTGATGGCCAGAAGCGTTTGGCTTGTCCAAATCCCGCTGGCCCCAAAAAACAAGTGCGGCGGAGCAGGCTGCGGCGTTACTTTTTGCGCCAGAACACGTTGTTGTAGCTGTCATTCCCACCAAGCGCGCGAATGATCGCTTCCAGAATTACGCACCGGCAAGCACCCACGCTGCCATCTCATGCCTATCTGTTCTTTTCCTCCTTAGTCTTTCGATGAAAGGTAGAGTCCAGCATCAACGTCTTCAATCAGACTTGGCTCTGATGGCGACCAGTTCAGAACCTCGCAAGTCCATGTGCTCGATGCCGGACTGTCCGAAGCAGCCATGAAGCTGAACCAGTCAAAATAGGCTTGCGCATCGTCGCCGGTTTTGGACGAGACTGGTAGCCCCAGACTGCGACCCAGGGCCTCGGCGATATCCTTGAAAGGCATGCCTTCTTCGGCAACGCCGTGGTAATGAACGCCGCCTTCGTTGCGCTCCAAAGCCAGCCGGTAAAGACGTGCTGCATCCAGGCGATGGACGGCGCACCAGCGGTTCTGCCCTTCGTCGATGTAAGCGCATTCACCATTTTGCTTCGCGATGTCCGCCAACATCCGGACAAAACCATGATCACCCGCGCCGTGTACCGAAGGTGCGAGGCGCACAGCAGCAATCTTCACACCATTTTGCGCCATTTCCGCGCCAGCGTGTTCCGTCGCTACCCGGGGGTTTACCATGTCTCCCGTCGGAGCAAGGTCGGTTTCCTTGGATTCGACACCTGGCGTCAGTATCGCTGTGCCGGATGTCGCAAGGAAAAGCCGGTCAGAGTCTGCCAGCTCGTTCCCGATGGCACGGATCACTTCGGCATCATGAGCGCAGTTTTCTGCGAATTTCGAGAAGTCGTGGTTGAAGCCAAGGTGGATCACAGCGTCTGCCCTAGCTGCACCTGCGCGCAAGCTGTCGAGATCCACAAGGTCTCCGTGATGTGCCTCAGCACCGGCTTTCTTCAAGGCCTCGGCGGAGGATTCTGAACGAGCCAACCCGATGACCGAGTGGTCGTGATCCAATAGTTCGCGGACGACGGCAGATCCGACATAGCCAGTGGCTCCGGTGACAAAAACGCGCATTGATATCTCCTATGACGTGTTGAAACCTGCGCGGCGGCTCAGGTTTTTCGTCAATAGAAGTACCGGCGAAACTGAAGTTATCAATAAGTGAACATCTCGATTATCTTCGCAATCGTCCCAAATCCTTGGATATACGGTTTCAAGCTGATAGAGTTCCGATACAAACCAAACCGGCAGGGACTACATGGACCCTCTTTCTGATATCCTCTCCATCCTGAAACCTCAGAGCCATCTGGCAGGTCTTCTCGACCTTGGTCATCCCTCTGCGATTGACTTTCCCGATCAGGCGGGTGCTCTGAAATGCAACGCCATGATTTCTGGTGGTGCCTGGGTGTCTGTTGGAGGTCGCAAAGAACCCGTTCTGGTTAAGGAAGGCGACTTTTTTATCCTGCCGACGGGTCGCCCTTTTTCGATCAAGACCGATCCTTCCCTTGAAGCCAAACCCGTAGAGCAGCTTCTGACAGCGCCACTTTCGGACGAGCCGGCGGTTATCAACGGTGGCGGGGACACAATGATTGCAAGCTGCCGCTTTACCGTGTCTCAAGCTCACGCATTCAGGCTCATTTCGATGCTGCCGTCGATTATGGTTATTCCGGCGCAAGAAGAGATCGCCGCCCATCTGGTTCACTCAGTAGGATTGATTCTGGAAGAGCTAGCTGATGCTCGTCCGGGTAGTGCTTTGGTTGCTCATCACCTCTCGCACGTGGTCCTGATCCAGACCCTGCGTCATCATCATGCGGAGAAGGATACCCAACTGAGCTGGCTCAAGGCACTCGCTGACACACGCTTAGCTTTGGCGCTGACTGCAATGCACAGTGATCCCGGCAAGAAATGGACACTGAGCGATTTGGCTGAAGTCGCAAATATGTCGAGATCAGTCTTTGCGAGGCGTTTCCAAGAAGCCGCGGGACAAAGTCCCATGGAATATCTTGCTGTTCTCCGAATGATCAAAGCGAGCGATCAACTCCTGTCATCCCGATGCACCATCGCAACCGTCGCTGATGCCTTCGGATACAAGTCCGAAAACGCGTTCAACACAGCTTTCAAAAGGGTGATGGGCCGCCCACCGCGTCAGTATGTGAATGAGCGTTCCAAAGGTGGTTCGGACACTGTTTTGAACTGATGTGGAATAGAAATAGGAGACGACCACTTTTCCATTGGCCGTCATTCCACAAAGTCTAAGTATTCGACAAGATGGGCTCATCGCTGACGTTCTCTGCATACACGATCAATGGCCGCTACTGGGCGAATTAAGTGATGGTGCGTTGGGTCTTCTGATGAGCTGACCACTCAACCAGAGATCGCTTCACAAAAAGCTTTAGCGACGTTCGCTGTTTGTCACAGAGAAGCTATTCAGCCAAAAAATGTCTGCGCATGTCTTTGAGCCTGGAAATATGCACAGCCTATCAAGATATCCTAGTAACTTGTGTGGCTTGTTCGTTTAATTGTTTGCACTCACAACAGCGATTTGCAGCCTTCCGCGGAATAATTTTGAAGCGCCATTTTTGAAAAAGAAATAGAATGCTGTGTCCTATTGAGGGTCGGGTAAACGACAAAATGAATTTCTAAATGGCTGAAATATTTATGAAATTAAATCCTAGGTGATGAATTGCGGAGCTTTTTCGAAATGCTTTTAGCGGTTTCAACGACCGAAGCGGCCAAGGCTTCAAGCTTGTCGTCAGGAAATCTGGCAATAGGTCCAGAGACAGAGACCCCAGCTACGACATTTTCCAGCGAGTCGAAGACAGGCGCTGCGATACAGCGCAGGCCGGGAAACCGCTCCTCATCGTCTAACGCCCATCCTCGTTGTCTGGACTTGAGTAGATCGTCCTTCAGCTTTTGTTTGTCCGTAATTGAATTGGGCGTTTGCCGAGCCAGTGTAAGGGGGGCCAGCAGCTTTTCAAGCGTGGCATCGTTCATGAACGCCATGATAGCTTTGCCCACACCTGATGTGTGAAAGTAGGCTGCGGTTCCATTTTTGATCGAGGCTCGGATCGGATTTTCGGATTCCACCTGAATAAGGTAAAGCAACTGTCCACCTTCTTCGATTGCGAGATTTACTGTCTCACCAGTTTCCTTTGAAAGCTTGCGCATCGAAGCTGGCGCGACCTCCAGCAAATTCGAGGCTTCTTCAAACGTACTGCCGATCCGATAGGCCTGAGGCCCGATGCGCCATTTGCCCTGCTCCGCATCGTTGAAAACCATGCCCCGCTGGTGAAGCGTGGTCAGAAGTCGGTGCGCTGTCGCCGTCGGTATTCCCGTGGTTCTTGCGATGTCTGCAAGTGTTGCGCCTCGCGCATCCGCGACAGCGATCAGGACGCGAATCCCACGATCAAGCGCCCCGACAAGAGAACCTCCGGTTTTTTCCTCATTCGCTTTCAGGCGTGGGCGTCCTCGTCGGACAGCAGTCTTTGGTTCGTTCATTTTTGTCGCAGCCATCGTCTAACTTCTTGTGAAAAGATTCTAACTTGTTCGCAAGTGCGAAAAAATGAAAATATAAAATTAATAAATATCAATTTACTATGTGTATCTCGGCGTCAAAATTGAAAGAGTTTCCAAAATATTTTGAAAAATCGCGAATCTGGCTTATCGTAGTTTCTATCCGCTGGAGGGCGGGTTTGGTGCCAATGCCCAAGGAATATCGGCGACGGCCCAGTCTAGGGAGGAAACATGACAAAATCTTTGAACCGCAGAAGTTTTCTGCGAGGGTCCGCTGTTGTAGGGGCTGGCGCGCTTGCCGCTCCGGCTGTCCATGCGCAGGAAGGAACAACCTTGAAGATGCAGGCGGCTTGGGGCGGCGGCATCTTTCTCGAAAACGCGCAGTCTTATGTCGACCGTGTGAACGAAATGTCTGGCGGCAAACTCACGATCGAACTGCTGCCTGTGAATTCTGTTGTAAAAACCAGCCAGATGCAGGACGCGGTTCATCGCGGCGTTCTGGATGCTGCGCACTATGTTCCAGCGTATTGGTATTCCAAGTCCAAGACGGCATCTCTGTTCGGAACCGGCCCCTGCTTTGGCTGGTCCAGTCAGGAAGTTCTGGGCTGGGTGAACTATGGCGGCGGCCAGGAATTGTTTGATGAACTGATGGGGATACTCGAACTCAACGTTGTATCCTTCTTCAATTCGCCGATGCCGGCTCAGCCTCTTGGGTGGTTCAAGGAAGAGATCACTGGCGCAGATCAAATGAACGGCTTGAAGTATCGGACCGTTGGTCTTGCCGCGGATGTTCTGCTTGAGATGGGCATGTCCGTCGTGCAGCTGCCCGGTGGTGAAATCCAACCTGCAATGAAGTCAGGCCTGATTGATGCTGCAGAGTTCAACAATCCGACGTCGGACCGCGACTTTGGTATGCAGGATGTGTCCAAACATTACCATCTTGCGTCGTTCCACCAGAGTCAGGAGTTCTTTGAAGTTACCTTCAACAAGGACAAGTATAACGCACTGGCGCCAGAGCTTCAGGCGATCTTGAAATACGCGTCCGAAGCAGAGAACTCTAACTTCTACTGGAACAACACCAAACGTTATTCCGAAGACTTGGTCACGCTTGCGGAAGAGCAAGGCGTCAACGTCTATCGGACGCCGGACAGCGTCATGCAAGCGCAGCTTGAGGCGTGGGACGTTGTAGTTGAGCGGATCTCAAATGAAGACCCCTTCTTTGCTAAGGTCATCGAAAGCCAGATGGCTTATGCGAAGACTGTGATGAACTACCTCAACCTGAACCAACCCGACTATAAGCTGGCCTATAAGCACTATTTCGGCTGAGACCTGCCAATCGCTTAATAGGGAAAGTCGCGCTTTTTGCGCGGCTTTCTTAACACCGGGCAGAACAGGCGAGGAACTGACCTTGATCAAAACAATCCACGCCATCGAAGGGCTAAGCCAATGGGTCGGCAAAGCCTTCGGATGGTGCATCCTTATTCTGACACTTTCCGTGTCTTACGAAGTGTTCGTACGGTACGTGCTGAACAAGCCAACTGTCTGGGCGTTCGACATGATGGTCCAGATGTACGGCGCGTTGTTCCTGATGGCCGGGGCCTATGCTTTGGCGCAAGACGCACACGTCCGCGGCGATGTATTGTACCGACTGTTCTCTGTCCGCTGGCAGGCTCGCGTCGATTTTGTTCTGTATATCCTGTTTTTCTTTCCAGGCATGTTCGCTCTGTTTTGGTACGGATGGGAGATCGCGAAGGACAGTTGGCGCTATGAAGAGGTCAGCTGGAACAGCCCGGCACGTATCCAGATTTACTTCTTTAAAACCCTGATTCCGGTCGCTGGCTTCCTACTAATGCTTCAAGGCCTTGCCGAAATGGCCCGGTGCTGGCTGGCGATGCGAAATGGCGTCTGGCTAGAGCGGCTCGATGACGTGCGCGAAACCGAAGACATGTTGATGGAAGAAACCATCGATAAAATTCGGACAACGGGTTCTAAAGAGGGAGGCCGTAGCGATGACTGATCCACAAGTCGCCATCATGATGCTCAGCCTCTTCATTCTTTTGGTATTGCTGGGCTTTCCAATAGCGTTCACCTTGCTCGCCATGGGTGTTGGTTTTGGGTACTACGCCTACTACCAGTCTGCGCCTGAGAGCATTTCGGACATCTTCAACAACAACATCTTCTACCTTCTCAACCAAAACACCTACTCGGTGATGGAGAACGACACGCTTGTTGCGATCCCACTGTTCTTATTTTTGGGGTACGTGGTCGAGAGGGCGAACATCGTTGATCGACTATTTTTTTCGTTGTACATGGCGGCACGAAACTTGCCAGGTTCCCTAGCCATTGCGGCGCTACTTACCTGTGCTGTTTTTTCGACAGCGTCCGGAATTGTTGGTGCAGTTGTTACGTTGATGGGTCTGCTTGCCTACCCTGCGATGGCTAATGCCGGGTATCAACGCAGTTTCGCCTCTGGCGTTATCTGCGCGGGCGGAACTTTGGGAATTCTGATCCCGCCGTCGATCATGCTGATCGTCTATGCCGCTATTGCCGAGCTTTCACCGTTGAGATTGTACGCCGCGGCAGTTTTCCCAGGCCTTATGTTGGCGGGGTTGTACATCGTCTACGTGATGGTTCGTGTCTGGTTGAACCCGGCCCTGGCACCGAAGCCGCAGGAGGAAGACATTCCTCCGAGGCGTCAGGTTTATATGGATCTGCTGGTGTCATTCGTGCCGCTGACCATTTTGATTATGCTTGTACTTGGCTCCATCCTTGGAGGCCTTGCGACCCCAGCGGAAGCTGCTGCAATGGGCGCATTGGGCGGGTTGGTTCTCGCAGTGCTGTACCGTTCGCTCACTTGGGACAAGGTCAAGCAGAGTGTCTTCCTGACCGCCAAGGCCACCGCGATGGTTTGTTGGTTGTTCGTCGGGTCTTGGACGTTCGCATCAATCTTTTCCTATCTTGGTGGGCATGATGTGATCGAGCATTGGGTTGTTGGTATGAATCTTCAACCCTGGCAGTTCTTGGTTCTTGCTCAATTGATCATCTTCCTACTGGGTTGGCCGCTTGAATGGTCTGAAATCCTGATCATTTTTGTACCGATCTTTCTGCCCATGCTGGATACGTTTGGTGTCAATCCATACTTCTTCGCGATGCTGGTTGCTCTGAACCTACAGACCTCCTTCCTGACGCCACCTATGGCGATGTCGGCCTACTATTTGAAAGGGGTTCTAAAAAACCAGATCCAGCTCATGGAGATATTCAAAGGTCTGATGCCGTATCTGGCCATCGTGATCCTATGTATGGTGCTGATGTATCAGTTCCCGGGGATCGCGTTGTGGCTGCCGGATTACCTCTTCGGAGTCTGGGTGCCATGACCAAACATGATCTGTCACTGTTCTCGGCGGCCCAATCCGCCGAGGCCATCCGAACCGGGCGCATTTCGTCTGAAGCATTGGTTGAAGCCTGCCTATCGCGAATTGAAGAAACGGATGACAAGGTTCATGCGTGGGCCTACCTCGACGCTGGTGTCGCTCTTGATCAGGCCCGTGAGCTAGATCGTATTCGCATGGCAGGGCGGGCAATGGGCGCGCTACACGGTGTGCCCGTCGGACTGAAAGACATTGTCGATACCAAAGACATGCCAACGCAATGCGGATCGGCAATTTTTTCAGGACGCCAACCTGAGATGGACGCCAGATTGGTCGAGCATCTTCGTGAAGCCGGCGCAGTGGTAATGGGCAAAACGAAGACCACTGAATTCGCCTTCATGCATCCGACCGACACTACAAATCCTTTCGACCCGACCCGAACTCCGGGCGGGTCATCGAGCGGATCTGCAGCCGCAGTGGCAGCCAGGCACGTTCCCGTGGCGATTGGAACCCAGACCGGTGGTTCGGTTATTCGCCCAGCATCGTTTTGTGGCGTGTATGGTTTCAAACCGTCCCGAGGGACGATCTCGCGCAGCGGTGTTTTCCGTACATCCGTATCTCTGGATCACGTCGGCGGCTTTGCGAATTCTCTGGAAGACATCGCATTGTTGACGGATGTCTTGTCGGGCTACGATCAAACCGACCCGGCCAGCTTTGCGAGACCGCAGCCTAACATGCTGGCGGGCGCTCGGGCAGAGGCTCCGGTCGAACCGAATATCGCTTGGTTGGGTTTTCCGTTCGACGACCGTTTGGACGGGGATACAGTTGAAGGCCTTAATGCTGTCATTGAAGGCTTGGAAGGGCGGGTTGAGCGGTTTTCGGCCTCACCCCAACTGGCCGATCTAATAAACATTCACAAAACGATCTACGACTACGAAATCCGCCAGAACATGGCTGAGATTTCTAAAGCCCATTGGACTGAGCTCAGTACCGAAATGCAATCTGCAATCAACCGTGGTGCAGAAATTAGCTTGGCGCAATATGAAGATGCCTTGGCAGTCATGGCCTCGGCTCAAAGCTTTTTTGCAGAATACTTCAACGATTTCGACGCAATCCTGGCCCCGGCGGCCACAGGAGAAGCGGTACCGCTGAGCGCTGGACATACCGGAGACTCCGTCTTTTGTCTGAATTGGACGCTGGCAGGTTTGCCGTGCCTAACGCTGCCTTTACTGGTGGGGCAGAATGACCTTCCTATCGGCGTACAACTGATTGGCGCGGTCGAGGAAGATGACAGGCTTCTTCGCACGGCATCATGGGTTCAACATAGCCTCAAGGTACAGGAACAACAAGGAGAGTAAACGTATGTCAAGGCTGACAAACATTCTCATGGGCGTTATCGGCACTGGCCTGATGATGACCTTTGTACTTGGCCTCGCGCACAGTATTTCGACCGGCTTCGCCGGATTTTGGGGCGGGTTGCCGTTCTTGTGCATTGCGGTTTTCGTGATCGCCCTTGCACTCTACAATTTCTGGGAAGACGCAGTAAAAAAGGACTGATCTCATGAGCGACAAACCAGTCCTCTGGCTTCCTCGTCGGGTGTCTGACGCGACTATCGAGCGGGCGCGCCGGGACTACGACTTGGTCCTGAACGAGGCCGACACGCCGGGTACGTCAAATGAGATCATTGCTATGAGCGCCCAGGTTGACGCTATGATGCCCTGTCATTCTGAACAATTCTCGGCTGAAGTCGTGTCGCAACTTTACCCACGCCTGAAGATTGTCGCGAACCATTCTGTTGGTGTTGATCATTGCGACCTCGCCGCTTTGGCGGCGAAGGGGATCGCGGTGACAAACACGCCCGATGTCCTTTCCGATGCAACGGCTGAATTGGCAATGCTGCTCTTGCTTGGTGCAGCGCGACATACGGTTCAAGGCGACCGCCTGATGCGTACAGGCACTTGGGACAGCTGGAGCCCATCTTTTATGGTCGGCAAGCAAGTCACGGGTGCACGACTAGGCATTGTCGGGATGGGGCGTGTGGGTCGGGCATTTGCAGCAAAAGCGCGCGGGTTCGACATGGAAATCCACTACTTCAACCGCAACCGCCTTCCACCCGATCAGGAACACGGGGCAATTTACCATGAAAGTATCGACACACTGTTACAAGTTGCCGATTTCCTGTCGCTTCATTGTCCCGCCACTCCTGAAACTCTTGACCTGATGAACGCTGAACGTTTAGCCGCGCTTCCGAATGGGGCGATACTCGTGAATTCAGCCCGAGGCGCACTTGTTGACGAAGATGCGCTGGTACACGCAATTGAAAACGGAAAGCTGTCTGCTGCAGGTCTTGATTGTTTCAAGACGGAACCGGGGGGCAACCCAAAGTTCGCCGCGTACGAGAACATCTTCATGTTGCCGCATATCGGAAGCGCAACGACAAAAACACGCGACGCAATGGGCTTTCGCGCTTTGGACAATTTAGACGCTTTCTTTGCTGGCAAAACACCCCGAGACCTTTTGTAGAAGAGAACACTGCAATGGCAAAACTAGCATTCCTTGGCTTAGGCGTAATGGGTTATCCAATGGCGGGCCACCTACAGGCGGCGGGGCATGAGGTGACCGTATACAATCGGACATCTTCCAAAGCCGAAACATGGGTTGCCGAGCATGGTGGCAGCATGCGTGAGACACCCCGTGAGGCGGCCGAAGGCGTAGAATTTGTCATGACATGCGTTGGGAACGACGATGATCTTCGTAACGTTTGTACAGGTTCAAACGGTGCATTCAACGGCATGTCAAAGAGCGCAACGCTTGTTGACCACACGACCGTCTCTGCGATGGTGACACACGAACTGTACACCGCCGCTAAAGAGATCGGTCTAGCCTTTCTAGACGCGCCAATCTCTGGAGGTCAGGCGGGTGCCGAAAACGGCGTTCTTTCCATTATGTGTGGAGGCGATCAACACGTATACGACGCCGCTGAGCCTATCATGCAAGTGTACTCGAAAATCTGTCGACGGATTGGAGAGAGCGGTGCCGGACAATTGACAAAGATGAGCAACCAAATCGCCATCGCTGGATTGGTTCAAGGGTTGAGCGAAGCGCTGCATTTCGCGGAGAAAGCCGGTCTTGATGGTCGTTCAGTGGTTGAAGTCATAAGCCAAGGGGCCGCAGGCAGCTGGCAGATGGTGAACAGATACGAAACGATGCTCGAAGACCATTTTGGCCATGGTTTTGCTGTTGATTGGATGCGCAAAGATTTGGGTATCTGTCTTGATACAGCCAATGAAACCGGCGCTAGTCTACCTGTGACGGCGCTGGTAGATCAGTTCTACAAGGATGTCCAAAAACTTGGGGGCGGTCGATGGGATACCTCTTCGCTACTCAAGCGACTTCGAGCACTCGGATAAGCCGCGAGTGTAGAGTCAACTTATACCGACTTCGCGTCCCATAATCCGCCAGTGCGTATCAAAACCTGGAATTGGGTCATCCTCTTTGGGCTCGTTCCAGGTGATTGCCGTGCTCGAGTTCAATGGCGTCTACCGAGACGCGTCTACGTGACTGAAGAGCTTTGAGTCGTCACTGGTAGAGCCTGCGCTCCAATAAAAGCTAGAACGGTTCAAAATCAAAGGCTTAGCTGTCATGAAATGGTAAATCTATGTGTCGTCCGGCACTTTTTGTTGAACTTCAGACGAACCTGACCCAACCGTCATAGTTGGACTAGAAACTAGGCGAACGTTCGACATCAGATGGCACTCCCGATATCGAAACATCCGACGGGAACCTGGCTTCAAGGTTCAAATTCCTTCGCTCAGCCTTCAGCATCTTGGGAAATTGTTACGCTGATATCATGATTTTAGGATAAAATACTTCGACATATGCATCGTATTTTGCTTCCCAGCGTTCCGGGTAAAGCGTCTGCAAATCTCGGCGTTCTATACACATTTCAAAATAGTGAGTGACTTTCAATTCACGTTCACTAACAGTTAACCTGTCATTTTTTGCAAATTGAGTTGGAATTTTGGATATTGGAGAACGGCAACAAGGTGTCTGGGAAAAAAATACAACCCGAGCACTTTGCTACACATGATCGGGAACTGAGTGCTGAAGACCTAAAGGCGCGATTTGAGGCCGCTGCTCAGGTTTTGCGTGCGATAGCGGACTCCCCGGATGATGTGCAGCCGATAGTCGATCTAATTGTCGGGCTGGCAAAAAACCTGTGCGGAGCCGTTTTTGCCGGGCTTGTTTTGGGGCGCAAGGGCGACAAACTTCAGAGACTTGTGGCAAGTGTTAACTTGCACCCGGAAATCCAGAAATTGTGGGAAGACGGCAAATACACAATGGAGCCGGGAAACTCGCTTGTTGGGGATGCAATTCTGACAGGTCAGATTAATCGCGTACTGGACATGGGGGACACGGATTTCCACAGGTCAGGTGACGAGCGCTTCAAATTGATCGTCGACAAACACGGGTGTCGAAGCAATCTGTTCGTGCCCTTGATGTTGGAAGGTTCAGCGATTGGGTGCCTGATGCTCGCACGCGATGAAGTGCTGGCCTACTCGGATGACGAAGTCGAACTGGTTGAAACTTTCGCGTCACAGGCGGTTATCGCTATCGAGAACGTACGCCAATACCGCGAATTGCAAGCCCGCCTAAGTCGTGAAGCCGCAACGCGCGAAGTGCTCGAGATTATTAGCCGGTCTCGCGACGATGAGTCGCCGGTTTTCGAAGCTATACTGGATAATGCACAAGTTCTCTGCAAAGCACCGATGTCGGCTCTGGTCCTTGCAGAACCCGGTGATGCCGTTCAAACACTTGCGGCCTCTCGAAATATTCCTCAGGCGACAGTGGACATGTATGAGTCTGGCCAGATGCTGATGGATGCTGACTTGTCGTATAATGCACGCGCAATCATCGAAGGACGCCTGATACAATTCGCTGATATGAGCCAAAGCGATCTTTACGCTAAGGGTAGCCCGGTTGTACGTGGCATGGTGGATGAAGCCAAGATTCACAGCGTACTGTTCGCACCGATGATAAAATCGGGATACGCGATAGGAACGATAACGCTCATTCGTTATGATGTGGACCCTTTCAGCCCCGAAGAGATTGAGCTGGTCCAAACCTTTGCCGCGCAAGCTGTCATAGCCATCGAAAACGTGCGCCAGTACCGCGAAATTCAAGATCGGTTTGAACGCGAGAAAGCCTCCTCGCAGATCCTGGAAGTTATCAGCCAAAGTCGCGATGACGATGCGCGTGTCTTTGACATGGTTCTTGCGCAAGCAGCGCGAGTATGTAGAGCCGATCAAGCTGCATTGATACTGGCCAACGACGCCCGCACACTTGGTCGATTGGCCGCGAATTGGGGGCATGAACAATCCGCGTTGCACGTCGGTCAGGAATGGCCGCTGGATGGCCCGCTCTCTGCGGGAAAGGCAATTCTAACCGGCAAAGCCGTTCGGATCGATGACTACGCGGATACTGATTTTTACCGTTCCGGTGATTCGGTCGCGGTCAAAATGGTGGAAATCGAAGGTATCCGGTCCCGCGTCGCTGTTCCGTTGATGCTAAAGGACGTAGCCGTCGGTGCGATTGGACTCAGCCGGCGTGTCGTCCGCCCATTTTCTGACGATGATGTTCAGTTGATAGAGGCGTTCGCCAAGCACGCGGTGATTGCCATAGAAAACACCCACCAGTTCCGTGAAGTGCAGGAACGGTTAGAACGAGAGGCCGCGTCGCGCGAGATTCTGGAGGTCATCAGCCAAAGCCGGGATGACGATCAGCCGGTGTTCAATAGCATTCTCAAGAACGCGAGCCAGTTGTGCAAAGCGCCGCTTGCTTTCCTCTGCGTCGCAGATCATGAGCGGGGGGTGGCGACGATCCCCGCCAATATCGGTGCTCGTACGGATTTTGATGAGGCGCTGCAAGGGTTCGTTGAACCTCTTACCCGAACTGAGCTGGTCGCAATTCGCCCCATGATTGATGGGCAGGTCATCCGACAGGACGATATCGCGGATGATCCGCTGTATTATAAGGACCGCGACCCCAAGCGGGTGCAGATGGTTGATCTGGAAGGGGCTCGTTCGGTTTTGGCCGTGCCACTGATGAAAGACGGTAAGGGGCTCGGCGTCATGGTACTTTACCGACGCGAGGTCGCGCCGTTCTCGGACGACGATACCGCCCTTGTTCAGACCTTCGCCGCACAAGCTGTGATTGCCATGGAAAACGTCCGTCAATTCCGCGAAGTGCAGGAGCGGACTACCGAAATCGAAGAGGCGCTGGAGTACCAGACCGCCACATCCGAGGTTCTTGAGGTGATTTCAAAATCCCCCAACGAACTGGAACCGGTTCTTGAGTCCATTCTGACCGTATCATCTCGTATTTGCGCGCCGGAATACGCGTTCTTTGCAATGCTGGATGCTGAGGACGGTTTGTATCGCGTAGCGCTGTCGCATGATGTTTCTGACGACTTCAAACAGTATTTGAACGACAATCCCATTCTGCCAAGCGAAGGCACCTGTATCGGGCGTGCAGCATTGTCTGGCAAGTCAGTCTATATCGAAGATACCAGCCAGGACCCAACTTATGAATGGAAAGAGGCCGCCGCAATCGGTGACTATCTGACCACGCTTGGGGTGCCGCTAGTCAAAGACGGTGTCACGGTCGGCGTCATCGTGATGGCCCACAGTAAAGCCAGTGCATTCTCGAAAAAGCAAATTGGATTGTTGGAGACCTTTGCTTCACAAGCGGTAATCGCAATCAGCAATGCGCGGTTGTTTGACGAAGTTCAGGCTCGGACCGCCGAGGTCGAGGAGGCACTTGTCCGTGAGCAAGCCAGTGCCGAAATTTTGCAGGTCATCAACGAAGCGTCATCCGACCTGCAACCGGTCTTTGATCTGGTTGTCCAGAAATCAGCCGAACTGTGTGACGCTCAATTTGCAGTACTCGAACAATTTGAAGACGAGCATTTCCATTTCTGCGCGCAATTCGGGTTCCCACCCGAGACCTTAAAAACTCTGACTTCCGATTACCCGCTGAAACCTGCAAAAGGGCACATCGCGCCCTTGGTCGTAAAGACTGGTACTGTACAACATATGACCGATGCCTGGTCCTCTGAGTATTTCAATCCGGACCTTGCCAAGGCAGCTGGATACCGGCGTTTGATGGGTATCCCTGTCCGGGCTGACGGGCGCATCTGGGGCGTTGTGATAGTTGGGTGGTCCGAACCCGGTGCACCGCAGAAAAATAGCGTCGAACTTGTGCAGGGTTTCGCCAATCAGGCGAGCATCGCGATCGAAAATGCCCGCCTGTTCAATGAAACGCAAACGTCCTTGGCGCGTCAGACAGCCAGCGCGGATATTCTGCGTGTCATCAGCCAATCACCGGACGATGTGACCCCTGTTTTTAAAGAAATCGTTCAGGCAGGTATTCGACTGATCGACTGCGATCTGTCGATTGCCGGGCAAACCGATGGGCAGGACGTTTGGCAAACCGCGGTGGCCACGCCCCATGGTCAGGAAACTGAAATCTCCGAGGCGCGTTCGCCCTTGAATGCCGATGATAATTCGCCCGCACGTGCCATGGTCTTTGGCGATACCCTGCATCATGTCTATGGCCTGGACGATTTGCCGCCGCGCGATATCGCTCGCGCCGAAAAACACGGGTTCAGGGTCGGGCTGCACGTACCTATGATGCGCAAGAAGACAGCTTTGGGTGCTTTGACATTTGTGCGCAAAACCAAAAAACCCTTTAGCGCGGAGGAAATCGCTCTTGCGGAATCTTTCGCCGCTCAGGCCGTGATCGCGATCGAAGGAGCGCGCCTCTTCAACGACACGCAAACCGCCCTGGCACGTCAGACAGCCAGTGCCGATATTCTGCGGGTAGTCAGTCAAACACAGTCTGATCTTGAACCTGTATTTGAGGCAATTCTCAGTCGAGCCGCCAAGCTTTGCGCCTCACCCATGGCGAGTTTGAACATCGTCAACGAAACGCGCAGCCATGCCGATCTTGTGGCGCATCACGGGGACAAGCTTGATGTGATTGAAGTCGGAACAACCAGATGGGTGATGGAAGCAGGAGTGTCCATCGCCGATAGCATTCTCGAATGCAAAGCCATACACATTCGCGACCTCAAAGATACGGACAGATACCGCGCTGGAAATGCCATGCGACGCATGGCAGTGGATGAAGAAGGAATTCGAACATTTCTGACGATCCCGCTGGTTCAAAATGGTCAGGGAATTGGCAACATCGCTCTGTATCGACGTGAGGTCAAACCCTTCACCGCAGAAGAAATCTCTTTGCTGGAAAGCTTCGCCGATCAGGCCGTTATCGCCATCCAGAACGCGCGTTTGTTCAATGAAACCCAAACCTCGCTTGCTCGCCAAACGGCGAGTGCAGATGTATTGCGGGTGATCAGTGAATCCCCAAATGAGATCACACCGGTCTTTGAAGAGATTGTCAGATTGTCTATTGATTTGATCGGGTGTGACCTTGCTGTTGCGTTGCAAAGCGATGGAACGCAACTCTGGCAAGCCGCCGTCGCTACACCCGATGGTATCGAAACAGGATTTACGCAAACCCCATTTCCCGTTGATGCTGCCAACAACCTGCCGTCGCGCGCCATGCTAAGCGGTAAGAACAATCAGATAGGCCCGGACACACGCGTTGAAGAATTGCCGCCACGGGAGCGGGAGATAATCAAGAAGCACAAGTTTAAATCCGCAATGAATGTTCCCCTGATACGCGACACGGGAAGCATTGGCTGTCTGGTATTTGTGCGCAATTCAGGCGAGGTGTTTGACGACGAAGCAATATCTGTCGCTGAATCATTTGCAGATCAGGCGGTTATCGCCCTAGAAAACGTACGCTTGTTCAACGAAACGCAATCTGCGCTTGCCCGACAAACTGCGACCTCGGGCATCCTGGGAGTGATCAATAGTTCTCCGGACGATACACAACCCGTTTTTGAAGCAATTGCGCGAACGGCTGTAGAGATCACCGGTGCAATTGCCTGCACTTTTTTGCGGATTGAAAACGACTTATCGCACCTTTGCGCAACGCATGGTTTTGAAGAGGATTATCTGAGTGAAGCGGGAACTCGCGAGCCACTTGCATTACTTGAAAACACCGTAGTCGGAAAAACCGCAAAAGCAGGTAAGATCGTTGTCATCGAAGACACGCAGGATGAAAGCTATTACGATCACAAATTGTGCCGCAAGAATGGACTTTATCAGGCCCTTGGAGTGCCAATTCTGGTGGGGGGCAACATCTGGGGGGTAATCTCCCTAGGGTTTGGACACAAAAACATTATCCAGGAGACAACCAAGGAGATTATCGAAACATTCGCGGGTCAAGCTTCCATCGCTATCGAAAACGTGCGCCTGTTCAACGAAGCTCAGGAAGCTCGCGAAGCGGCAGAAACCGCCAATGAAGCAAAAAGCGCATTCCTGGCCACGATGAGTCATGAAATCCGCACTCCGATGAATGCTGTGATCGGGATGAGTGGACTGATGATGGACACAGAGCTTGACGCCGAACAGCGCGACTATGCCAGCACGATCCGCGACAGTGGTGATGCGCTGCTCGGGATCATCAATGAAATTCTCGACTTCTCGAAGATTGAAGCCGGCCAGATGGATATCGAAACCCACCCCTTCGATTTGCGCGAATGCATCGAAAGCGCGCTGGATCTGATCAGCGGGAAGGCGGCAGAAAAGCAACTTGATCTGGCCTATGAACTTGATGACGCATTACCGACTGCGATTAGTGCAGATCTGACACGCTTGCGGCAAATCCTCCTGAATCTGCTGTCCAACGCGGTGAAGTTCACCGAAAGCGGCGAGGTCGTCTTGTCTGTGCAACAAACAGCCAAGAAAAGGGGCGTTCTGGAACTGACCTTTATCGTACGAGATACCGGTATTGGCCTGTCTGAAAAAGGCATGAGCCGCCTGTTTCAGTCCTTCAGTCAGGCTGACAGCTCCACCACGCGGAAATACGGCGGCACCGGCCTTGGGCTAGCCATTTCGAAGCGGCTTGCCGAATTGATGGGTGGCACAATGTGGGCTAAGAGCGATGGCAAGGGACATGGATCCACCTTTACTTTCACAATTCGGGCCAAACCATCCAAACCCATCAAATCATCATCACGTGATCTGGTGGGGGTCCAGTCCGAGCTGGATGGCAAGCGCATCCTCATGGTCGACGACAATGCCACCAATCGCAAAATCTTGTCGCTACAAACCGAAAAATGGGGTGCTAAGACAACAGCGTTTGAAACGCCGTCTGAGGCCCTGGAGGCATTCGGGAAAGGCGACTCATTCGACCTTGCTATCCTTGATATGCATATGCCCCAGATGGATGGGGTTGAGCTGGCCAAGAAAGTCCGAAACGCGAACCCAAACCTGCCGCTGATCTTGTTCAGCTCTCTTGGTCCGCGTGAATTGGACCTTGAGGACGGCCTGTTTGTCGCGAACCTCGCCAAACCTCTGCGTCAATCGCATTTATTTGATACATTGGTCACCCTCTTTGAAACAAAGACCGCGCCGGTCAAACGCACCAAAATTGATGGCAAAGCGCAGACCGACCCAGAGATGGCCAAGCGTCACCCGCTACGCATCCTGCTTGCCGAAGACAATCTGGTGAACCAGAAACTTGCACTGCGCCTGTTGGAGCAGATGGGCTACCGCGCAGATCTTGCTTCTAACGGGGCCGAAGCTGTCGAAAGCGTGGCACGTCAGCGTTACGACGTCATTCTGATGGACGTACAGATGCCTGAGATGGACGGGCTGGAAGCGTCACGCCGCATCAACGCAGCCTTCCCCGGCAACAACCGCCCCCGTATCGTGGCCATGACGGCCAACGCCATGCAAGGTGATCGGGAAATGTGCCTGGAGGCGGGTATGGACGACTATATCGCAAAGCCAATTCGTGTCCCTTCTCTTGTCGAAACCCTTTTGAATGTTCCCAGCCAAAGAACGTGACCCATGACCAACGGCCCCATAGATTTAGACGTTTTCAACGAGCTCAAAGACGCAACCGGTGACGAATTTGCAGCCGAACTCGTTAGCATATTCTTGGATGAAGCTCCGGGAATGATGGCCGATTTGAATTCGGCCCTTGCGGCAGGAGATGCAGATGGGTATCGCCGCGCGGCTCATACTCTGAAATCAAATGCGACCACTTTTGGCGCGTATTCATTGGCTGAATTGGCACGCAAAATCGAACTTGGGGACATGCCAGGAGACGGCGACGTGACGGATGCGAATACCCTGCAAACTGCACTGGAAACGGTCAGATCCGCTTTGCAGGAGTTGATCTATGATTGAGTTGTCGGGGACGCTTCTGATTGTTGACGACAACAAGGTCAATCGCCTTCTTTTGTCGCGCAGCGTCGAAATGTTGGGACATAAGGCTTTGCTTGCCGAAAATGGCCGCGTCGCAGTCAATTTACTGGCCAAACAAGATGTTGACTTGCTGCTGCTTGATATTGAAATGCCGGAAATGAACGGATTTGAGGTTCTTGAAGTTCTTAAATCTAAGCCGGAATTTCGAGACATCCCTGTCATTGTGACATCCTCTGTTGAGGGGCTTGAAAACATCGTTCGCTGTATTGAACTGGGCGCCGATGACTACCTGCCCAAACCCGTCAACAAAACGTTACTAAAAGCCAGGCTGGCCAGTTGCCTTGAGAAAAAGAGATTGCGCGACGAGCAAAAGCGCCTGCTTGAGCGTTTCGCGACTAGTGAGGTGGCGCAGGACCTGCAAAGTTCAGGCTTTGTCATCGGTGGCAAACGCGCGCATGCGTCCGTTTTGTTTTGCGACATTCGAGGGTTCACCGGCCTGTCTGAACAACTCGAACCCGAGGCCGCGATAGAGCTGCTCAACACCTTTTACACGCTGATGTTCGAGGCGGTCACCAGCAATGACGGGATCGTTAGTCTTATGTTGGGGGATGGGCTGATGGCTCTGTTCGGAGTACCCCAACCGATTGAGAATTCGGCCCAAAGTGCGGTTCGGGCGGGGCAGGAAATGTTCGACATGATAGAAATGCTTAATGCTGAACGGGCCGGCGAGGGAGAAGGTGATCTGCAGATTGGTGTTGGCATTGCAACTGGTGAGGTCGTTGCAGGTTATGCGGGAACAGATAGTCGGGCGACATATACTTGCATCGGTTCCACCGTAAATTTGGCCGCAAGGTTGGAAGCGGAAACGAAAACTACTGGAAGTCAATTCCTTATCGATCAATCAACATTTGAACTGCTGGAGGAGGTCGAGGTGGCTCGAACCTATAAACGCACCAAGATCAAAGGCTTTGCTGAACCTCGAGACATTCACGCTTTGTGACTGGACTAGTCTAGGGGTAAAGTACAAAAAGTTCCGCCAGCTTGCGGGGCACTTTCTGTATAGGACATCTCGCCAAAGTGTGTACAAACTGCTTCCCACACTTTTGGATGCGTGCCAGTTAAATCAAGAGCAGTCTTTTCGACGCGAAAGCTGTCATTGGCGCTAGTCGCGAATATTTGCCGTGTGGCCCTTTGTCGTAGCGCTAAATCTCATCGCTGAAGGTCTGGAATGGGCCGGTCCTCATGAGAACTCTGGTGATTGCAGCAAGCCGGGAAATGCAGCGTTCAATTGATCTATCAACAACGTAGTATCTTCTACATCATCATTTCGACTACCAATGCGACCGTCCGGTCTGATCCATAAAGCCGAGCGCATAGCAATGCCCAGCCGATTGTGACAATTCAGCCCTGGATCTACCAGGAGTGAGTTTTCATCGAAATCAAGAACTCGGCGTGCGGCGGCCCCTTCGGTACTATGAGCGACTACGACCAGATCAAGTGCCTTTTCGCTCGCTCTGACAAGGTCAATTGCAGTTTTCACAAGTTGCTCTGCCTCCAATCCCCCATCACCGATCAGAAGAAGAATTGTGTTGCACGGCGACGACAACGCACCAGTGAGAAAAACAGCAGCGCCGTTTACTTTATGCAGGCGTATATCACCCGGCACATGAGTTCCGGGGCCGGGCCCAATCGGAGGCTGTTCTCCAACTGAAACTCTGCTGGCTTTATAATCCCCCATCACTGCTTCGTACCCATTTCCACCGTTTTCCAGATAGGCCCAAAAGTTCACCGCAAAGTGTCGAATTGCACAGCTTCTTTCGACTGGATCACTGATCGACCAGAGGTCGTCGTTTTTTTGGCCAACATCAATCATAGCGCGACCAACGGGTCGGCGTTCACTTTCATAGGTGTCTAAAAGAGCATCATCGGCGTGCCCAGAAACAACTGAGGCCAATTTCCAACCCAAGTTCATTGCGTCCTGTATACCGGTATTCATACCCCCAGCACTACTCGCTGACATGGCATGACATGCATCACCACAGATTAGCACCTTTCCAACTCGATAGTCAGAAGCCAATCGGGCCGAGCATCGAAAGCTGACATCTGAAATTGGTGGGCCGAGGCGCGCGCTCGGTGCAACATCACGCAGAATATCATGTAGCGAAGTCCAACTGTCATCACAGTGGTTTAACGAAAGAGAATATATTCTGAACGCTGATCTTGTCCGATAAACTGCGACCACAAGATGGTCGAGAAATAACATCCCGTGGTTTGCTGTGTATGGCCAACCTTCGATTTGCGCATCCAACACATGCCAGTGAAGGTCACTATCATGGCCTTCAAACCCAATCCCGGCAGCTTGCCGTACTGTACTGTGCACGCCATCACAACCAATCAGCCAAGAGGTTTCGATTCTCTCTTCCTCACCGGCTCGGTTTTTCAAGACAGAGATGACTCCTCTCGCACTCTGTTCATAACGTACAAGCTCCAACCCGCGCTCGATAAGAACGCCCAGCCTCTCCAGCCGCGCAATCAGAATTGGGACCAGATCATCCTCGCCGAGATTGAGGTGCCATGGCCAGCGCTCATCAGATGGTTCAGCATGCGCCGCAATTCTACCTTCAAAGGATTGCTCCATAGACTGAACCGGAACACCCAGCTCAAATATCTGATCAAGGACGCCCAACTGCTCCGCCGCATAAAATGTTGACGGCTTTACCACAAATGCGCGCGGCGTGGTTGGGGCGGATGTATCGCGGTCGATGATGCGCAGATCAATGCCACGTCGCGCCAGTTCAATCGCCAGCACCAACCCGCTGGGCCCGGCACCAGACACAAGTACGTCAGTCAATGAAACACTCCTTTCGGATTTTTTGCGTCATTCTGAGGAACTTCGCAAACCCATTGTCGTTAAACTGATTTCTTTCGACCGCCGTGCACAGATCAGGATTAGCACGAATGAGGTGTTGTCAGATTGACTTCCCGCTCGCAAAGAAATTCTGACATTCGGACTTCAAGATGCTCGGGCGGCGGCGTTCCAGATGTCAAATTCATCGACGCCATCTCTGTTTCCGTTCTCTTGGAAAGTGAGTTCACATAGGCAACCTTGTGTTTAAGATATACCAGCCGCTGCTCAGTATGCCGGCCTTTTCAGCAAAGTGGAGATTGCATTGAAGGACTTGGACGTTCACATCGCTTTGCGTTGGAGATCTTCGAAAAACCGAAATGCTGCGCTGTGCACCAATGACCACTCTTGGGACTTGATCCTGGGTCTCTGAGTAACCGCTAAGGGCCGATCCTCGCGTAGAAAAGCCGCTGCGAGACGGCATGAAAGACGCGCCATTGTTGGTTACGTCTCCGAAGCTCTTCCGAAGGACGTAGTCTGCTGCGTGACGGTCTGTAGGACCTCATCCACAAACCAGCGAATGGCCGGGTTGAATTGCCCCCGCTCATGCCAGAGCAGGTAATAGGAGAATTCCGCCCCTGACCTGAAGGGTACCGACAAGATGCTGGAGAATGAGGAGAGTTGAACTCCCAAACGTGACGGAGCGGCTGTAACGGCGTCACTGTTTGCGACGTGGAAAGGCATTGAGGTGAAGAAGGGTACAGACAACATTGCCGGGTCGCCATTGCTGGTCGCGCGCATTACGGTATCCGCACGCAACCGATCAACCGTCGGGTAGCTGAATTCAATCTGTCGGTACGGTGTGATATCCGGTGGTTCTAGAAAGCCCTTCTGCGCAGCAAGCTCATGCAATGGATGACCCTCACGCATGAGAAGGACGTAGCTGTCTGTGAAGATTTTTTTGACAATCAGATCACCCTTCACATTGAGCCCAGCGTAAAAGACGAAATCAATTTCGCCGTCTTGAATTTCCGAAAAACTGTCTGGAACCAATGGTGTTACATCCACTCTAACATGTGGCGCTGCCGTCGCCAGCCGATCGACAAGCGGCCCAATGATGCAGGCCGCAGCATAGTCGGTACCAGCGATGCGAAATCGCCGACTTGAATGGGAGGGGTCGAACTTGGGCGGCAGAAAAACCGCTTCGACTGCGTGGATCGCCTCAAGCACCGGTTCCTGAAGCGACAGGGCGTGATCCGTCAGCTGATACCCTGCCTGAGTTCGGATTAACAATGGATCGCCGGTCAGATCCCGAATGCGGGCAAGAATGCGACTTGCTGCGGGCTGACTGATCTCAAGCAATTCAGCAGTTCGGGTCACGCTGCCAGTCTGCAACAAGATTCGCAGAAATCGCAAAACGCGAAAATCCATCGAAGCTAATTCATCATTCAGTTTTTGCATGACCAGCATGCTATTTGCGTTATTTGCGTTATGTCAAGCTGCGTACATTTAGATCTCATCGAAACTGAACACGATGAGGAACCCCCATGAGACTTGTCCAATTGGCTATCATAGCCGGGAGCGTCGTTTTTGCAGCCACCATGGTGCTTGCCGATGTATCGACCGAAACGCACGACCTGAACCAAGATGGAGTCGTGACGTTTGAAGAAATGCTTGAGTATCACCCTGCGGGAATTGATCGGACCCAAGCGTTTATTGATCGTCACAGGGCTATTTTCGATGGCGCAGACACGAACGGTGACGGCGTCGTCGACGCGAGCGAAAACCAGGGTGGCGGTGCTGGAAAGATGAAAGTCAAGGGCGCCAAGAAATCTTGATGTCCAAGTCTTCAGCTCCAAGGCTGAAAGACCAAACGATGAATTCCAGCCTCAACAATGCACGTAAAGCCCTGAGATTGAGGGAGAAGAAAATATGCACACAACCCGCCGAAACTTAGCTGGGCAGATGGTACTCTGGGGTGCCGCAGCAACGATTCCAGCATCCATACCTAAGTACGCCACAGCACAAACGAGAGCTTCTGGCATGTACGAAATACGCGATGTGACATTCCCCAGTGGCCAGGAGACGCTTGCTGGCAAACTCTTCATGCCTACAGGCGAGGGTTTGCACCCTGCGGTGACGATCATGGGCCCCGTGGCTTTTGTAAAAGAGCAATCACCAATTCAATACGCCACAAGGCTGGTGCAACAGGGCCTTGCGGTTTTGATCTTTGACCCGCGCAATCACGGCGCCAGCACAGGTGAGCCGCGCCGGTTTGAATCCGGTGAGGCAAAGATCGAAGATCTTCGCGCTGCGGTCGATTTCCTTAGGGAACAGGATGGGATTGACCCAAGCCAACTCCATCTCCTTGGAATCTGTCAGGGCGTGAATTGGGCGATTGAAGCTGCGGCTCAGGACGAGCGGATCGCATCGCTTGGAATTGTTGCCGGTCACTACCTGACCCCCGATACGGCAATCATGTATCTCGGCGAAGCTGCGTCAGTCGAGGCGCGCATGAACCGCTCAGCGGCGGCCGCCGCGAAGTTCTCCGAGACCGGTACGGTGGACTATATTCCAATAGTCGGTTCCCCCGAAGCCCTGTTGACAGCCACGGCCGTCGCCGAGTGGTATCTGCCATGGGACAACGAAGCGCCGTGGTTTCTCCACCGCGGTGGTTGGGAAAACCGGATTACTGCAATGAGCGAAGCGGGAATTTGGGGCTGGCAGATCAGCGACGCGGCATCGCGCCTCTCATTGCCGGTTCTCATGGTCCACGGTGACAAAGCCGCCAGCGGCCCGGATATTCCGAAGCGAATCTATCAACAGATCCCTTCGGCCCATAAAGCACTTCACTGGATCGATGGTGCCAATCAGCTTCAATTCTATGAGGACCCGCTGACCATCGACCGTGTCGTTGCGGCTCTTGGGCCGTATTTCCGAGGTGAACAGATCAACCTTTAACGTTGCTCCGATACGCGGTGATCACGAGCAATCCACAAGTTCTGGTTCGTGATCATCCGAAATGGTCAATCCCCCCCCTTTGCCCCAACGGCAGACAGTTTCAGAGAGAATTTTAATGATGATAAAACGTTTGAGCGCCTTGTTAACTTTGACGATTATTCAACCTGTTTCCGCGGAAGAGGTCCTGGTCAGTGGCCTGCCACCCTTTACCGAAGCAATCCTGCCTTTTGAGGCAGACGTCTATGCGATTTCTATCGGCCCTGGTGGCCCTGGTGAAGAATTTGGATCCCAAGCCACCAATGGTGGGCTATATAAACTCGGACCGAACGGCGTACATGAGAGTATCACTCTGTCAGACGGCGAAGGTCTCCGCAACCCGACCGGGTTGGTTGAACTTGGCGATCAAATCGTCCTTGTGGATGGCAATCAAGTAATCTCGCTCTCCCCCGAAGGGGACGTCAACTGGCGTAGGAGTTACGACGAAGAAGGTGTGTTCTTCTACGATGTCGAGGTTCTGAACGGTGCAACTTTGCTTGTCAGCGATTTTGGGCGTGGAGGCTTTGTCAGTGTGTCGGCAAACACGGGCGATATCCAACCGACCCTGAATGATGTTCAGATCGATGGTCTTGCCAGATTTGAGATCACCGACGATCAAATCTATGCGGTGTCATGGGGTACTGATGACGCTTGGGATAGCGCTGTTTATCGTATCTCGGGTTTGGGTGAGGCCGGTCTGTCAGAAAAACTGGCGGGTGGATTTGGAAACCTTGAATCCGTTGAGGTTGTAGAGGGAACGGTGGTTGTCGGCGGCTACCGTGGGCATCAGGATCACCAGGCGTTCAAGCTGATGCAGTTGGACACTGAAGGCAGAGTAAATTCACTCGATGCAGGGTCAAACACCCATGGCGTTTCTGATATCTACTCCGACGGTTATTCCATCTGGTTGAACTTTTTCTATGATGGGGCTTATGCCAAGATACCTGCAAAGCATGTTCTACCTAGTAGCTAAACGCGGTTTGAACGAGAAAAGGTGGCCGCCTTGCCGTTTTGTACCGCGAACCGAAGGTTGACGCAGGTTGCAGCGTACAGTCGATTTGGATTTTGCCGAAGTCGGCTTTATCGAATGCCTGAAGTCGGGGAATCTCTGAATATTCAGCGCTGCAGGCACGAACGCAATTCTGGACGCTCTTCTCGTTATCAACGGCTGTTACATGGGGTTTCAAAGCCCCGCGTAACTATTGTTTTTAGTCCCTTGTAAACGCTGCGCCGTGCACGAATGGCTGGTTCAACGGACCGCACTGCTGCAACCTGTAGCCACGGTCAATGTCGAAAATGGGCCACCCTCTGAGGTAGCAGGGCAATGCTTTGAGATGCTGCGCTGCCTCTGATGTCGGTTGTGAGCCCAAAGAGACTGTGGTTCTGAGTTACTCGGGAACTGATTTAGCCGCATTCATTCCGACGTATTCTACATCACCAACTTCTCCAAACCGAGTCACCCACAGTGAGGCCAGCTGTTCCGAAATTCCCAAGTTCTTTGAGACCTTCTTTGCGAATGAAAATTCACTGCGTTTAGGTGCCATTCGTGAGAGCATTGTAAGATGGCGGAGACGCGCTTGCTCGAACTTGTTGAAAAATGATCCGAATTCCTCACCCCGCATGTGCAGGTGATAGGCTAACGCTTTGCGCATAAACATCTCCTCAAAACCGTCCTGTTCCAGACGCGCACAGTATTCGGTTGCGCTTTCTCCTACTTTTGGTGGCATTTCTTTGTAATCTGAAAATTCCATGGCGGGTTCTTTTTTGTGCAATTCAAGTGAAAACCTTTAGAGTTTTCTCGCAAACGTCAACGGCAACAAAGTCCGCGAGACCGCCATTCGCAATGACCCTACTGAATGGCAGCACTCAACCAGAGATCGCTTCGCATAGCTCCGGTTCAGCGGCGTTCGCGGTTTGCTATGGCGTTGCAAAACATCCAAGGGTTGCGAGAAGCCGGGCGCAAAATCTTCTACTCGTGATTGAGTTAGCATCGAGTTATGGTTCCTGTTGCTCCTCGTCAACATCGCTTTTTTCCTTTGATGTAGTCAGATCCTCTGAGGACAGTATGCCCCATACGATTGGGTATCTCATCGACACCTACGACCCACCGCGATCTGGCAAAATCTCTTCAGAAAAGCTACTCGATCAAACGATGTAAGGGACGCGGTCAGGTGGATTACACACGGATGCAGTTGATCAATGTACGCCCGAGTAAGACTTCTTGATCCCTGTAAATTTATAAATGGCAGTACTTAGGTGGAAATCCAGCCTGTTAATCCATCTGTATAAGCACTGTCTATAAAACATCTGGACAAATGAAACATCAGATGTTTAAAATGCCTCATGAGTGAACTTCTGTACTATGATCTGAAAGATTCCGCGGGTGTGGCGCCCGGTCTTGCAACGCAGGTGTGCCGTGAGCTTGGGCGGCGTATCGTGGCCGGTCATTTCCCCGAAGGCAGTTTGATCGACGACGAAAACAAGCTGTGCACCCGTTTCGGGGTCAGCAAATCTGTTGTCCGTGAGGCAATCAAGTTGCTGGTTGGCAAGGGTCTGCTTGAAGTGCGCCGCGGCAGTGGAACAAGGGTGCGGCGGCGCGCAAGTTGGAACCTTCTGGATGATGATGTGCTTGCCTGGCATCAGGGCATCGAGCCGAAGCCCGAGTTTCTGCGTCAGTTGATGGATGTCAGGCAAATGGTGGAGCCCAACGCTGCGGGCTGGGCGGCTCAAACGGCAACGCCAGAGCAGATCGAAGACATTCGCAAAGCACAGCACGACATGGAGCAGGCGACCTCGATCCAGGACTTTGTAGTTGCGGATGCGCTGTTTCACCGATCTGTCCTGCGCGCCGCGAATAACGAAGTACTTATCGCTCTGGAGGGTGTGATCTTTTCGGCCCTCCTGAGTTCAATCAAGGTGACAAACAGCGATCCGCGCGAAAACAAACGTTCGTTGCCCCTGCACCGGCAAGTGCTACAGGCGATAGCGGCTCACGACAGTCATGCGGCCTCATCCGCGATGCGCGAGCATTTGGCAGATACCTATGAACGCCTCTCAGGAGCCTTGCCGGATTTCAACGCAAAACGTGGTGCAAGCGAATAAAAAGGAATGAAAATTTCACTTCCCGGAAAGGTGGCCGGGCTAGTGGTGACGACACGAGACATGCTTCTACCCAGCCTCATGTCGTCAGGTTGGCCCGATAACACGGGAGAACTCCACCAGATAATCCGGCGCAATGCGCCAGAAACATCGACGAGGAGGATATGATGTTTTCAAAGCTTTCGAAAGGCCTGCTGGCTGGAACTGTCGCGACGTCTGCGTTGCTGGCAGCCGGAACGGTATCGGCGGAGGATATGGTTGCTCTGTTGCTGCCCGAAAACGTGAATCCGCGTTGGGAACAACAAGATGCAGCAGCGTTTGTGCGCACCATGGGCGAGATTGCACCCGACGTGAAAGTTGAGGTGTTCAATGCTAATAACGATACAGCCACCCAGCAACGCCAAGCGGAACAGGCAATGACTCAGGGCGCAAAAGTTCTTGTTGTCATTCCTATTGATGGGGAAAGCTCGGCAATCATTGCCGATACGGCGGCTGAAGAAGGTATCCCAACAATCGCCTATGACCGGATGATCAACTCATCCAACACCACGTTCTGGGTGCAGGCCGATCTAGAAGGCATGGGATTTGATCAGGCGACCCACGTGATTGAGAACACCAAGGATGGCGACACTCTGGTCTTGCTCAAAGGATCGCCGACTGATCCGAATGCGGCAGTCATCCACAATGGTCAGCTTCGTGCACTCACGCCTTTGTTTGAAAGCGGTGCACGCGTCATGGGTTATGAGAACTGGACACAGGGCTGGGACCCCGCCATTGCACGTCGTTCGATGGATCAGGCGCTGACTCAACTGGATAACAACGTTCAGGGTGTTGTGTCTTCCAACGACGGGAACGCCGGTGCCGCGATCGCCGCGATGGAGGAGCAAGGGATGGCGGGAACCGTCCCCGTCTCTGGCTTGGACTGCACGGTGCAAGCACAACAGTTGATGCTGCTTGGCAAACAGACCCAGTGTGGATGGCGTCCGCTGGAAGACATGGCCGCCGCCGCAGCGCAGGTCACAGTGCGTTTGGTTAATGGAGAGGACTTCTCGGATCTTGCGCCACAAACCGTCACTAACGGTGTCGGAGCGGAAGTGGCCTATGTGCCGGTGGGTTCGTACTCGGCCATCGGGGCAGACGGGGTTGACTATGTGATCGAAAACGATGCCTCGATCACTAAAGACATGGTCTGCCAGGGCGAAGCCGCCTCAACCGACTTCTGCAAGTAACAAGGTCAAGTTATGACGTCTGAAGACAAAATGGTGGGGCAAGCTGCCCCACCAGCGCACCTTGCTGTGCGTGGAATCCAAAAACGGTTTGGCGGCGTGCACGCCCTACGCGGCGTTGATTTTGAGGTCGCGCGCGGCGAGGTGATGGCCCTTGTAGGCGACAACGGCGCAGGCAAATCCACACTGATGAAAGTGCTTGCCGGGGCACATCTTGCGGACGACGGTGCGTTCTTGCTCGACGGTAAGCCTGTCGAAGTGACTTCACCCAATGATGCAACCGAGCTGGGTATTCAGATTGTCTATCAGGACCTTGCTTTGTGCGAAAATCTGGACGTTGCGGCCAATCTGTCCTTAGGGGCGGAATTCGTGAAACCCGGCTGGGGGTTCCTTCCACGCCTTCTGCGCCCGCTGGACGATCTGGAAATGGAAGTAAAAGCTAAGAAGGCCATCGACCGGCTTGAAGTGCGCACTTTGCAATCGGTTCGGGCCAAGGTGGGCGGCCTGTCCGGCGGTCAACGTCAGGCCATTGCCATTGCGCGCGCCGTGGGCGCCGAAAGCTCGGTGGTCATGCTGGATGAACCCACCGCCGCACTGGGCGTTGCGCAGACTCGTCAGGTGCTGGAGGTGGTAAAGCGGCTGCGCGAGACGAACCACGCCGTCGTCTACATCTCGCACAACATGCGCGACATATTTGAGGTCTCGGACCGGATCACGGTTCTGCGCCACGGCACCAATGTTGCCACCTACACAACCTCGGAAACGAACCCGGATGAAATTGTGGTCGCTATGACTCGCGGCTTGGACACGGAGAACGGGAATGCAGCCTGAGGCGAAGATGACGTTCCTCGATCGTTTCAGCGCCCTACGCGAGACGCAGTTCGGGGCCTTTGTTCCCGTCCTCCTCGCGCTGGCCGCAATCTGGGGGTATTTTGGGCTCGTATTGCCTCTCATTGATCTGATGAGCGGGGAAGCAGACAGTTTTCGCGCGATCTTTCTAAGCCCGCGCAATATCTACAACCTGTTTATGCAATCTGCGGTGATTGCCACGTTAGCGGTTGGGATAACAATCGTATTGCTGCTGGGTGACATAGACCTGTCTGCAGCCGCGACCGCAGGTGTTTGTGCCGCGCTATTGGGCGTGCTGGTGCTGAGCGGCGTGCCCGGTTGGCTGGCCTGCATCATTGTGATTTTCGTGGGCATCATCATGGGCGCTGCGCAAGGCCTGCTTGTTGCCTATGTCGGCATCCCCTCATTTGTCGTCACACTAGCCGGGCTTCTTGGATATCAGGGCTTGATGCAGAAGATCCTGCCGACGGGAAACCTGAACGTCGGTGATCCTTTCGTGCGCGGAATAGCTCGGGTTCTTATCCCGGACCTTTGGGGGATCGTGATCGGGTTGGCAGTTGTAGGTCTCTTTGCCTACGCCAACCTGCGCAAGCAAGCCCGGCGCAAGGCGCTTGGCCTGGAACAGGACAGTCCATTCGCTCTTTGGGGGCAGGTCGTCGCGTTTTCTGTCATTGTCGTGGCCGTCGTGCTGACGCTTAACGCTTATCGGTCTCTGCCTTTGTTGCTGGTGCTGCTTATCGCAATCACTGCACTGTTGGGGTGGATCACAACCAACACACCGTATGGTCGATCACTGTTTGCTGTTGGCGGGAATGCTGAAAGCGCGCGGCGCGTTGGGATGAAGGTCAAACGTATTCGGGTTTCGGCCTTCGCAATTGTTGGCCTTATGGCCGCCATTGGCGGAATTTTCGGAGCGTCCCGCTATGGGTCGGTATCTTATACGGCGTTCGCCGGTGGCTCGTTGCTGCTTGAGGCGATCGGCGCGGCAGTGATTGGAGGCACATCGCTCTTTGGCGGCCGCGGGTCGGTCTGGAATGCAATCCTTGGCGCTTTGGTCATCGGATCGCTCGGAAACGGGCTGGACCTGACCGGAGCGAGCGCGGCGGATAAGCTGATGGTGTCGGGTGCAATCCTACTTTTGGCCGTCGCGATTGACGCCTTGTCGCGCCCGGGCAACGGAAGTGGCAGGTAGCGGGCGGCGATGTCAAAACATAGACATATCAATCCGCAGTCGCCGCTCGATGCGATCCTCGATGTCCTCATCCCTGCAAATCGCGACCGAGGCATTCCGGCGGCGGGTGAATTGGGTGTGGCGGCATTTGTCACAGAGGCGGCTGCGCGCAAACCCGCTCTAAACAGCGCGCTCGTCACCTTGCTAACCCGCGCCGGCGAACTGGCGGACGGTATTACTCCCCATACCGTCCGCCAGCTGGAATCCGAATTGCCCGAAGCGTTCAGATTGCTGCTCAGGGAAACCTACAAAGGCTATTACAGCCGCCCTGACATGCGCGCCAAGGTCGGGGTTGGTTCGCATCCTGCGCATCCAGCCGGGTACGAGGTTCCCAGCGAATCGCCTGCTCTTTTGAACGAACTGACTGCACCTGTGCGCGCCCGCGGGCCGGTGTTTCGTGACCCTACCGGAGATCAGAAATGAACCACGATCCTGTTGATGTTCTGATCATTGGTGCAGGGGCATCGGGCGCTGCGATCGCTTGGTCGTTGTTGGAAACAAGGATGCGCATCTTGTGCCTGGAACAGGGTGACCATCTGCCGGATATAGATTTCCCGTCGCGTCGAGAGGATTATGAGCTTGCACGATATGCTGAGTTTTCTTGCGACCCGAACGTGCGAGGTCTTCGGCAAGACTACCCGATCAACGCGGATGATAGCTGCATCACGCCGGTCAATTGGAATGGCGTGGGCGGGTCGACAATCAACTTTCTGGGCCACTGGCCGCGTATGCGACCGTCAGATTTTCGAACCAGGTCGCTGGATGGCGTGGGTGAGGACTGGCCGGTCGATTATCATGACTTAGCTCCGTTCTATGACATGAACGACCGCTACACGGGCGTCTCTGGTTTGGGGGGCAATCCGGCCTACCCCAACTATACGCCGCCGCATCCACCCATTCCGATGGGCAAACTCGGGCAAACTCTGGCGCGTGGGTTCAATGAAAAGGGTTGGCATTGGTGGCCGTCAGATGTCGCGATCCTGAGTGAGCACGACGATGGTCGCCAAAAGTGCGTGAATGCTGGGACCTGCGATTTGGGTTGCGCAGCAGGAGCCAAGGGTGGAACCAATTTCACCTACTGGCCGATGCTTGAAAACGCAGGCGTAGAGTTGCGCACCAAAGCGCGTGTCCGTGAGATATTGGTGGACGAGGACAGCGGATTCGCGACCGGCGTGCTCTACCATGGGGCCGACGGGCAAGTTCAGGAGCAGAAGGCAGAGCTGGTCATTATGGCCTGCAACGGGGTTGGAACACCGCGCTTACTGCTGAATTCCAAATCCAAATTATTCCCAGAAGGTTTGGCGAACCGTTCCGGCAAGGTCGGTAAGAACTTGATGTTCCATCCACTTATCGGCGTTGCGGGCGTGTTTGATGAGCCAATGAAAGGACACGAAGGGCCGATGGCCTGTTCGATCCTTTCGCAAGAATTTTACGAGAGTGATCCCGGTCGCGGGTTTGTACGTGGCTATGGCCTGCATTCGGGGCGTTCAACCACGCCGATGACCTATGCGCTTGGTGGATATGGCATCGACAATCCTATCCCTTGGGGCGCTGAACACCGCGAGATTATGGACAATGTCTATCCTTATCTGGCCGGTCTCACTGTGGTGACAGAAGATCTACCGGAAGAGCATAATTGTGTGACCCTCGACCCAGATCTAACCGATAGCGATGGCATCCCGGCCCCCAAGATTACTTATCGCCTGGGTGAAAACACGCGGGCGATGCTGAAACACGGCGAGGCCCGCGCCGAAGAGGTTCTGTTGGCCGCCGGCGCCAAGCGTGTTCTGCCCAAGGGTGACAAGGTCTGGTGGCGGGCAGGGTGGCACCAGATGGGCACCTGCCGTATGGGCATCGACCCCGAAGCGTCCGTTGTGAACGGGTGGGGGCGTAGCCATGACGTGAAGAACCTGTTCATCGTGGATGGCTCGATTTTCGTTACGGCCGGGGCGGTAAATCCGACCTCCACGATTCAAGCGCTGGCGCTTTATGTCGGCGATCAGATCAAAACCAACATCGCAACGCTGTTTGACTGAGGTGGCCATGGAGTTTCCAACGCAGATCTACATTGACGGCGCACTGACAGATGGCAGCGGGCGCAAAGAGGTCATCAACCCCGCCACGGAAGAACACATCGCCACGGTCACCACGGCGGGTTTCGAGGATGTCGAGCGCACATTGCAGGCGGCAAAATCAGCGTTTCCCGGATGGGCTGCGACATCCATCGCAGACCGGCAAATGTGGATGCGACGGCTACGTGATGAGGTGATTGCCCATGAGGAATTTCTGCGCGACTGCGTGCACAATGAGATGGGCAAACCATGGGCTCAAACGCATGAGGATTGGGACAGGCTGGTCGCCTCTTTGGATTTCTATGCAGAGGAAATTGCCCGCATTCTAGACTATGGCCTCATCGACAGGGCTGGAACCCATGCGCATCGCATGGTCTACGAACCCGCCGGTGTGGCGGTGGCCTATCTTGCATGGAATTTCCCGTTGTTGAATCTGGCATTCAAGATTGGCCCGACCATGGCAGCGGGGTGCCCGATCATCATCCGTCCATCAGAGGCGACGCCGATTTCAGCTTACGCTGTGGGGTCGCTTTGCGAAAAAATCGGTCTGCCTAAAGGTGTGGTGCAAATTCTTTGTACGGATGGGTATGACGTCGCTGATACTCTGACCGCCTCGACCATTCCACAAGTTGTGACCCTGATTGGCTCGACCAGGACCGGGCAGCACATCATGCGCACCGGTGCTACATCCATCAAACGCTATTCGATGGAGCTTGGTGGCAACGCTCCTGCGATCGTGTTTGAAGATGCCGACCTTGATTTGGCCGCTGACATCGTAACCGGTGTAAAGTTCTCCAATGCGGGACAGATTTGCGTCTCGCCCAACCGTGTTTTTGTGGCCGAGACCGTGCGTGAGGCGTTCACCAAAAAGGTGGTGAACCGGGCAAAGGCGGCGACGGTTGGCTTTGACAAAACTGCCGACATCACAACGGGGCCTGTCATTGATGAGCGCGCACGGGCTCGCATCAAGGGTTTGATTGACGATGCACTCGCTGATGGCGCTACTCTGCTCGCGGGTGGGGACCGGCCCCCGAACCTGAACAAAGGCCATTACGTCGCGCCAACCGTTTTGGACAACGTGACCGACATGATGGGGATCTACCGACAGGAAACTTTTGGCCCCATCGTCAGCCTGATCCCCTTCGCGGATGAAACGGGGCTCATTGAAATGGCCAATGATTGCGAGGAGGGCGGGCTGACGGCTTATCTGTTTACGCGCGATCTGGGGCGGGCCGAGCATTACGCCGCGCATCTGCGCTATGGCGAAATTCAAATCAACGGGGTGAAGTATGACATCGATCTGCCGCATGGCGGGATCGGGCAGTCGGGGATCGGGCATGATTGCTCGAACCTCGCGCTGCACGATTACCTTATACAAAAGCGGATCACGCGCGCCCTCGACACCACCGGATTTCGAGGGGTTAAGCAATGAAGATTACCTGCATTACCAGCCATGTTCTAAGCTACGACCTGCCAGAGCCACTTGGGTATTCTCAGCAGTATTATCACAAGCGCACGGCGCATCTGGTCGAGGTGGAGACTGACGAAGGTGTCACGGGTTGGGGGGAATGCTTTGGTGCGGGCAACATCGCCTTGGCCAACAAGGGGATCGTCGAGCAGGTGATCCAGCCAATGGTTCTGGGCATGGACCCTCTGGACCGGGATGTGATCTGGCATAAGGTTTACAACCTGATGCGCGATCATGGCCAGAAGGGAATGCCGATGCAGTCACTTTCGGGTGTCGACATCGCGCTGTGGGACATCGCAGGCAAAGTCGCAGGCTTACCACTGCATAAGCTCATCGGGGGCAACCATCGCGACCGCATTCGGGTTTATGGCTACGGCATGATGCTCCGCCCTGAGAGTACGGACAGTCTGGCCGCCCGCTTCGCAGACGAAGCCGCCGCAATCAAGGATATGGGATTCAGCGCGACAAAGATGAAAGTGGGGCTTGGCCCCAAGGATGACGTACGCCTGATCGAAGCTGTTCGTAAAGGCATCGGTGATGACTACCGCTTTATGATCGATGCGAACCACGGCTACACGACCCATGATGCGTTTTACATGGGTCGCGCGATGGAAGAATTCGACCCCTACTGGTTCGAAGAACCCGTCGCCCCGGAAGATCTTGACGGATATCGCGAACTGCGTGCCGGTCTGAATGTCAACATCTCCGGTGGTGAGGCTGAATTCAACCGATGGGGATGGCGCGCCCTGTTGGAAAGCCGGGGTTTAGATATCGCCCAGCCAGAGGTCTGTGCTCTGGGTGGGATCACCGAATATCTGCGAGTTCTGGCTCTATGCCATGCGCACTTTACTCCGGTAGTGAATCACGTCTGGGGGTCCGCCGTCGCTGTAGCCGCCAACATGCACCTTCTCGCAGCAATGCCGCCCCTGCCAGGCGGGTTGTTCCCGTGGGAACCAATGCTCGAGTTTGATACGACCGACAACAAGTTTCGGGATGAACTGCTTGTGGATCCGCTGAACATTCAACCCCAAGTCGCAGCGACCGGCGGGTTTATTGCCATTCCAAGCGGGCCCGGTCTGGGTGTGGAGCCGGACCGGGACTTCATCCTCCGATACGATATCTGCAATTGAATCGCGCTATGTCTCACCCTTCCTTGATTGCTGTTGACTGGGGAACCACTGGCTTTCGGCTGTGGGTGCTGGGCTCTTGCGGGAACACCCTTGCCTCGATCGATGGCCCATTTGGCATGTCAAATCTTGAACCCTGTGACTTTGGTCGCGTACTTGAAGAAAGCCTGAATGACCTGGGCATAGGTCAAGACGTTCCAGCCATTATCTGTGGCATGGCAGGTGCCGCACAAGGTTGGTGTGAGGCCCCATACTTATCGGCACCAACGCGTCTTGATGAGCTTGGGGCGGGCGCAATCAGAGTCAGTAACGCATCGCGTGAGGTACGCATACTTCCAGGTGTTAAGCAGCAATCACCAGCCAATGTCATGCGCGGGGAAGAAACACAGATTGCCGGGCTTCTTCATCTTGTTTCCGATTTTCACGGCATTGTTTGCCTGCCAGGAACACATACGAAATGGGTCCGGGTCACGGATGGTGCCATCATCGAATTTGAAACCTGTATGACTGGCGAGCAATTCGCGTTCTTTTCCAAAGCATCCGTGTTGTCACACTCGATGCCTGACGGTGGGTGGAGCGATTGTGCCTTTAAGGCGGCAATTCGCTTCGCAACCGATGATCCTTCCGCCGTCCCGCGTCGCCTTTTTGCAATCCGTGCGGATATGCTGGTCGGAAAGCAAACCAGCGCGCAAGCTCGTGCCACTCTTTCAGGTCTTTTGATCGGTCAGGAATTGATGGCTGTAAGACAGTACTGGCGGGATCAAACAGTGACTTTGATTGGAGCGCCAGCACTGTGCGAACTCTACCTGACGGCTTTGGGCATTATGGGCGCTAGTGGGAGGGCCGTGGAGGTTTCAGAAATGACTTTGAGCGGGCTCACGGCAGCTTATCAGCACCAATAACAGAGTGTCAGTGCTTAAAGACAACATTGCCAATCGCCTTGAGTTTGTCGGAGAGCAGAGCTGGTGCAAACTTTTTGCGATCTAGAAACGATCTGCACCAATGAGGGCGTTCACGGCCAAAATGGCTTTCCGGTCGTTCCAAGGAATTGGAAGGTTTTTGAGTCGCAAGTGTTAAATTTTGTGGGCCGGGTAGATCAACGTCAATTTAAAATCAATCGCTTAGCTACCGTCGAATGACAAAACTATGTGTCGCCCGACACTTTTGTTGAGCGTCACACGAACCTGACCCAACCGTCACAGTTGCACCAGAAATGTGATGAATGTTCGACATCAGACGGCGCCCCCAATGTTGGACATCGGTTGAATTTGACCTTTGCGTCATGAATTGACCCAAATGCTCCCATTTCATTGTCCAGTGGAATGTTTCATTTTGATCTGACTTACCTTCCGAAAAATCAGCGCTGTTTTGCAGGTTCAGACGGCGAAGCCGCTTGCTCCTGCCAATCTGCCATGTGGCGAACACGGGAGGCGGCGAGGCATTGCTATTCGACAGGGCTGGTGGTGCCCGCAGGCGCCGCCAAGGACCGCCCTGTCCAATAGGGTTGCCGAGTTTTAAGTTGCACGCTCTAATTGAAGTGGTGTACTTTTTGAAGACCGTAGACAGTCGTTGGAATGTCTTCCATTCGGGCTTTTATCTGGAGCGACAAAAACTGTGAATAATGCCGGGACTGATGCAGGTTTCCACCATGCATCCATAGGTTTGGAACCTGTGTCGGCTTCCACATATTGCGTTGCTCGCCTTCCCAAGGGCCTGGATCCTTGGTCGTATCAGACCCCAGACCCCAGCATTTGCCAAGCCGATCTGCCATCTCTTGGCCCATCAGATCGGCAACCCAGCCGTTCATCGAGTTATATCCAGTCGCGTAGACCACTAGGTCGGCATCAAGGTGAGTTCCGTCATCAAGTATCACACCTGTTTCATCCAGCGCCTTCACCTGACCGCGTTTCAGCTTTATCTCGCCCTCAATGATCAACTGGCTGGCGCCGATGTCGATATAGTAGCCCGATCCGCGGCGAAGATACTTCATGAACAGCCCGCTTTCGTCGTCGCCCCAATCCAGCCAGAACCCGGCTCTTTCCAAACCTTCATAGAATTCCTTGTCCTGCTCTCTCATCGCCGCATAAGCGGGGATCTGGAATTCATGCAGGATGCGATAGGGCAGCGATGCAAAGATCAAATCGGCCTTTTCGGTCGTCATGCCAGACCGCACCGCACGTTCTGAATAAAGATCGCCCAGTCCGATTTCCATAAGAGTGTCCGAGCGGACAATATGGGTTGAGGACCGCTGCACCATTGTCACATCGGCATCATTTTCCCAAAGCGCCGCGCAGATGTCATGCGCCGAGTTGTTAGAGCCCACCACAACGACCTTCTTACCAGCCCATCTGTCCGGCCCATCATGTTCCGAAGAGTGCACCTGCTCGCCTTTGAACACATCCATACCTGGGAAGTCTGGCATGCGTTTCTTGCCGGACATGCCCGTGGCCATGATCAACTGCTTGGGTCTCAACACTACTTCTTCGCCATCTCGATCTACCGTGATGGTCCATTCGCCCTTGCCTTCGTCGAACGCGGCCGATTTGGCCGTCGTGCGCGTCCAATAGTTCAGCTCCATCACCTTCGTATACATCTCAAGCCAGTCGCCGATCTTGTCCTTGGGCGAAAACACCGGCCAATTTTCCGGGAACTTCATATAAGGAAGATGGTCGTACCAGACCGGGTCGTGTAGGCAGAGTGATTTGTAGCGGTTACGCCAACTGTCGCCCGGACGATCGTTCCGCTCGACGATGATTGTGGGCACACGAAGCTGGCGTAGGCGCGCACCCATGGCGATCCCGCCCTGACCGCCGCCGATAATGACGCAGTAGGGCTGCGTTGTGTAGCCCAGGTCTGCCTCTTCCTGCCCCCGTTCTTCTGCCCACGTGGTTCGATGCTTGCCTGCACCATGCTTGGCTCCAAGCGGACGGTTGAACCCTTTGGGCTCCTCATGCCCCTTAAGCTCAACCATCGTGGTCAATAGCGTCCAGATTTTGTCACGCTTCAGACGGAGCAGCCCATAACCACGTGCCACTTCGGTTTCAAACTCGATCCATGCAGTGGTCACGCCGCCGTCTTCGGTGGGGGTCTCACCCTCGGCTATTTTCCAACCACTCGGCTTGGTTGTGACCAGCTGATGCGAAAGCATGTCAGCGACCTGATCCTTACCTTCTACGGTTTTGATGTTCCAGGTAAAGCTGACCAGATCGCGCCAATAGCAATCGTCTTGGAACATATCGCAAACGGCATCGATGTCGCCACCGGACAAGGCCGCCCCAAAGTCATCCAGAAACCCCTGGACCTGATCCGAGAGTGTTGTGTCGAGCATATCATCCTCCCTGTCTCCACGGAACAGAAGGCTGACAAATCCGCCTCCCATTGGGCAAGCGATATTGCCGGGTCATAGCTTTACGCGACCCAAAAACACTATTGCTTGTTGCGCCTGCAACAAGGGCGCAACACAGTGCAAATGCCGTTATGCAGGCGGTATGAGCCCGGCTTTTCGAACGCGACGTAGAATTGTTGACCGGTTCACTCCAAGTCGCCGCGCCACCTGCGACATGTTCCAATCGCACGCTCGCAAAAGTGCATCCAGATCATCTGTTGCCTGCTCTTGCTCAGCAGCAAGCACGGGGGCGGACAAATCGGTCAAGTCGATGATGTTGTCCTGACACAAGGTGACCGTGCTGTGCAGTAGATGTTCCAGTTCACGAATATTCCCGCTCCACAGCCGTGACTTTAGATCAGCACGCGCAGCTGTGGACAGGCGAATGTCATGGCTGGCAAACCGTCTGAGCAGGCGATCAATCAGCCAATCCAAATCTGCGCGATGGCGCAGGGGTGGCAAGGACAGTGTGGCACCGGCAATTCGATGCAGTAGGTCTTCGCGCAGACTGCCCTGCAATAAGGCTGGGGCCTGCCTGCACGAGGCAATGATCCGAAGATCGGCCCGCAGCTCCAACACCGCCAATAGAGAGGCTTGGCCAGGTTTGCTCAGGTCTTCGACTCCGCGCAAAAACAGCGTTCCGGCTTCGATCGCGTGACAAAAATCGAAGGTCTCTGTGTCGCAGCAGATCACGATATGAAATTCCTGTGTTGCAGGGTCGGCAATGTGAATGGCCCGCGCCAGCTTTGTCTTACCAACACCGCTTTCGCCGGTCAGCAAAAGTGGGAGGTTTGTTGGCGCAAGTCGTGCTGCTTTGTTCAGTAGTCGCTGCAGGTTGGCATCCGGCCCTGCAAAACTGCCAAGGGCACCGGGCAGAACTGGTTCTCGCTTTCGAAGTGCGTCCGTCATCTGGGGCGTCTGCGGCGCGACGGCATGACCATAGAGCGCGCGCCCGTCCTTGAGGTGCAGGACACGTTCCTCGGACGGGCGCCCACGCATGAACTCGGGCATGTCATCAACGCTGATTTCAAGCCAGTCCTGCAGTTGCGAACCGATCAGGTGACCCAAACCGCCCGGGTCCAGCGCGCAGCGGGCACCCGAGGTCATACCGATGATCTTGCCACTTCCATCCACCGCAACCGCCGCTTCAGGATCGACCTCAAGAAACTCGGGGCTGGCCGAGAAGCGCAGAACCCAATCCCTACGGGTCGACGCCATCAGGTTCGCCATCTCCACCCGACGAGCGGAATTCGTCACCAGCGTCATGGCCAGATTCTGCGATGCCTTGGGTGAGGGTCCGCGCAACAAGGACACATCTAGAACAGCTGCAAGCCCGCCTTTGGTATCAAAAATCGGTGCCGCCGTACAGGAGAGGGGCGTATGAGTGATTGAGAAATGATCTCCTTGATGTATCGTCACCGGTTGGCCTGTGACGATACAAGACCCCACACCGTTTGTACCTGCCAACTCTTCCGTCCACTTGAATCCCAAATGAAGCCCGGCATTTCTGAGCTCATCCTCGAAACTCCGATCGCCAAAGAAATCGACGCAGACGCCGTCCGCATCTGCAAGCAGCAAGACGTAGTTCTGCCCTGCGACTTGTGCAAACAGCGATTGCAATCCCGAGCGCGCCGTCGCGATAAGACGTTCAGATTGTTCCAGGTGTTCACGAAACTGGGTGTCAGGAAGGATGTGCGCAGGTTCTAGTCGCGTGGGATCCATACCATAGGCTTCAACACAGCGCTGCCAGCTGTCTGCAACAAGACGGTCCCGTCCTGTGTCGAACCCATTCAAGACACGGTCAATCTCGTTTGTATGGTTGCGATCCAACGGTTTTCGATCCTTCAAAACCTTCTTCAAAGTAGCATGAGGATGGATTCGCTCCTACGCTCAAGTTTCGTCTGCCAAACAGTCGGCAAATCGCTCATCAAAGCCACAGTATTCGGTGCTCGCCACCGATAATGCAAAGAGAAGGCCGATGGTTAGTTCCGCTGCGAATGGCCCTAACCTGTCGTTGGCCCAAACCAACGAACGCTGCACCGGCAGCCCTCTTGCCGGCCACTTGCGGCAAGTGCAAAAATCACGACCGGGTCGAATTCAAGCAAGCCGCGCAAAAGCGACCTTGACCGTACTTAGTCTGTTGGTCACGTTCAATTGGCGGCAACGCTGCGAAACACTGCGGCGCGAAGCGGCCATTTTCTGCGGTCGCCGGGAGGATATCTCATTCAGTTGAGCGCGGACATTGATGTGTAAGTTGTCATGTTTATTCTGAGAACATTGGTAGTCGTATGATCAAGCGTTGATCCCTACGTTCTGAGCGCAGTGAGACAACCGGATAATGGCCAAACTCAGATCCGCCGAATCCTTGTGAAGTGTTGAGTGATAGGTTTGACAGCTGGGGCTTGGAAAAAGGATGCAAACTGACGGTCGCCGGAACGGCCTGCCCCTTTACCATGACAGCAAACGCTCCGTGCGTGACCGTAGCCCGGTCTTCTGTGTTGATAAAACAGGTCCCGATGGCCGCACCTTGCGCATAGGCATAGGCACCACTCGCTATGTAGCCTGCGACTTTTCCGTCTTTCAGCACAGGTTCGTTGTGATGGAGCAGGGGGCTGGCATCTTGCAATTTGATGTGACACAGGAATGGGCCTTTGCCGTCAGCCTTGCGAATAACAAAAGCGTCACGCCCGATAAACGGGGTAGCCTTTTCGGGCTTACAGACAAACCCCAGGCCAACTTGATGAGGTGCTTCAGTGTAAGACATATCATGGCCCCAGTGTAAAAAGCCTTTCTCGATCCGCAGAGCATTCAAGGCTTCGCCGCCCACCAGTCGCAGATCCAGCGGCGCACCCGCCGCGTAGAGGGCTTCAAACACATGCTCGGCAAAGTCGGGTGTGATGAAAACCTGCCAACCCAACTCACCAGTGCAGGACAGACGCTGTGCAAAGACGGGCGTGTCGCCGATGTAAAATGCTGTAGGCTGTTGACCGGGAAAGTTTCATTCGACAAATCAACATCGCCGACATCACCGAAACCCATGAAACGGGCCGGGGTGCCTCATCCGCAATGGCGCATAAGCAGAACCAACGGGCGTAAGAGTTTGGCGAGGCTGTCGGAAGACTGGGCCGTCAACGCGCCGAGCAGAATGGCGAATTGACCCTGCACCAGCACGAGCGTTCCGGCGGTGTCTGGATTGGCGAGTGGATTGTGGTGCCAGAGGTTTTTCTTTTGACATCCGGGGCCATCCATTGGGTCGACAAACTTTTTGGCAAACTAGAGGTCGACACGGATTCAATGCGACGAAAGCTACCTGAAGCGGAAACAAACCCAGAAACCTTAATGCATTGAAGTAAACTCTCGAGGCCCTGGGCGCATCGGCTCTTACCGAGATTTATTAATTGTCATCATTGACAATATACTTAGAGTAGTTATTTGTCAGATGCGACAATAAACGAGAGAAACGATGCCCCGCCCCAGCCTTAAAGACCAGCGATCAGAACAGATCCTTGATGCATATCTCACCTGTGTGTCCCGTTTCGGATTGGAGGGGGCAACCCAAGAGCGCATCGCTACTGAGGCCGGGGTCAAACGACCCATCCTGCGTCACTACTTGGGCAACAAGGACCAGATGACCGGGGCCCTTATTAGTCATGTTGTAGACAGGTTTGCGCAGGCGACAACCGCCTTTCGGGACGCGTTGGAGCCAACGGGCACAACAGCTGATCTGATCGATCTGCTGTTTGATAAATCTGCCCCCAATGATTCGCGCGTAATGCTGGCCTACCAGTCGCTTGTCACATCCGTCGTCGATCACCCGTCAATGCGACAGCCCCTTGTCGACAGCTTGGAACAGTTCTTTGAGGTAATCGAGGTCGTGTTGAAACGGGATTCCCCGAACGCGCCCACTGCCCAGATCCGCGCGGTTTCGCAAGGGATCTCTGCAACATATGTGAACCTGGATTCTCTGACCCCGCTAAATCCGCCCGAGGTCTGGCGCGAAGAGCTGAAACAGGCCGCAACGATCCTTGCTGCCAGCCTTGAGGTGACCGTATGAGCATCCGACGCCTTGTCAATCACATGGCCTTGCCCGTTCTTTTGGTTGCGGCTGTGCTGGGGCTCTACTGGGTTTGGGGCTTGCTGTTTCTGTGGTGGTTGGTGCCGTCAATTATGACGGGCCAGACCGCACTAGTCTTTGATATCTCGCGCGAACACGATCCGATTCTGTTCTGGGCCGTCGCGATCCTTTGGGCGGTGTTCGGCCTAATGATGATCGCCGCCAGCCTGTTTCCCGCCTATGCCATCTGGCTTGTCTAAGAGGTTGCCATGACCCGCATGTACCACCGCCTTCCCGTTGACGCCTATACGTCGCAAGACTGGTTCGACCGCGAGCAAAGGCAGATCTTCTCGCGCACTTGGCGCTATGCCGGGTTGGCCGAAGACGTGCCAGAGCCCGGTCATTTCATCTCGGTTCAGGCCGGGCTGAACAACATCTTTACCGTGATGGGGCGCGATCACCGATTGCGCGCGTTTCATAACATCTGCCGTCACCGTGGCACCCAGTTGATCCGGGCCGTCGGGAAAACGCAAAAGGCGCTGACATGCCCCTACCATGACTGGACATACGATCTGGAGGGCAACCTGATTTCGGTTCCGGATGAGGCAAAGGAATATCCCGATGGAATCGACAAATCCTGCCTCGGTCTCAAACCCGCCAGCGTCGATATCTGGCGCGGCATGCTGTTTGTTCATCCCGACCCAAACCCACCCAGCTTAGTTGAGTGGTTCGGCGCGGTTGATCCGCTGCTGGGGCCGCATAAACCGGAAGATCTTGTGGAATATCCCGATGCGCGGCGAAGCTATGAAATCAAGGCCAACTGGAAGATCGTCGTCGAGAATTACATCGACGTCTACCATCTGAGCCACCTGCATTCGAACACGCTGCACATGTATGACCATGCGCGGGCAGAATACGGCTGGAAGGGCCCGCATTATCACTTCTGGGAGCCGCCGGCGCCCGACTATGCAACGGAATTGGAGAAAAACCTGCCGACACCGCGGGTGATACCAGAGCCGCATATTGGGGCCTGGGTGCCCATGCTGTTTCCCGGAATCGGGCTTGGCGCCGGTGAGGACAGCTGGAACATCTTCATTCTCACGCCTTTGGGGCCTGAACTGACGCGCGTGGAAAACCGCACCAAGCTGGCGAATGCCTCAGGGTGGGAGTTTCAGAAACAGGAGTGGAGCAGTTGGAGCTTCTGGAAGGATTTCGGTGGACCGAAATATCCCGACGGCGATGCAACCGGCGAAGATGATCCAATGGCGTCAGGTGATTTCACGGCCGAAGATATTTACGCCTGCGAGCAACAGCAAAAGTCTTTGACCAGCCCGTATTTCGAGGTCGGCCCAGCCGCCAACGGAGAGAGCCCGGTTGTCAGTCACCAACAAGCGATCCTGGACTTTTTTGCGACACAACAGGCCGGGACTAGCCAGGTGCCTTCGGGCATAAATGGGCCATTCCCTCAATTGCCTGTTCGGAAAACTCCCGCCACTCCACTGAATTTGGAAAGAAAATGAAACGTATTTTTGCAACCCTGATCGGAACGATCCTGGCAACTGGTCTGGTCCTGGCCAGCCCGTCAGACGAACCCAAGGACTTGGCGACGCGCTATCTTGGTGCATCAGATGAGACAGCAATCGCCGCGACGTGGAAGGACTGGCACCCGAAGGCCGTGCACTCTGTCACAATCAAATTCGGGCTCGGGTACCCGGATGAGCAGTTCTCATACCCGGTGGCCGATTGGGAAATGCTTTCTGATTGGAGCCAAGACCCGGAATTGGCCGACGCGATGCAGGGATACAAGGAAACACAGCGCGATGCGCCCACGATTACCTCGGCGATCACCGAGGACGGCACGCGTGTCACCGCCACAACCCGTGTTGGCTACATCTGGGGTGACGCAACGGGAACGATGGTTCAGACGGATAGGTTTTTCATCATCTCCCAAGTTGGTCGGCTGGCAATCCGATCTCTCGACACCACGTTTGATTATCGTTGAGGATGCCATGACCCCCAACTTCTTTTCACTGAACGTTGCTGAAATCCGGCCCGAGATCAAAGGCAAAGCCACAAGCGTGATCTTTGATCTGCCCGCTGATCTGGCCGAGACCTTTAGCTGGCAGGCAGGGCAGCATGTCACTCTGCGCTTTCACCTCAACAACACAGAGCAACGCCGCAGCTACACTATTTCCAACCCACCGGGTGCCCCTCTACGCATCACGGTAAAACGGGTGGCCGGTGGGTTGGTGTCCAATCATATCGGTGACCATCTAAAGCCCGGCGATACGGTCGATGTCATGCCGCCATTCGGTCAGTATTCCCTGACACCGGATCCGCTGAAACGTCGCACCCACTATTTCTTTGGCGCAGGCAGTGGCATCACGCCGCTTTTTGCAATGATCAATGCTGTCCTCAAAGAAGAACCTCATTCAGTGGCTCATCTGATCTATGGCAACGCCGATGGTGAAAGCATCATCTTTGCCGAAGAACTGGACAAACTGGCAAGTGATCATGCCACCCGGTTCACATTGCGCCATGTCCTGTCGGCACCCTCGCTGTGGAGTTGGACCAGCCCCTGGCGAAAAGGGCGCGTGGATGCCGAAGCCATAAAGGTCGCCGTGACGGAAACCCCGCCTGTGGCGCAAGATGTCCAATATTGGATTTGCGGACCCGGAGCGATGAATACGGACGTGAGCAACGCGTTGATGGCATTGGATGTACCTGCAAACAGAATTCATATGGAAAGCTTCGGAGGGGCGACAGTCACAGCTTCCAGTGTGACGGGTATCGCCGCCAATGCCCAAGTTGAACTGGGCGGGGCGACATACGAGGTTCCCGTTGCCGCCGATCAAACCCTCCTGAACGCGATATTGTCGGCTGGTTTGACGCCGCCTTTCAGCTGCCAATCCGGGGTGTGCGGCGCCTGCAAAGCGCGTCTTACAAAGGGTCAGGTCCACATGCACGCGCGAATGGCTCTAGAAGACAGCGATGTCACCCGAGGAGATATACTATCCTGCCAGAGTCTCGCTACCTCAGATGAACTTAGCATTAGCTTTGACAATTAGAGACGCGGCAATGGTGTTAAGCTGGCTACCAATCTCGACAGACACGATGTGCAAATAGCTGCCAATTGGGGCAAGTGCAGCGAAAGTCTGTTTTGCCCACTTCTTGGCATTTCACAAAGCAGCGCTGGATGTCCGTTTGTTGCCGTTTCGTAGCTTTCTGCATGAGCGAAGCACTAAATGGCGGTGAAGGTCTGGTCGGGGCTACTACCGCTAGTCGAGTCGCCCCGCAGGGAACGTGTGCGGTAAGCCCATAGTGACCAATGCTGCAAAACTCATCGATGTCAGTTTTCGGGTCGACGCTCGGTGTGGTGCGTTAGGCAAGTCGCACTTAGTTAGATCCTTTTTTCGCGCGGAAAGCAGTGTGGTCTGCCCTGGAAAAGGCACCCAACTATTCGACACAGCGATGATTTGGTGTGTACCACGTGCCATGCCCTTCTCTTGTCGAACGCTCACACGGGGCAAGTCGATTCTAACGTATCATAGACCAGTTTTCCGGCGCTCGAGCGCACCTGCATTATTGTCCGGAGGTCAAGATGTCCGTTCAGAATTATAGTGAATCGTGACAATTTGACGCGACGACACAAACTAGCTCGTGATCAACACTGAACGCAAATGCGTCTAGATTCTCGACGGCCCACAAAACATTCCGACGACGCGACTGCACCTGAGCTCAACCGGCGTGGGTTCCTACGGGGTGAGATGCTCGACGCTGCGCAAGACCGCCACATTATGCGGCCACCGGGCGCGATGTCATACGACTTCGAGCGTCTCTGCCAAGATTGCACTTTATGTCATGATGCGTGCCCCGAAGGTATCATTGTTGCGGACAACAAGGGCCGCCCAGTTGTGTCCTTGGCGCACTCCAGCTGCACCTTTTGCGGTGCCTGCGCCGAGACTTGCCCTACTGGTGCCTTGCAATCCGATGCCGTGACCGACTGGCCCTGGCGCGCTTCTGTTGCGCCAACCTGTTTCTCTTTGAACGGGATCGCCTGCCGCAGTTGTCAGGATGCCTGCGAGGTTAGCGCAATCCGGTTTCAGTTGATGACAGGCGGGCGTGCTGAACCCCTGCTAGACCAAATGGTATGCACAGGATGCGGGGCTTGTGCGTCTGTGTGCCCAGCGGACGCGGTTGCCTTTGTGCACGACACCCAACAAGCAGATGAGTCCGCAGCATGAACATCTGTGGTTGCCTCATTCATGTCGCCCCGCACAGTGTTCAGGATGCCGCAGAAACAATCGGTACCACCCCCGGCGTCGAGATACACGCCCGCGACGAGGGCGGGCGATTTGTGGTTGTGGTCGAAGACACCAGTGATCGCTTGGCGTCGGAAACAATCATGGACCTGCACCAAATCGACGGCGTCGTTTCTTTGACGCTGACCTATCACCATTTCGAAGACCTTTCGGCAGCCACGTAGCCACAACCTTTCGCGGAGACTCATGCCATGACCCTTTCCGACAGCCGCAGAACCTTTCTCAAAGCGTCCGCCGCAGCAGCAACGGCATCGGCGGCGGGAATTCCGCTCTCCGGCCCCGCATCGGCGCAGTTTGCACCTCCGGACATTCGCTGGGATAAAGCACCCTGCCGGTTCTGCGGCACAGGCTGCACGGTGCTGGTTGGGACCAAAGATGGTCGCGTCGTGGCGACACAGGGCGACCCGCAAGCCGAAGTCAATCGCGGCCTGAATTGCGTTAAGGGCTATTTCCTGTCCAAGATCATGTACGGCTCCGACCGTCTGACGCAACCGCTCTTGCGCAAATCCGGCGGTGTCTATGACAAAGACGGCGAATTCGAACCTGTCAGTTGGGACGAAGCCTTCGACATCATGGCCGAGAAATGGAAAGCGGTTCTGGCGGCCAAGGGCCCCGACGCTATCGGTATGTTCGGTTCAGGGCAGTGGACGGTGTACGAAGGCTACGCAGCCTCAAAGCTGATGAAGGCTGGATTTCGCTCCAACAATATTGACCCCAACGCACGGCACTGCATGGCGTCGGCAGTGGTGGGCTTCATGCGGACCTTTGGCATCGACGAGCCGATGGGCTGTTACGATGACCTCGAAGCTGCGGATACTTTCGTGCTTTGGGGCTCCAATATGGCCGAGATGCACCCGATCCTGTGGTCACGCCTTACCGACACACGCCTCACCAAACCGGGATGCGAGGTGCATGTGCTTTCGACGTTCGAGCACAGGTCGTTCGAACTGGCTGACAATGGTATCGTGTTCAATCCGCAGACGGATATGGTAATCCTCAATTATATCGCCAATTACATCATCCAGAACGGCGCAGTGAACGAAGATTTTGTGTCAAAGCACGTCAACTTCACCAAAACCGAAACCGACATCGGCTACGGGCTGCGTGCAGACAACCCGTTGCAAGAGGCGGCAGCACATCCCAACAGCGGCAAACTAACCGACATCGAATTTGATGAGTACGCGGCGAGCGTGGCCGAATACACACTTGAAAAAGCCACGGAAATGTCAGGCGTTTCACCCGACAAGCTGGAACGCTTGGCACAGCAGTACGCCGATCCAAACCGCAAGGTCATGAGCCTTTGGACTATGGGCTTTAACCAACACACACGCGGCGGATGGGTTAACTCGCTCTGCTACAACGTCCATCTGCTGACCGGCAAGATTTCCGAACCTGGGAATTCGCCATTCTCGCTTACGGGCCAACCCTCGGCTTGCGGAACCGCGCGTGAGGTAGGCACGTTCTCGCACCGCTTACCTGCCGACATGGTGGTGACCAACCCCGAGCACCGCGCCCATGCCGAAGGACTGTGGCAACTGCCCGAAGGAACAATCCCAGACAAGGTGGGCCTGCACGCGGTCGAACAAAACCGCGCGCTCAAGGACGGGCTGATCAATGCCTACTGGGTGCAATGCAACAACAACATGCAAGCCGCGCCGAACCTCAATGAAGAAGGGTATCCCGGCTACCGGAACGGGGACAATTTTATCGTGGTGTCCGACGCCTATCCTACCGTAACGGCGTTGTCCGGAGACCTCATCCTGCCCACCGCTATGTGGGTGGAAAAAGAAGGATGCTATGGCAATGCCGAGCGACGCACACAGGTCTGGCGCCAGCAAGTAACAGCCCCGGGCGAAGCGCGCTCAGATCTTTGGCAGCTGATGGAGTTTTCCAAACGCTTCACGGTCGAAGAGGTATGGGGTGATGAGTTGCTGGACAAGATGCCGGATGCGCGCGGCAAGACAATGTATGATGTGCTCTTTGCGAACGGCAAGGTCGACGCCTATCCGATGTCTGAAACCGCTGACGGTTACCCAAACGACGACGCGGAACACTTTGGTTACTACGTCCAGAAGGGGCTGTTCGAGGAATACGCGTCCTTCGGGCGCGGTCACGGTCACGATCTTGCCCCGTTCGAGAGATACCACGAAGAACGCGGCCTGCGCTGGCCAGTGGTCGACGGCAAGGAAACGCGCTGGCGCTTCCGCGAAGGCAGCGACCCCTATGTCGAAGCGGGGTCCGAGGTGCAGTTCTATGGCCATCCTGACAAAAAGGCCAAGATCATCTTTGCCCCCTACGAGGCCCCGCCCGAAATGCCGGATGCCGAATTCAATCTGTGGCTCTGCACAGGTCGAGTGCTGGAACACTGGCATTCAGGCACAATGACCAGGCGGGTGCCCGAATTGCACCGGTCCTTCCCACTCGCTGTGGTGTTCATGAATCCCGAGGATGCCAAGGCACGCGACTTGCGGCATGGACAAGAGATCACAATTGCAACCCGCCGCGGCGAGGTACGTAGCAAACTGGCGACCAAGGGGCGCAACAAAGTGCCGCCGGGGCTGGTGTTCATGCCGTGGTTTGATGAAGGGCAACTGACCAACAAGCTGACATTGGACGCCACTTGCCCGCTGTCCAAACAAACGGATTTCAAGAAATGCGCCTGCAAGGTGGAACGCGCCTGATCGGTGCCAGAATAGGAGTGGATGACATGAAGACATTTTCCTTGATCGGCACGTTGGGCATTGCTGCCGTGCTTGGGATCGGCGGCTATGCGCTGGCCCAGCAGGCGCAGGTGACGGCACTGCGAACAGATCCAGTGAATGCGCCCAACCGCCTTGGTCCTGATTTCCAATGGAAGGGCAAGGAAGGCAGGATGCAGCGCAATTACCGCCAGCAGCCTCCGCTGATCCCGCATTCGATCGCGCAGTACCAGATGGATCTGCGCGTCAACCAGTGCCTGTCATGCCATGACTGGTCAAAGGCAGGTGAACGCAACGCACCGACGCTTTCGATGACTCACTATCTGGACCGCTCCGGAATGGAGACGGACCACATCGCTGGCACTCGGTACTTTTGCAACCAGTGCCACGTACCGCAGGCAGATGTCGCCCCCTTGGTGTCCAACACTTTTGTACCTTCGTCGCCAGCTGTGCGTTGATCTGGCCGTGGGAGGCATCGGAAAATGACAGACGAACCGGAAGAGAAACGCAATATCATTCTGCGGTTGTGGGATTGGTTCTGGTCGCCCACGGCGGTGCTCAGCGTCGGCTTCACGTTGATTGCCGGGTTTCTGGCGGGCATCCTGTTTTGGGGTGGCTTTCACTGGACGCTCGAAATGACCAACACCGAGGAATTCTGCACCAGTTGCCATACGATGGAAACAAACCTCGGCGAGTATCGTCAGACCATCCACTATAACAACCACTCGGGCGTACGCGCAATCTGCTCAGATTGCCATGTGCCGCATGAATGGCAGCACAAGATCAAGGCTAAGGTCATGGCGGTCAAGGATGTCTACCATGAGATCGCAGGCACAATGAACACTCCGGAGAAATACGAAGAACATCGTCTGGAAATGGCAGAGGCGGTCTGGACCAAGATGAAGCTGTCGGACAGCCGCGAGTGCCGGAACTGCCACAACTTCGAATACATGGACTTCACCATACAGGAAACCCGCGCCGCAGCTGAGCATCAGCGCGCGATCGACAACGACATGACCTGCATCGATTGCCATCAGGGCATCGCGCACAACCTGCCGCCCGGGTATCAGCAACGATACGAGAACCTGGTGGACCGTCTGGCCGCCAGGGATCCTTCGATACGCAAAGCACATGACACCGTCGATGCGGTGGTGATCAAGGACTATCTTGAAACGTCAATCCCATAGAACCAGCGCCACGCGCGCCACAAAGACCGGAGCCAAAAAATGCTAAACCTGTTGGGAACTATTGGCGCCAATGTTCTGGGACTGCCCGGGATTCTGGGCGTTGCGCTGGGGATGATGACCCGCAACTGGATGTTGGGCATGGCCATTGGTGCGACCGTGGGCGCAATAGAAACCTTAGTTTTCGCGGAGTTTCAACTTGCCCAGGTCAATATGCTGGAATTGCTGGTCTCGCTTCTTGTCGGCGCGGCTGCGGGCGTCCTAGGCTCCGCAATCCGCATCAAGGGTACAACTGTCTGAAATCTCGCAAGCTCGCCTGTCTTTCATAACCGGATACACGGCCCCGACGTCACCACGCTCGTGCGCACCCGTCCGGCTTCATGTGGCCGTTCAATTCTCGCATAAGAGCCGAGCGACATTGCACCTGCCGCGATCCCGGTCTTTTAGACATTTACCTGACCGTTCCCGGCGAACGCATGGGCGGGCTCAACCCCCTCCGACGCCTTGCGCAAGCACTTGACGAAGTGCGCGCGCACCATAGCGATGCCACACGGATCATCATAACCGGTGACCTGGCTCATTGGACGAGCCTTCCGCCTATGCCGCGTTACAGAGGGCCTTGTGCGATCTACCGTGCCCATTGCGTCTGCAAATCGGCAATCACGACGACAGGGCGGACTTTTTGGCAGCCGTCCCAGACCATCCAAGAGGCGCCGACGGGTTCATCGACTACGCCGAAACGGTGGAGGGCACTCGCCTGATTTATCTCGACACGACGACCCCGCGTGCACATGCCGGACATTTTTGTCCCACACGTCGCAACTGTTTGGCGGCCGAGCTTAAGACCTGCGATCGTGCGCGCATTTTCGTGCACCACAATGTCATGCCACTTGGTCTGCCTGCAGAAGACAATATTGCCCTGATCCCTGAGGACCATGCATCGCTTGCCCGCCTTCTGACGCAGCATCGCGGCCGCATCGACTATATCCATCTTGGTCATGTGCTGCATTCGTTCACGGCCTCGATGCGGCATTCCCTTTGCTCTGTCCGCTCGACCGGAAATCAGTTCCTGCTTGACTTGTCAAAGCGGGATCTGTTGCAGGGCGCGCCGATGGCTCCGTCTTACTGCGTGATCGTCGCAGACGACGCAGACACAGTCATTCACGAGATTCCCTTCACATGGGACGGACCCATCTTTAACACCAGTACCGCTTGGGACGACTGGGCCAAGCCAGTTGCGGCGGAGTGAAACGCATCCACTGATTGCGATAAAGACGCCTAGGCAGGGTTCGCTTGCGAACCCTGCCAATGGTCGCCCATGGCGATGATGCAGGAGGTGCCGTTGGCGTAGCTCTGAACAATCAGCCAGTCGCTGTTTCTACGCGTGACCCAGACCTCCAGCATTGTTTCAGGGTCGCGCAAGCCCATGCCCAGACGCTCGGCACCAAGGACGTCTGTCAACATCCGCGTCATTCGGCCGCTATCATCGCAGCTGACATCTGTCATATGCGCCTGAGCAAGCGGCGGTAGCGAGAGGCACATGGCCACGATGACAACAACACGGTTGATCATACACAAAACCTATCTAGACACGGTGCAAGGTGTAACAGTTTTATGACGGTCTGTGTGTAAGAAGTCTAAACTGTAGCAAAAGCTTTGTGCTGTCGGGCTGCGCCCGGACACTGGCAAAGGCCATCACATTTCCGTCACACAGCCTTAAACAAACTGTATCAAAGCTGTCATGAAACTGTAGTTCTCACCCTCTATCCGCCCCTTAGGAAGTGGGGGCGACATGCTACAGATTGACAAGCTGACCAAGCGGTTCGGTGACAAGATAGCCGTTGATGCGGCGAATGTATCGGTCGACAAGCCAACCATGATCGGGATAATCGGAAGATCCGGTGCAGGCAAGTCCACATTGCTACGCATGGTCAACCGCCTCAGCGATGTGACCGCCGGCAGAATCACCTTTGAGGGTGAAGACGTCACCGCGCTTAGGGGAGCCGCCAAGCGAAGCTGGCAATCCCGCTGTGCGATGATCTTTCAGCAGTTCAACCTGGTGCCCCGAATGGACGTGGTTTCGAACGTGCTGCATGGCACGCTGAACAGGCGGTCGACCTTCGCGACCATGTTCAACCTCTATCCGCAATCCGACATTCACAAAGCCATTGAAATTCTTGATCGTCTGGGGATCGCCGAACAGGCTTCCAAACGTGCCGAGGCGCTGTCTGGCGGCCAACAGCAACGGGTCGCCATTGCCCGTGCTTTGATGCAGGATCCCAAGATCATTCTGGCCGATGAGCCCATCGCCTCGCTTGATCCGATGAATGCGCAAGTGGTGATGCAATCGTTGCGCACGATCCACGAAGAAGATGGCCGCATGGTTATCGCCAATCTGCACACGCTGGATACGGCGCGGCGCTATTGCGACCGGGTCATAGGAATGCGCGACGGCCGGATCGTCTTCGATGGAACGCCCGCCCAACTGACCACTGGCGTGGCACGCGACATCTATGGCGCGGGTGCTGATTTTTCCGAAGCGGCCACATCAACCGAAATCGAAACACTGGACAGGCCCGAGGTCCGCGAAGCGGAAGCCTACGTCTGAGCCAGTATCCACCCGCGCATCGCGCGGGCCATCTTCATCAAACCCAAGGGAGACAACGATGAAAAAGACCCTCGCATTGGCGCTTGCCGCCACCACCGCCCTCGGCGCCGGCGCATTTGCCGAAGAGATCACCGAATTCCGCATTGGCATCTTGGGCGGCGAGAACGCACAGGACCGCCTGACAAACAACCAGTGTTTGGCCGACAAAATCAGCGAAGCACTGAACGTCGAAGTAAAAATGTTCGCGCCAGCGGATTACAACGGTGTGATTCAGGGCATTCTGGGTGGCAGCATTGATCTGGCCCTGCTCGGTCCTTCTTCTTATGCGGCCCTCCATATTGCTGATCCCGAAGCTGCTTCGCCTATCCTGGTGAAGGTCAACCTTGACGGGTCCATCGGATATCACTCGATTGGCTTCGCGCGCGTCGACAGTGGTCTGACAAGCCTGGAAGATGTTCAAGGTAAGGTCTTTGGCTTTGGTGATCCCAACTCCACTTCCGGCTACTTGATCCCATCCATTGAGATCCCTGAAATCACCGGCGCGTCGATGGACAGCGGCGACTACTTCGGCGAGGTCAAGTTCACAGGTGGCCACGAGCAGACGATCCTTGCGGTGAAGAATGGTGACATTGACGCCGGGGTGACCTGGGCTGATGGCCAAGGCAACTGGGAAGACGGATACAACTTTGGTGCGCTGCGCAAAGCGGTAGATGCGGGTCTTGTCGACATGAACGACTTGACCGAAATCTGGCGTTCGAAGCTGATCCCGGGCGAGCCGATTGTGATGCGCAACGCACTGCCTGACGTCGTGCGCACCAGCGTTACAAATATCATGGACACGCTGGGGGAAACCGATCCCGAATGCGCCTATGGCGTGGGCGGCGGAGAAATCCAGGGCTTTGACCCGATTACACATGATGCCTACACCTCGATCGTCGGCGCACGGCGCGCGAAAATTGGCGGCTAAGTCATTTCTATGACGCGTTCGGTGGTCCTTCGGGACCGCCGGTACTTTGTTGGGGGGTTGGGGATGTCTGACGCAACTATGGGTGTCGCGCCGCAGAGCGTGGACAGTATTCAGTCTAGTTATTGTGCGCAAGTTCAGCGCCGCAGGCTGTATGGCGGGCTGACGCTTCTCATCTTTGTTGTGCTGATGGTCTCGGGCTTTAACATTGCCGGCAACCGCAATGCAGGTGGCTTTTGGGAAGGCCTGCATCAAGTTGGCGATTACCCGGCAGACGTTATGTCAGAGGCGTGGGAAAAGCGCGCCGATCTGCCCGGCCTGATTGCAAAGTATTTCCCGGCGCTGATCGAGACCATCAACATCGCGGCGGTCTCCACCCTGATTGGCGCTATCGGCGGCTTGTTCCTGTCACTGCTCGGGACACGTGGTTTGGCCAAATGGCCACGCCTGATCCCACTGTTCCGCCGGATATCAGACATCATGCGCGCGGTACCCGAGATCGTTATCGCGCTTGTTCTGATCTTCGTGTTGGGTGGCGGCCCAGTACCAGCGATGATCGCTATCGCGATCCATACCGCCGGAGCCCTTGGCAAGATGTTCTCGGAGGTCGCTGAGAATACGGATTTGAAGCCCATCGAAGGTCTCGCCTCCACTGGGGCCACGTGGTCGCAGCGCATGTTACTGGGGGTGTTGCCACAGGTGGCTCCAAACTATGTCAGCTACACTTTGCTGCGCTTCGAGATCAACATTCGCGCCTCTGCCATCCTCGGTTTTGTCGGTGCCGGCGGCATTGGTTACGAGCTTCGCAATGCACTGGGGTGGGGACAAGGCCGCTTTGATGACGCGGCGGCTATATTCCTTCTCCTGTTTGGCACCATCGTCTTTTTCGACCAGGTCTCCAGCCGCTACCGCAACCGATTGACAGAAGGGCAGGGCCAATGACCGCGACGGAGTTGAGCACCACCAAGCTCGCCGCTGAAAAGCTATTCCAGCGCAAGCGCCTTATCGGGTTCAGTATTCCGGCGATGATCGCGCTTTACCTTGTCTACATCTTCTTTGCATTCGATCTGCCTGGTCTTGCGCAGCGGGCCAGCCTGGGCAACGCTGTCACGCTTGCCTCTGACAGCTGGTCGCACAAGGTTCATGTGACGCGCGACAACCTATCAGGCGAAATTACCTATTCCGTCGAAGGCGAGCGCAAAGGCATGTACCCTGATAACATGCGCCCCGATTGGGTCAGCGGCGATGAGGTGTTGACCATTGACCTTGGCGGCGATCACACCGTTCGCTACCTCCCGGATAGCCGGACCGAGATTGAGATCCCCGGCTTCCCAATGCTTGAAGTACAAGCCGAGGGTCGTAGCCTGACGAGCAACCTTCCCGAGGATGTTCCTGATTGGATCTCGGCCTCGGAACGGCGCATCGGCATCACCACACCCGAAGGGCGCATCACCCTGACCGGCGCGCGGACGGAAGTGTTCAACTATTTTCCCGGCTGGGAACTGTTCTGGTTCACCCTCGATAGCCCGTACCATGGGCAAGGGGTCGGCACGATCCTGTTTGGCGAGCGGCTGGACCCGACCCGCTCAAACATCGCGGGGGCCGTCTCGGACTGGTGGAACAACGCCATGTGGCGCCACAAGGATGTGGCCTGGGCCATCGGCGAGACCATCCTGATGGCATTCCTTGGGACAATGGGGGCGGCGATCATCGCATTGCCCTTGGCCTTCCTCGCCGCCAAACGCTTCTCGCCCATCATGTTGATCCGCGCCGCCACACGCCGCCTGTTTGATTTTGTCCGGGGGGTGGATGCGTTGATCTGGACGGTGGTGCTGGCCCGCGCGTTCGGGCCCGGCCCATTGACTGGCGCGCTGGCTATATTGATCACCGACACCGGCACATTCGGCAAAATCTTTTCCGAGGCGCTGGAAAACGTCGACCAGAAACAGATCGAGGGGGTGACGTCCACCGGGGCCAAGCCGCTGCAACGGTATCGCTTTGGCGTGATCCCGCAGGTGGTGCCGGTGCTGTTGGCGCAAATCCTCTATTTCCTCGAATCCAATACCCGGTCCGCCACCATCATCGGCGCGATCACAGGCGGCGGCATCGGCCTGATGCTGACCCAGGCGATCCAGACGCAAAAGGACTGGGAGGAAGTCGCCTATTACATTGTTCTGATTGTGGTCATGGTGATGTTCATGGACTGGTTCTCGGGCTGGCTGCGCGGCAAGCTGATCGGGCGGAAAGACTGATGGCGCGGCTTTCCAAGGACACCCCCGTTATCCACCCCGATTGCCAGATTACCGACAGCACATTCGGCGCCTATGTGGAGATCGGCAAAGGCAGTCGCGTGACGCATTCGGTGTTCGACGATTACAGTTATTGCGATCGCCATGCTGATATCGCCAATTCGCAGATCGGCAAATTCGCCAATATCGCGGCCCTGTCCCGCATCGGCGCGTCGGATCACCCGTTGCACACGGCGTCCTGCCACCATTTCCTCTATCGCTCGAGGGATTACTGGGACGATGCCGGGCATGACGAAGAGTTCTTTGCTCATAGAAAATCCCGGATCACTCATATCGGCCATGACACATGGATTGGCGCGGCCGCGATGGTCAAGCCAGAAGTGAAATTGGGCCATGGCGCGGTCGTGGCTGCTGGTGCCATCGTAACAAAGGACGTCGATCCCTACACCATCGTCGCCGGCACGCCGGCGCGACCCCTTCGCCTGCGCCAACCGCGCGAGATCGCGGAGCGCCTGATCGCGCTGGCCTGGTGGGACTGGCCCCACGACGCGCTGCGACTGGCCCTGGAGGATTTCCGCGCGCTTGAGGCCGAAGCGTTTCTGGAGCGATACGGGGGATAGTCAGATTCTGGCTGTTTGCACCACATTAGATGACTGCTTAGAGCCCATTTTACCAGTTCCGCGGTCCACATCGACGCCCGCCGTGATGCATGGTTCACCAGTCACCCCTCGTGAGGAACAGAATTGAGGGTGCCTGAATGACTGATCCCGGATCCACCAGATCAGGCCCACGCCTAACAATCCATAGTCACATCAACGGAGTCTTGCTCAGTAGAAGCGCTGACATCAGATGAAACTGAAATCAGTCCGATTCGGCGGGTAGATTATGTTTCAAATCAGCTGACAGTTCTTGCAGTGCTTTCAGCAGTTCTTGTGGGCCAACTGTTTCCGGATTTACCTTGGTGCTACCAAAGTATCTAAGGAATACGCTTCTGGTCGTATCGTCCATGCCTTCATGCAGAGCCATAGACCAATGGGGAAACATTCGCTCGTTCACACCGACGCACTCGACTAGAATAATGTTGATGTGGCGTGTATCTGTGGTGATGCGGTGATAGATCGCGCTGACCTCGGCGCGATGGCCCTCAAGAACCTGCAAAAAAGCGTGTTTGTTGTAGTGCAGGATACCCGTGACGTTCATTGCCCTGTTGTTGCGGATAGATGTCTCAATCAGCTTGGGTACATCTGCACTTACCGATGGATTGCGCAGGCTATAATATATCAGGCGAGTGAGGCTCATTGGTTCTTCCCATCAACGTTCAGCAGACTTGCGAGCAAGTGGTCACAAGGTCAATAATCTTTTATTCGCGGGGATCTGGGCAGAACGGTGCTCAAACCATGAAAAAACAGTGTAGGGCTTAGTGGTCACCAGTGTTGCCGCACTGCTTGTGTCTATTTAGCACTGCGCTACAATCCACCAACAGCCAGAACAAGCCGGGAAAGCATTTAGATGATTGTAGCAATAGTCATTACTGCTTGCATACATTCGTTCGCTCGCGACGAATGACAGGTTTGCCCCGCATAGCAGTCTTTCCAACATTCAGGGTACTCATGCTTCCAAAGTTAGAGTCACTCGGTCCCCGGCAAACCACGTGCGGCCATATTCCACCGGTTGGCCCGTCTCATCCACATTGACGCCTGATGATCTGAGCAGAGGATCACCCTCGGCCAGTTGCAGATGCAACGCCTGGGTGGCCGTTGCGCGCACGGCGGTCAAACGTGTGGAGGCGCGGGTATAGTCAGACACGCCAACCGCGCGCAGTGCCTCGGTGACGCTGCTGATTTTTCCAAGCGCGGTACGGATATCCGGAAGGTATGCGAGTGGAAACAAGCTCTCAAACACGGCAATGGGCTGCCCATCGGCCAATGACAGCCCGTGATAGGCGCAGACCGGGTCGCCGCTTGCGATATGCAAAGCCCTAGCTTCGCTTTCTGTCGCCGCGCGCTCTTCCACATCCAGTACGCGCTTTTCCGGTCTTCTGCCTGCGGCGATAAGGTTTTCGTGGAACCGCACCCGCCTTCCGATGGGATAATCGGTGGGGGTTGCGGCAACAAAAGCCCCGGCACCACGGCGGGTACGGATCAACCCTTCACCGACAAGGGCGGAGATGCCATGACGCACCGTGTGGCGATTGACGCCAAAGCGCTCTGCCAAGGCAGCTTCGGTGGGCAGCTTGTCACCGGGGATGTAGCGCCCTTCGGCCAGATCACTGCGAAGGGTATCAGCGATGGCTTTCCAGATCGGGGTCTTGGCAGAGTTGTCACGCAAAATTCACAAAAATCCTCTGTCTCGGGGACGTTAATCTGATAAGATGTGTATAGTTGTATAGTATATGGAAAAGCTGTCGAGATGAAAGATGTTTTCGACGAAACCACTGCCCGCCGGGCCTGGATGAGTCTGCTGGCCAAGGCTGCTCAAGGCCGGGTTGCTGCTCTGCTCGATGCGGCCATAACCCGCCCAAACTTCACGTGGCTGCGCGCGCCTGAGATCGGCAGCACCATGGTGCGCGGCCGCGCGGGCGGCACTGGCGCGCCATTCAATCTGGGCGAGATGACAGTGACCCGCTGTGCGCTGACATTGACGACCGGTGAGGTGGGGCATGCCTACATTCAGGGCCGCCGCAAGGCTGATGCTGAAGCCGCAGCACTGGTCGATGCGCTGATGCAAACCGATGTGGCGGTCCGCTTGCACAAAGCCGTGCTGGAGCCGCTCGAAGACGAGCAGAAAGCCGCAAAGGCTGCGCGCGCCGCAAAAGCCGCCGCGACCAAGGTTGATTTCTTCACAATGGTCAGGGGAGAGGATTGATGCAGGCTGAAACCCTGTCTGGCGGTTTTGCCGATCCCGCCGTCCAGTCGGCCCAAGCTTTTCGCAGCGTGATGGAGGCGATGGCCCGTCCCGGCACGATCCAGGACATTGGAGGCGCAGAGCCGCCAGCGCCCTTATCCAAGGCCGCAGGTGCGGTTCTTTTGACGCTATGTGATACTGAAACGCCGGTCTACCTGGCCGGCAAGGCGGATTGCGATGCCGTGCGCGCATGGTTGGCTTTCCACACCGGTGCACCTGTGACGGGGTCGTCGCACTGCATGTTCGCAGTAGGCTGCTGGGAGACGTTGACGCCTTTATCGGGTTATTCCATCGGCACCCCAGAATACCCGGACCGTTCAGTCACGTTGATCGTGGAGTGCCCCGAGCTTGTCGCATCCGGCGCAACGCTCAAAGGCCCCGGCATCAAGGAAACTGCGCACCTGTCGCTTCCGGACAAAGAAGTGCTCCGCGTCAACGGCACGCTGTTTCCCTTGGGCCTCGACTTCATTTTTACGAGCGGCAACCGCCTTGCCGCCTTGCCACGAACGACAGAGGTGTCCTGATGTATGTTGCTGTCAAAGGCGGCGAGCGCGCGATTGAAAACGCGCATGCCTGGCTTGCCGAAGAACGCCGAGGCGATACGAATATCTCTGAACTCAGTGTCGCGCAGATCCGCGAACAGCTGAGCCTTGCCGTCAACCGGGTCATGGCCGAAGGTTCGCTTTGTGACCCTAATCTTGCGGCACTGGCGATCAAACAGGCACGCGGCGATTTAATCGAAGCGATCTTCCTGATCCGCGCCTATCGCACGACGCTGCCACGCTTTGGCGTGTCCGAACCTGTCGATACAGGGAGCATGACCTGTGACCGGCGCATTTCAGCCACGTTCAAGGACCTGCCGGGCGGCCAGGTGCTGGGACCGACATTTGACTATACGCATCGCCTGTTGGATTTCAAACTGGCCGCTGATGGTGATGTGTCCGAATCCCCTTCGCAGCCGACCGAGCCGGGCGATGTGCCTCATGTGACCGAATTTCTGAACCGCGAGGGGTTGATCGAAGAGGCCACACATGACGATACAACGCCGCCTGACCTGACCCGCGAACCACTTGAGATGCCCGCTGACCGTGCTCTGCGTCTGCAGGCGCTGACGCGTTCAGATGAGGGGTTCACACTTGGTCTCGCCTATTCCACGCAGCGCGGATATGCCCGCAACCACGCCTTCGTCGGCGAATTGCGGATCGGGTCCGTGCCCGTCGAGATGGATATCCCGGAACTGGGGTTTGCCGTCGACATCGGCGAGGTGGTGCTGACCGAGTGCGAGACGATCAACCAGTTCAAAGGCTCGAAAACCGAACCCCCGCAATTCACCCGCGGTTACGGCCTTGTCTTTGGCCAGACCGAGCGCAAAGCGATCTCCATGGCCTTGGTCGATCGGGCATTGCGTTGGGAAGAACTTGGCGAAGATTTTGAAGGCGCGCCCGCGCAGGACGCGGAATTCGTTCTTTATCACGCCGATAACATTCAGGCGACGGGGTTCCTCGAACACATCAAGCTGCCCCATTACGTGGATTTCCAGTCCGAGCTGGAACTGGTCCGCAAACTGCGTCGCGAGGCGGGCGCGGATCAGGTTCAGGAGGCCGCGGAATGACAGAGCGGCACGTGATATTTGACATTGGCGGTGTGTTGGTGACGTGGAAACCGCATTTGGCCTGGGTGGATGCCTTGGGGTCGCAAGCCGAGGCCGAGGCCGAGGCCTTTATGGCGCGCACGGACTTCAAAGCGCGCAACTTGCGCGCAGATGGTGGCGCGCGGTTTGCCGATCTTGCCGCTGAACTGGCGGATAACGAGGATCGGGCGTTGTTTGTGCAATACGTGCCGCAGTATGCCCGAACCGTAACCGACAAGATCGACGGCAGCTGGGCGCTGATGCATCGCCTGAGATCGGCATCTGTGCCCGTTCATGCGATCACCAACTGGTCGGCAGAAACCTGGCCCCAAGGGTTGAAGGCACAGCCCGAGTTGGAAGACGCCTTCGATACGCTGGTTATCTCGGAGCGCGAAGGCGTGCTCAAACCTGAGGCGCGCATCTTCCACATTCTGTGCGAGCGCGCGGGCGTGGCCCCGAGCAATGCATCTTCGTTGATGACAGTTTGGGCAATGTGAAGGGGGCCTGCGCTGTGGGGATGGATGGCATTCGTTTCACCTCGCCACAACGGCTTGAAGCCGATTTGCAGCAACGGGGGATGCTATGACTGATCAGAGTTACAACTTTGCCTATCTGGACGAGCAAACCAAGCGGATGATCCGTCGCGCGATCCTCAAGGGGCTCGCCATTCCGGGCTATCAAGTGCCTTTTGCCAGCCGCGAAATGCCGATGCCCTATGGCTGGGGGACGGGGGGCGTTCAGGTGTCGGCCGCCGTTCTGACGCCCGAGGATTGCTTCAAGGTGATCGACCAGGGGGCGGATGACACAACAAACGCGGTGTCAATCCGCACGTTCTTTGAGCGGACAGCCAGGGTGGAGACAACCACGGCCACGGCCGAGGCAAGCGTGATCCAAACCCGTCACCGCATTCCCGAAGAACCGCTGAGCAAGGGTCAGATCCTTGTCTATCAGGTGCCCATCCCCGAGCCGCTGCGGTTTCTTGAGCCCCGCGAAAGCGAGACGCGCAAGATGCACAGCCTTGAAGAATACGGGCTTATGCATGTGAAACTCTACGAGGATATCAGCCGCCATGGCCATATCGCCACCTCCTACGCCTATCCGGTCAGGGTTGAGGGGCGCTATGTGATGGATCCCTCGCCGATCCCGAAATTCGATAACCCAAAACTGGGCGACATGGCCGCGATCCAACTGTTTGGCGCGGGCCGGGAACAGCGTATCTATGCTCTGCCTCCTTACACGCAGGTGGTTAGCCTGGATTTTGAAGATCACCCGTTCGAAGCCTCCAAAGCGGCGCATTTTTGCGGGCTATGCGGGGCGGAAGACAGCTATCTTGACGAGGTGATCATCGATGACGCTGGCGGGCGGATGTTTGTCTGCTCTGACACGGATTATTGCGAGGCACGTCGGGCGGCGGGCCACAAGGGAAAGGACGCGGCATGACACCTTTGTTGTCCGTTCAGGGCGTCACCAAACACTATGGCTCTTATATTGGCTGTGCTGACGTCAGTTTTGATCTCTACCCCGGCGAGGTTATGGGCATCGTGGGTGAAAGCGGGTCAGGGAAATCAACGCTGCTGAACTGCATGGCCGGGCATCTTGCCCCGGATGTGGGAGAGGTGGTTTTCGACACCCGCATGGATGGGCCGCGCGATACCGTTACCATGTCCGAACCAGAGCGCCGGATGCTGTCACGCACCGATTGGGCCTTTGTTCATCAGCATGCCCGAGAAGGGCTTCGCATGGGCGTTTCTGCGGGTGGCAATGTGGGTGAGCGGCTGATGGCTGTGGGCGAGCGCCACTACGGCGATATCCGCGACAAGGCCACCGATTGGCTGGAGCGGGTCGAGATTGACGCGGCCCGCGTCGATGACCGGCCCACGACCTTCTCGGGCGGGATGCAGCAGCGTCTGCAGATTGCCCGCAACCTTGTGACCGGCCCACGGCTGGTGTTCATGGACGAACCGACCGGGGGGCTCGATGTTTCCGTGCAGGCGCGTCTGCTTGACCTGCTGCGGGGCCTCGTGCGCGACATGGGGCTCTCGGCGATCATCGTGACGCACGACCTCGCCGTGGTGCGCCTGCTGGCCGACCGCCTGATGGTGATGAAATCGGGCCGCGTGATCGAAGCAGGGCTGACCGATCAGGTACTCGATGATCCACAGCACGCCTATAGCCAACTTCTTGTCAGTTCCGTTTTGCAGGTCTGAGCGATGATTGAACTTAAGAACGTCAAAAAAACCTTCACATTGCACAATCAGGGCAGTGCTGTGATCGAAGTGGTCAACGATGTGTCCTTTGCTGTCGCCAGGGGCGAATGCGTGGCGCTGACGGGCGCCTCGGGTGCCGGCAAGTCGACCCTGATGCGGATGATCTATGGCAACTACCTGACACAGGCGGGCCAGATCCGCATCGGTGATACCGACATCGCACAAGCCGAACCGCGCGACATCATCGCCCTGCGCCGCAAGGTGCTGGGATATGTCAGCCAGTTCCTGCGCGTTGTTCCACGGGTGCCGACGCTTGATGTGGTGGCCGAACCGCTGCGCGCTACAGGGGCCTCGACAGATGCGGCGGCAGAGCGGGCCAAAGCGCTTCTGACACAACTTAACATACCGCAGCGTCTGTGGTCCCTTTCGCCCACGACCTTCTCCGGCGGGGAGCAACAGCGGGTGAATATCGCGCGCGGCTTTGCCCTCTCCTTTCCCGCGATGCTGCTGGATGAACCCACCGCAAGCCTGGATGCCGCCAACCGCGAGGTCGTTCTGACCCTTATCGAACAGGCCAAAGCGCGCGGCGCGGCTATCATTGGCATCTTTCATGACGAAGCCGCCCGGGCCCGCGTCTGCGATCGCGAGATTGACGTCAGCCACTTTACCCCAGGGATCGCCGCATGACCCAAGGGCGCCTCATCGCCGTTGTCGGCCCATCGGGTGTGGGAAAAGACAGTGTGATGCGCGGCATTCACGACGTTATGCCTGACACGCACCTCGTGCGGCGCGTGATCACCCGCGCACCAGATCAGGGCGGCGAGGATTATGACGCTGTGTCCGTGCCCGAGTTTCAGGACATGGCCGCGAACGGCGCCTTTGCCGTCCATTGGGGTGCGCACGGTCTTTACTACGGCATCCCGCAAAACGTGCGCTATCAGTTGAACAAAGGAACGCATTGTCTTGCGAATTTCTCGCGGAAGGCACTCTTGGCAGGTGCGGACGCTTTTCCGGGGCTGATCATTCTGAACATCACCGCAAAGCCCGAAACTTTAGCGCAGCGCCTTGCAGCCCGCGGGCGCGAGACGGAAGACGAGATCACAGCGCGCCTTGCGCAGGCCTCAAAACCTTTGCCAACGGGCCTTGAGGTGATCCATCTTTGCAACGACGGATCGCTATCACAGACGGTTGCGCGTGGCGTGGCACGGCTTCAACCGGCAAGCGTGTAGCGATGGATAAGCTCGAACCGCCCGTCGCCCCGCTCGCCGCACAGCGCGATCTGATCCATCTCAAAGGGCGTGGGCAGATCCGGCAGATGCCGCCGCAGTGTTTCACTCCATTGCGGAAGCGCGTCTTCGGACAACCGGCCCGACAGGGTCAGGTGAAACCGGAACTCCTCCATCACATAGGGGTAGCCCCATTGCACCAACAGCTCGTCTTGCCGGGACCTAAGCCCGGCCTTACGACGGCGGGCAAGCTCGGCCTCAAAGGCGGGGGCGCGGAACCCATCAAGCTCACGGACGCAAGCCGTGGCCACCCGCTGCAACGGCCCCAAATCACCACTCGGAGTCAATCCCAGAAACCGGCCCAGCCGCGTCGACTCCAGCCCATCACAACAGGCCGGAGCAAGCGATGTGGCGAGGTCCGATGTGGCCGTTTCCAGAGCGTCAAACGTCTTGCCCTCCTTCAATCGAAAGGGCGGCTTCAACGTGCCGTGAAACCCGTATTTGCGCGGTGTCATCGTGATGTCATGCAAATCAGGCAGATCGGGCTGAGGGACCTCAACGCCCCGCGCAATATCCTAGCCCAGCCAGGTCGCGCCGAAATCGGCCAACGGTCCTTTAGGCGGAACATAGCAAATCGCAAATCGAGAATATGACATGAATTCCCCTTTCTCCGCATCCACTTTGACGACGTCTTGTGACAACGACATGTCAGGTGATCTTTGCCTTGCCAATGCGCAACTGGTGTTGCCGGATCGGGTGGTTGTCGGGTCCATAACAGTCGAACATGGTGTGATCTCGCAGATTACGGAAGGCGACCGCGTCCCAACAGGCGCTGTGGATTGCGGGGGCGATCTGGTGATCCCCGGCTTGGTCGAGCTTCACACCGACAACGTCGAGCGCCATATCGAACCGCGCCCGGAAGTGGACTGGCCGCATCTGCCTGCTCTGATCGCTCATGATGCCGAGCTGGCCTCGACTGGGATCACAACCGTGTTCGACGCCATGCGCGTGGGCTCGATCCACTCTGGCAAAGGGCGTTACATCGACTATGCCCGTAAACTTGCGGATGAGCTGCTGGCCGCGCGCGCCGAAGGGCTGTTCAAGATCAGTCATTTCCTGCACCTGCGGGCCGAGATTTGTTCGGACTCTTTGTTGGACGAACTGGCCGCTTTTGAGCCGGAAGACAGGGTTGGCATTGTCAGCCTGATGGATCACACGCCCGGCCAGCGCCAGTTCCGGGATCTGTCCGCGCTGAAGACCTATGTCGCCAAAAAGCGCGGTATGAATGATGCGGAGTTTTCCGATCATGTCGAAAACCTGCTGCGCCTTCAGGACCGTTTTGGAGAGAAGCACGAAGCCGGGGCCGTCGCCGAGGCGGGCCGTCTTGGCGCTGTGCTGGCAAGCCACGACGATACAACCGCCGAACATGTCGCAACCTCTTCTGAGAACGGTGCCGGCTTTGCGGAATTCCCAACGACGCTTGAGGCGGCCGAAGCCTGCCGCAATCACGACATTGCGGTGATGATGGGCGCGCCAAACCTGATCCGGGGCGGCTCGCATTCCGGCAATGTTGCGGCGGAAGAGCTGGCCACGGCCGATCTTCTGGACATCGTGTCGTCCGACTACGTTCCGTCAGCTCTGCTTTTGTCGGCTTTCCACCTCGCCCGTCTCTGGGATGATCTACCCCGCGCTATTTCCACGGTGACCGCCAACCCGGCCAAGGCCGCGCGATTGGCTGACCGTGGAGCGCTGCAGTCAGGACTACGCGGAGATATACTGCGCGTGCGCACGGTGGGCCAAACACCCTTGCTGCACGGGGTTTGGAGCCAAGGTAGAAAGGTTGGATAGAGTGAGATCAAACACAATTCATGTCTCTTCAGCATCCGACCTCCGGATCAGCCACTATTGAGCAACCTCATACACATCGCTTTGTGTTTCCATCGAAATGTTAATAATTGCCGCGCATTCCACCTTGGAAGCCATTGCGCACTACATTCTCGAGTATAGGGCGGGTTGGTCGAGATCATTGATGAACAACCGCACGATCTCATTTTCGGACAAAAGCCGTGCGGCACACTTTACTTCGGTATCAAGGGTTATCTGTTCTCTTAGAGCCCTGACCTCTCAAAGTACTCTTCGAAAAATAGCAATATCGATGTTTTTGACATTATTTCGAGGCATAAAAACAGATTAGTACATCAGGATACTAAAAGCGCTCTTTCCTGAATTCAGCTTCGCGAGAGTTGGCTAATCTCGATATGTCTGGTTGAAGTCCGAGTTTTCGGCGTGATTGGTTATCGCGGGATCATCATTGATAGGCGAGTTTACGGCGGGTGGCGTGGAACTACGTGCCAAGTCCCGCTTTCGCGCTGAGTTTTTCTACTCCGTTGGGGGTTGCCATCCATTTATCGCGGTCACTCTGGCTCGTTTGATTTGCGACTACTGCCTTGGGGTTGATAGCAGGTATTCTTTGCACGAATGGTCATTGGATGAATTCAGACATGACTTAGTGATTGTGTCGGCGATACGCTGATGAGCTGACCGCTCAACCAGAGACCGCTTCACATAAACCCGCTTCACCGACGTTCGTGGCTGGTCGCGAAGTAACGAAACAACAGGTGGTTGTTTGCGTCCGACGCTCTAACGAAGTGCGCACAGTCGGATCTCTTCGGTCGACTCGCAATAGTCTGAGCCTGTCTGCCTATGACCTTCCATTTGCTCCGCCACTTTTCATGACCCCGGATGCGCAATATGTTCAATTTGACTAGTATGCTTTTTCCTTTGCAATGGCGCTTGCCACGTTTCGCACAGTTGCTCCTCGCAGTGGGCCTGCTGCGCAAATTGGCCAAAGCTCGCGATCCCTGCAAAAACGGTTTTGAGCCCTGATCGTACGTGTGGTCATCCTCCCGTCGATCCTGCCCCGGTAATAGCCCAAGGTGCGCAGCTCTTTCTGTAATATACGAACCCACGCATTCTTGTTGATCCAAAAAGCCGTACTTGCTGCCTTGGCGTAGTTTTCTGGTTGAGTGCCTTCAAGAATCTCCTCCACTTCCAACCAGAATTGGCTGGGATGCATGTCTGCGGCAAGCCTAATCAGCTCCGGCGACAATACCCGATCAGGAACGCCAGGAACTTCCGCGAGCATGGCACGCGTATGAATAGTCTCTTCGCTTCTATCAGGCTCCGAAGACAGATACACAAGCGCAACTGCGGCGTACTTCGCGTCACCCGCAAGGCCTGCACGCACAACTTGATCTACAGCGGTATCTGGTGCAGGTCCTCTTAAACGTTTCCAGTTTACGCGCACCACTAAATCGCGTGCAGCATTTTGGTCACCGCTCTGCGCCATGCGCTCCAAGATCGCTCGTCCTTGCTTGATGTCTGAAGCGGTGCCAAACTTGCGATCAATGTGGCCAGTTGCAAAAAGGCGTTCTGCGCCGGGTTGGTTGTCGCTGACACCAGCTTGGAGTAACTCGAATGCAGCATCACCCCGTCCCAACTCCATTTCTACCCGAGCCAGAGACGCGGTGGACCAAGGATGACCAGCATCGACGGCGCTCGCATACCAATGACGCGCCACTTCTAGGTCTTTTTGCGTGCCGATCCCTTTTCGGAAGTAGTATCCGACCCGATCGATTGCTGGAACGTACCCACTTTCTGCCAATGATGTCATTGCGGCATATGTTGCAATTGGATTGGTCTGCTCCTGCTTGACAAGAGTCTTGAATTGTAAGCGTTGTTCCTGAGCAGCGCCCACATTCGCCAAAGTCAAAGCTAAGGTAGCGGCCAAAGCTATTTGTTTCATTTTACGCTCCTCTACTTAATCCCGTAGTTTGTGTCGGCCAATCTTCCGTGGCCGAGAATGAAATGTCGTCATCATGCTACGCGTATGGGCTTGTCCGAGACGATGTCGCGTCGGATTGCAAGCTCAAGGTTTTCGGCGCGGATATCGATCAGAATGCTGAGCATGGATTCGAGAGTGAAATACGCCCGTAGTACCCGGAATATCAGGTATTCTGGCAGCGCAAGGATGCCGCGTGGCACGCCATTTAGCAGCGAAGCAACCACCGCGACGATTGCGGGCGCGCCTGTGGTCACAGCGATGATCGACTGCCAAACGATAGGAGTGTTTTCGTTGAACGCGACGCCCCACTCCAAGACACCAAAGATTATCAGGGGCACAAGCATCGCTCGACGTGCTGAGTTTACCAGCATGTAGGGCAGGATCACCTTGCCCCTCAACGTCACATTTGGTCCATAGATCAGGTCCCGACAGCGCGACGAGATGTGATAGATTGAGCGGAACCAGCGCATGCGTTGCTCACGCATATGGCTGTAAGATGACGGCACTTCAGAGATGTAGCGGATTTTGGGATCAACAACCGAGTGGAAGCCCAACTCACCAATTCGGAGCGAGATGTCGGTGTCTTCACCATTCATCCCTTCGACAAAACCGCCCAGTTGGCGTGGGTGTTGCGTGCGGTAGACGACGAACATGCCCGGGATACCCACAACTCCGTTCACTGCCCCCATGGCAACTGAGTAAAAGCCGTGCTTCACAAGAACTTCTAACAGGCGAGCCCGGTCAAAAAGGGCTCCACCTGGTGGTACAGGCACGCCGCCTACAACACCTACGGAGGGATCTGTGAAGTATGGCATAGCTCGGGTAAAGTTATCTTCACCCACAAGCGTGTCGGCATCGACACGCACAAGAAACTCGGTCTCGCACGCATCAAGACCTGCGTTGAGAGCGTTCGACTTGCCGGGCTTTGGAACATTGATCACGCGTCCTTTGGCAGCCTTGCAAGACAAGAGTGTCTCGCGCGCGATCTCTTCTGTGTCGTCGGTGGAATTGTTGTTCATAATTAGGATGTTAACTTCACCACCATAGTGGTGGGCAGCGCGGTCCATCGCGTTGATTGTATCTTTGATGATGTAGGATTCATTGTGTGCAGGCACGATGACCGAAACGGGTGGGTTAAACCTGGGCGTCTTGGCGGTCACTACATCGTAGATCGCAAGCAGATAGAGCTGCCCAAATAGCACCGGCAGGAACAGGAACACACCCGGACCAATGCCGCCTAGCAGTGTCAAGTTGCGCATCACTTCGACCGCATGCAGATCCATACCACCAACCCACATCGCGACTACCGCCGCGATGCCAATTGTGACGCCAAGCCGCAATAAGGCACGCATCTGACTAACTGGGATATGCTCGACCCGGATGCGTGCAGGCATGAAGCCCCGCTCAAGCAGTTTGAACGAATAGACCGCGAAGCCGAACAGCCCAGAGGCAATGGCACTGAAATGCAGGGAGAATGATGACCCGAGGAGATTTTCGGCCAAGGCGTTTGCCAGATCGAAAACAGCGCAGCCTGCCAGGAAGGTTAATACCAGATCGAGGCCGAACATCGAACGCCCACGTATGTCGCCGGAGCTGAAGGCAGCGAAAGCAACAAAGAATGAGATCAGAAAGATCCGGATCGCAATGGCGTGCCGTCCCGAGTGGGCCGAAAACACGTAGTCACGGTTTGGAAACACCTGTGCAACAAGATCAGTGTTCACTATCCAAAGCTGTGTTGTCGCAAGCAGTGCAAACATCGCCAGCATTTTGGGTGCCTGCCATTCTGAAACCGGTCCGGCAAAGCGTTTGGGCGCGCTGTCGACCGAGACAAAGTTGATCTGCTCGCGCTTGTCATCAAGGTCACTCATCCGTCCGCCTCCGGTAATGATGGCACGGTGGGTGAAACCAGCAGTGCGAGACCGACATGCGACACTGTTTCGTTCTGTTGTAATTTTCTAACGGACAAGCCTTGGGTGACGGTGACCAACCAGGTGGGGCCAGCTTCAGTTAGAGGCGGGGTAGGGTGGTTAGGGCTCAGAACAGTGATGTGAACCTTCCTGCCAGCCGGTTTGAGTTCAACACCAGCAGGTACCACCTTGTGCAATATGCGGCTCACCACGCTAGCGTCCAGCGCCGTCAACTCTGAGGTCATCGCAATGTTCACTGGCCCTACGTTTTGCAAAGCGGATTGCAGACCCGACAGGTCGTCGGCAAAGGGCGTCTCACCAACGATCAAACGGGAATCAGGTAGCAACTCGGCCACAAGTTCAGGACCCAGATCACAAACGCCGTCTTGCGGAGCGGTCGTTGTCGCCACCACTTCGAGCGTGTTTGAGGCGACCTGAATATCAGAAGGGAGATCAATCAACGCGCGGTACTCGGCATGAGCCCCTGTGGTATGTTCTTGAAAGACAAGTCGGTTGTTTAGCGTTACGGTGAGAGACCAATTCTGACCAGGCATGAGGCGCCCAAGCTGCATGCGCAAATCCAACTGGTTGGGTATGTACTGTCCGCCGCCGCCCCCCAAATCGAACCGTTCACGCCATAAAGCCTGCCTATAAAAGCGGCGCAAACCGACATTTGTTCTTTTGCGGGGTAACGCACTTCCTACGTTGGTATGTAATTCGGTTTCAGGAAAGGCTGGAAGTGCCGCGCGTAGCTCGAGGGTAGTTAGAGCTGGTTCTTGTGAGGACGGAGCAAACACGGTTGCAAGGCCCCGTCGCTGGAACTGGGTTGCCAACACCATGCGGCGAAGCTGTTCGTCCTTTTTCAGCCAATCGGGCCATGCAACGCGCACGACATTACCCCAGGCATGCACCTGATCGCGTACACTTTGCAGCGGTCGATCCAGCGTCAAGAAAACAGCACTGGTCGTTTCGATCTCAACAACGGCTTCGAAACCGTCCTGCGAACCACACTGGAGTTGAGTGCCAGTGCCCTGCAGCGAGAAGGAAACGACCAGTTGGTTCCCTGCAAAGTCTGTCGTTGAGAGAGGAATTTGCAGAGAACGTCCCACCTCGCCTGAACGCAGCAGCATCTCGCCTCGGCGGGTATTGTTGATTGAGATGCGTAGCACCCCTTCAACCCCATCCAGAACCTGAGACGTTGCATCGATTTGGAGGTATCCAGACGTCGGGCGTGCATCCACTGGCATCATGAATGCGACGCTCTGGTAGGCGGGAAAACCGGATAAAATGACTGGATTGTCGGGATCGGCGCGCAATATCACTGCTTCGTACAAATCTTGTGCTTTGGCGGGTGTACGGTGCTCAAACACCAATTGCGGGCCGGACGTTACTTCATGGATGTAGCGTTTTCCTTGTTCCAGAATGTTCATTGTCGATAGCAGGAGGGCTATACCTGCCAAGAGAAATCCCATGAGCCCAATGCCAATCATGCGCATGTTTTTCACTGTAGTTTTATGGTTACAAAAACCGCTCGCGTTAGGCCCACCTCCAAGCAGGTCAAACGCGAGCGGTGCGAAGTTGTCAGGCCACCTTGCGTGGCTTTGGAGAGACGATTCCTGGACGTTGCTTGTGGGTCCAGGTGGATACACAAGGGATCATCTTATGAATGCACCGGTCTGCGTACTTTGCGGCAATCTTTTGTGTTTCATCGATCAAGCCTTCGGCCAGCGTGATCGGCTTCAGACCTAGAGAGAGAAAAGTTTTGTTTGAAACACGCAGATCGTTTTCTGCAGCTTCGTTGCGGGGGTTTTCCACGTTGGCGATAAGCGCGCCGGAAACATCAGAAACCAGTTTGGCTAACTCGCGCACGGTATGCGTTTCGGTCATTTGGTTCAGGATGGCAACCTTGCCGTACTTTTCAGGCGGGTTTTCAACGGCCAGGGCAAGGCACTTCACCGTGTCCTGTATGTGGATGAAAGCCCGTGTCTGGCCACCTGTGCCGTGTACGGTAAGCGGATGACCAACGACGGCTTGCATCAAAAAGCGATTCAATACCGTTCCGTAATCCCCGTCATAGTCGAAGCGGTTGATCAGGCGTTCGTCCAGTTTGGTTTCGTCCGTTTGAGTCCCCCAAACGATGCCTTGGTGTAGGTCGGTGATCCGCAGCCGATCGTTCTTGGCGTAGAACTGGAACAGCAGTTGATCCATGGATTTGGTCAGATGGTACACGCTGCCGGGGTTGGTCGGGTACAAGATATCACGCTTGGTGATCTGTTTATCGTCACCAGGGACATAGACCGGCAGGTAGCCTTCGGGGATTTCCAATCCGTCATCATCGTATCCATAGACACCCATAGTGCCGAGGTGGACAAAGTGTGCATCCAAACCCAACGCGACCGATGCCGCCAACAGGTTGTGAGTGCCCGAAATGTTGTTGTCGACGGTGTAGCGTTTCTCACCGACACCCTTCATCGAATATGGCGCGGCGCGTTGCTCGCCAAAATGCACAATGGTGTCTGGTTTGATCGTGTCCAGCAAAGTGGTGACAGCGTCAAAATCCTCTGCAATGTCGATGTTCTCAAATGCAATGGTATTGCCTGAATGCTCTTTCCATGCGGCCAGTCGATCATCCATGGAGGCAATCGGCGTTAGGCTGTCAGCGCCCAACGCCGCATCAATTTCACGGCGCGACATGTTGTCGACGATAGTAATGTTATGACCCAGCTTTGATAGGTGGAGCGCCGTTGGCCAGCCACAGAATCCGTCGCCACCGACCACTATGATGTTTTTTGAATCTTTCATTTTGATGTTCCTCTGCGCGGGCCCCTCCAGGCGACCCTGTTCAAGATGAACTCAGGTGTAGAGGCCCGGAGCGAAATGCGCCGGGGTGCGAGAGTATAGATTGGGTGGAATAGGAATGGGGCAGCTATCCCGACGGATAGGGTAGGTAGCCCTATGGGGCGTCTGCGCCTTGGATTATAGCGCTATCAAGTACCGATTTTGACTTTGTCGCCTCGGCGTCCAGTGTTTCGGCCCAGGTCCGCGTTGCCGTGAGTTTTCCATCGCGCGCGTCAAGTTCCAGCTTTTCCAAAGTATCGTGTAGTTCAATCTGCCCTAGAAGAGACGCCGCGCCCTTGGCCCTATGGGCTGCTTCTGCAAAAGCCAGCATATCGGGCGGGTCGCTCGCTGCGCGAAGGTCCGCCGCAAATGTAGCCATCTCGGACAGAAATTTTTCTGCGATGGTTGCGACCTTGGCGCTGCCGAGCAATTTGATCATCTCCACAAGCGCTTCGGGAAAGTGTGCCGTATCCGGTTTGGACAAATGCTTGGACGTCACTTCCGCAACAATGTTGTGTAGGGCCTCCAGCCTGATGGGCTTGGTGTGAAAACGATCCATGCCCGCAGCTACAGACCTTTCACGGAACTCTTCGCGCCCATGGGCTGTTAGGCCGACAATATGTGTCCCCGCGTTTATCCCGTTACCGTGGCGCAAGCGTTGGGTTGCTTCGATCCCGTCCATGACTGGCATGCTAATGTCCATCAAGATAATGTCGAAAGCTTCATTCTTGGCCTTTTGCAGGCAATCTTCGCCGTTAACTGCCTCGTGTACCTTGTGCCCCATGGCCGTTAGCATGTCGCCAAGAACGCTACGATTGATGCTGTTATCTTCGACAATAAGGATGTTGCATGAGGGTGCTTGCTTGGCGTTTTTGGCTAGGTTGTCACTGCCAACTCGAGTCACAGGTTCCGTGCGTCGCAAGGATAAAGTTAAGATAAACACCGATCCCGCACCTTCGACACTTTTAAGGGATACATCCCCGCCCATGGCACGTGCGATACGACGAGAGATGGACAAACCCAGACCATCCCCACGAGCCTGGCGACCCTCGCTACTCGCGAGGGCAATAAAATCCTCAAACACCTGCTCATGCTTTTCGGCGGGAATGCCGATGCCGGTATCGATCACTTCGAAACGAAGTGAAGAGGCTTCGGAGCCGTGAATACCGTCTACACGTAATGTGATCTCGCCAACTTCAGTGAATTTGATGGCGTTGCCGATCAGATTGGTTAGTATCTGGCGAATTCGCCCGGAATCACCGTGATATGGACCCTGCATTGTCGGATCTATGTCAAGTTTGATGGCCAAATTTTTCTCATCGGCGAGCGGTTCGAACAGGTCGACTAACGCTTGCATAAGCTCTGTTAGATCAAAGGCTTCGGAGTTCAGTTGCAAATTGCCCGTTTCAATCCGAGTGATGTCGAGTGCTTCGTTCACATGTTCCAGCAAAATCTCGCTGGAAGATGTCGCAATTCGGGTGTAGCGAGCCTGTTGGTCGTTTAGGCGGGTAGTCTTAAGCAGATCAAGCACACCCAAGATACCGTTCAGCGGGGTGCGCATTTCGTGGCTCATTACTGTCATGAACTGTGACTTGGCCTTATCCGTCCGTTCGGCCCGGTCGCGGGCATCAATCAGCTTTTGCTCGGTGATCTTACGTTCGCTGATATCGCGGATGTAAGCGATGAACGTAATGTCATCACCACTATGCGTGGTTGTAATGTTTAGTTCGACGGGGAACTCCTCGCCACTTTTGCGCAATGCGGAAAGCTCAACACGGCCGGCATCCACGACACGTGGCATACCCTTCTCAAGGTAACGCTTCATCCCATTGTGGTGCGCATCGCGCATTCGATGAGGGATGAACGTGTCGTCCATCGTCAATCCGACAATCTCGTCGCGCCCCCAACCAAAAACACGTTCGGCAGAGGCGTTGAAGTCGATAATCCGCCCAGAACTATCTGCAGTCACAATGGCATCAAGAGAAGCAGCGACAGTCGAGGTCAGTTGCTTTGACGATGCGGACAATGCTGCGTCCCTGCGTGCTGAGCGTTGCAAAAGACGATCCAGGAAAAGCATCAGAAGCGCCATGAGGATCAACAAGCCAATCGCAATACCTCCGGTTCGAGACAACTGACTGGCTAACTCAGCACGCCGGTCTTCGGAACGTTCGGCACCTAAACGGACTCCCAACAATGCAAGCTCTCGAACAAAAGGGCGAACGTCACGTACCAAACTTTTCAATTCAAGCAGCTTCGTTTCGTCCAGCGGGTCCGTTGAATCCAAAATCTCAACGGCATCGTCCGCAAACGCATTGATTGGCTCAATCAAATCAGCTGCTTCGGTACTGTCACCAAAAATTTCGCGTGCCCGCCCAGAATTGACAACGTTCAAACGGCTTAACGCAATATCTGCTCGCAATTGTACTTGGTCGGAGAAGCTTTTCTGTGTGGCGGCTTGCTCGGTCAGAATGGTGTCGAGGTTCGCAAACTCTATGTCGAGCTGCGAAATGCTCCACTGGATGTTGTCTTCATCAGCGCTCGACAGGTCGCGCACTTGTGATAGCAGGTTCGAGACCATTATGGCGAACAAGATGATCAACAGGCAGATGCCTGCCAATACCAAGAGACGGTATCGGTTCAACTCCGGCTTCAAGTGCAACCTCCTGTTTGAGGTCACCGTAAGCACACTCAGCGAGTTAATCCACGACCTTCAAACGCTTAAGCTGCCAGATGCTGAACGTGTAGATCGTTTCAACCCGGTATTTGGGATCCTGATCGTATGGGAAAACAACCCAATACGGCCCCTTGTCCCTAACAGACATTGTCTCGCCGTCCATGCGAGTGGCTATGATCGGAGCGTTGTCTTCCAGATCCGCCAGTGGCATCGTGACCTTGTAGTCGTTTAAGGCCACCATTTCGACACTCGTGCCGCCCGTGTTTAGTGCGGTAAGCAGGGTTTTCAACGGCACCCCCGAGAACGTAACTTCATCATCTGTCCAGATCGTCGAGGTGCTGAATGACACCTGGTCCATTGCGTCAAGATCTTGAAGGCTGAGTTCGAGGGTATCGGAGGCAGGGCCTGATGTCGTTACTTCCAACGTCATCTCTGCCTGAGCTGAAGCTGGAGCGACCCAACTCAACAAGAGCAAGAACAGCACGACATAAATCCGCGAGTAGTGTTTTTGTGCCATCGAATAGCCTCCGGGTCAGGTAAACAGGGTTGTAACTATTAATCCCGTACAGTCATCAGAGCATTGGCATAGGCACCTATACCAAAGTATAGTTCTGTCATGTTTTGGCCTGATTTTTTTGGTTGTGAATGCGTTCAGCGAAAGGAAACTGTGGACATGCCCAATATCCTCTTAGCTGACGACCATGATCTGGTCCGTGACACAATTGCGGCCTATCTGGAAACCGTAGACGACTTCAAAGTCCAGACCGCCGCCAATTTGGGTGAAGCGTTGGAATTGATGCGTGGCCTAGATTCCATCGATCTGCTTATCCTCGACTATCACATGCCAGGTATGGACGGCTTGAGTGGCCTTAGTCGTGCCCGCCAGGCCTTTCCTGCGACCAAGGTCGTACTGATGTCAGGTGTCGCTAATCGCGAGGTAGCCAATAAGGCAATGGAGAATGGTGCAAATGGGTTTATTCCCAAATCTTTGAAAGCCGTGTCGCTGGTCAACGCCATCAAGTTTGTACTGTCAGGCGAACGGTATTTCCCCTTTGACTTTGGACAGGCAGACGAGCCAGCGGAGTCATCTGGCGTTTTTGCCACCCTGTCAGACCGGGAGATGCAGACGCTGGAGCAGCTCTGCATCGGCCTTTCCAACAAGGAGATCGCTCGAAATCTGGGAATCCAAGAGGTTACCGTAAAGCTGCACGTAAAAAATGTGCTGGCCAAACTGGGCGTTTCCAACAGAACGCAAGCCGCTCTGCTGGCGAAAGAAAAGCAGTTGTTTTAAGCGGCGGAACAGACTTCACAACATGTTTCATCGTGTCTGCTTCAAACCCTCATTTGGTTGCGTGGCGAAATTCTCACTCCGCCAAAAGTGTCCTGTGTCGAGCGCGGAGTCTAAATAGCTTTCGAGCTTTGTCTTGCCGGTCACTGAAGCGGACAGCAACGTCAGTTAAAAAGGACACTCGGGTTTAATGGCAGACCCTTGAGTCGCAAATGGTAAGGTTGGTGCGACGGAAAATACTCATAGTAAGCGAAACCAATGACTTAACTTCCATCTAATGGCAAAACTTTGTGTCGCTCCACATCTCGCAATATGAGGCGACACAAAGTTCTGCCACCAGCGAAAGAACCTTGCCATTTTCGCCTTACCCCGTTCATCCAGCATCCCAACCGATTTGATTGATCCTGACTTCGTTTTGGAAAAATCAGGGCGGCTTGCAGTTTAGACGCCGAAGGCGCCTGTTCCTGCTGATCTGCCAGTTGGAGAACGCGGATTGGGGGGCAATGCTATTCGACAATGGTGGTGCGGCCCGCAGATGCAGCCGAGGGCACAGAACTCTCGAATAGGGTTGCCCGAGGAGAAGGCAGCGCCCTATACCAGTTTTAGTGGTTAAAACGGGTATAATTCATTGATCCGTGACTGGATTGCAAAATCCTTGTCCTTGCTGATGCAACGGACATCCCGGTCGGGTTTCGGCCACGACCTCAAGCGGGAACTCGGCGTCAGAGTTTCGTTCTGCACCTTTCTGATCCTGACGTATTACCCTGATCGCGAGCCGGTTTTGCAATACAGCTAGATCGGGGATCCGAAACTACTGAAAATCTGTCACTCGCAATATCTGAGCGGTACGTACCGGCTTGATCCCTACTATCAGATGGCAATGCGTTCCTTTCGGCCCGGTTTCTTTCGCCTCAGAGACATTGCGCCTGATCGGTTCTACAGGTCTGAATATTACCGCCGCTACTACGCACAGACGCGGCTTTGTGACGAGGTTGGTGTACTGGTCCGCCAGTCCGACGGCTCGGTCAGCGCGATTTCAAGCAGCCGCGACGAGCGTGGCGGACCGTTTTCGAGGTCTGAAGTCAATGGTTGGCGCGCGATTGCACCTGTGATCACTGAGTTGCTGCGCCAGCATGCTGAGAAAGTTCATGTGTCCAGCGCTGCAACAAAACAGACCGGTGGACCAGATACAGCAAAGTTGATCCTCAACTTCAGCAAACGCCTACCGCCGAAGGAGTTGACGCGTCGCGAGGCAGAAATTTCTGCGTTGATCCTGGAGGGCCATTCTAACCTCTCCATCAGTGGCCATCTGAATATCGCTACCGATACCGTAAAGGTTCACCGCAGGAACATTTATCGAAAGCTGCAGATATCATCTCAAGCCGAACTTTTCGCCAAATTGCATGCCGCGCTGATTTCAAGGTAAAGAGCGCACAAATTGTGCCGATGAGAGCCGAGATCAATCGTTGGTGCACCCCTCGGCGCATGGCTGCAATGTCTCTTATGGGCCGTCCTCGAGATCCGTTAGATGTGGGGCAGGCGGCAATACTGGACTGTCTCCGAGGTCGGCTGTGAGCCCATCTTATTCAATGGTCACTTGGTGGCGAACATGTGGTTTTCTATCGATACTGAATTTCTCAGTGCAGCACGGGTGTATTGAGAGATCGGATTTCAAGATAGCGCTTTGAAAGGTCATACGGACCTGACCTACGTTCACTTCGATAAGAGCCCAATAGACTGCAGCAACCAACGTTTTCAAAACCCTAAGACGGCATAAGGTCTGAGAGTTGGCGGCAGCGTCGGTTCTGATGACTTCTCCCGATTTGGACAGGGCGTTCGACCGTGCCTCAGATAACCGCGGCCCTCCGCCACCTCTCCGCATATGCGCGATGGGTGGGGTCGTTGGCCGACCTGAATGGACTCGGCTCTACGCTCTCTGGAAGCGCGTCCGATTTCAATGATAGCAGAGCAGCACCTTGGCTTGTCCCAGTTGCGCTTTCGGAGACAAAAATGGGCCAGTTTGTTGCTGCGCGGAGCATTTCACAGTAGCCGTTGTTTGTGGCGAAAGGGCCCTCGACAACGATCGGGCCCCGATGCCCTGTTAGCGACAGGCATTCCGCTGTCATCAATGCAAGATAGAAGCTAAGTGCGGCGATGCGTTCTGGCGTACCCTGCTTGGGTTCTGACCCAATCCAATGATGCACGCGCCCTTGAAAAGGGCCGCTCTCAGGTACGACAGCAGGCATAAGTAGAGGGCCGTTTTCCGCGACTGCGCTCAGCACAGCTGCATCACAAATTGCGCTTTGGCCAGCCCGGATTATCTCGTATTCTCGACCGCCCATGAAGCGGGCGGAAGGAATTGGTTCGCCCAGACCGCTCACATTGATTAAGGCGTCGCGGGTTGCGTCTAACACCACTTTGGGCCCTCCGACGGACATGACTATTACCCATGTCCCTGTCGACACCACTGAAAACGGAGGATTGCGCCGCATTACATGAGTTAGGAGCGATGCGTTGGAGTCGTGAATACCGCAAAGGACAGGTGTGTCGGGCCTGAGGCCGGTTCTGGAGGCAATATCCGGCAATAAAGAACCGAGAACATCGGTGGATTTTCGCGCCGGAGCCAGCTTACCTCTGATTTCGAGATGGTCGGTGAGTGAAGAAAACTCCGCTTTGTAGGGGTTCCAGAGGTCAGTGTGGCAGCCCAGGGACGACACATCGCTGGCGAGAACTCCGGTCAACCGATGACCCCAGTATTGCGGATAAGTGATGATGGCTTTCGTGCGGTCGCGAAGCGAAGTGTCGCGCGTGAATTGCCAGTGGATTTGCGCGCCAAGATTAAGTCCCACCGGCAGCCTTGGCGATCCGGTTTCCTCGAAGGCGGGTCGAAGCGCGTTGTAGTCCGCAGCCACACTGTCGGGCCCTGTATGCTCGTAATCGAGTATCGGTGCTGCAAGGCTCCCGTCGGCGGCAATCAGGGCACCGGATGCGCCGTGAGTGGTAATAGAGATCGCGTCGACACCCTGTTCTTTATGAAACTTGGCAAGCGAGTCGAGGAGGAATGCCCAGATTCCCTCGACATCGAAATGTGGATATGGAGGCCGATCAAGGACAGTGTTTGGCAGAGTGACGACGGCAATCTCGGACAAATCAAATGTGTCTACGAGAGCAAGCTTCGCATTGGTCTTACCGATGTCGATGACAGCGATGTGGCGGGCTTTCATGGCATGTGAAACACGGGCGTTAGCGGCTCCGCTATCGGTTCATTGTCGGGTTTCGTTTCCATGATGTCTGCCATATGCAACCACCAGCGCTGCATGACCTCGTGTCCGGGCAGGGCATCCATCGTATGCTCCTTGGTCCGCCAAAGAACGCCAAAAAGGGTGTTGGTCTCTTCGTCCAGGTGGATCGAATAATCTGACACGCCTGCATCCTTCAGCAAGGTGACAAGCTCGGGCCAGATCTCGTCGTGGCGTGTCTTGTACTCGTCTTTGCAGCCCGGATTGAGATGCATCTTGAAGGCGTATTTTTCCATCAGGCAGGTCTCCACATCGACCAGAGCCTCGGCAGCGCGATAACCGAAATCAAGAGCACGCCGATTACGATCGACATTACGATCCCTGGCACATTCAGCAAGCCGAGCCCGAAAGTCACCAGCCCCATGACAAATGCTGCAATGACAACGCCGGGGATAGATCCCGAGCCGCCGAGGATGCTAACGCCGCCGAGAACGACCATGGTCACAATCTCAAGTTCCCACCCGAAGGCGATGGATGGCCGCGTTGAGCCAAGTCGTGACGTCAAACAAATCGCCGCGACCCCGGACATAAGGCCGGTTAGCAGGAACAAGATGAACTTTATGCGGCCGACGCGAATCCCGGAAAACAGCGCGCCCGTCGAATTGTTGCCGATCGCATAAACCGCACGCCCGAAATTGGTCATGTGCAAAAGGACTGCGTAGATAACCGCGATGATTGCGAAGAGCGTCAACTCAAACGAGATCACCCACCAAACGTACCCTTGCCCGAAGAAGGCAAAATCTGGCGGGTAGCCCCTATAGGCCTGATCTCCAAGGATAATGAAGCTGAGGCCACGGAACAGGCTCATGGTACCGATTGTGACGACGATAGACGGCAGCCCAAGACCCGTGACCAAAACACCGTTGAACGCGCCGCACAACAGGCCGACAGCAATCCCAATAAAGATCAAACCGGGGGTCCCGACGCCAACTTGCACCGCTGCCCCCATAGCTGTTGATGCCAATGCAATGATAGCTGCGACAGAAAGGTCGATTTCGCCAGAAATGATGAGCAGAGCCATGGCAAACGCGATCATCGCCTTTTCCGTGAAGTTGAACGTTGCATCAGAGAGGTTCCAGGCGTTCAGGAAATACGGAGACGCGAACGAGTTGGCGACAAAGATGCCAACGGCGACTAGCAACAGCAGGCTTTCCCAGCTCTTAAGGTTTCGTTCTATTGGCGATCGCAGGCGATCGGGGATGCTACGAGTGGTACTCATGTCGCATGCTCCGCGCGTTTCAAGATGATGCGACCGGGCGTACGGTTGGCCTGCGCGTTCAAGACGACGGCAATAATGATCGCACCGCCTGAGATGGCCATTTGCCAGAAGGGTGAAATGTTCACGACCGGCAGCGCGTTTGCGATGATCCCGAGAAACAACGCACCCAAAAGTGCACCCTGCACTGTACCTATGCCCCCCATGATGGACACTCCACCAATGACGCAGGCCGCAACGACAGTTAGCTCAAACCCGCCCGCGACATCGACATAGGCGACGGCAAACCGGGAGACCCAGAGATATCCTGTTAGGCCCGCTATGGCCCCCGATATCGTGAAAGCCCAGAACTGTGTTCGACCAACGTTGATCCCGGCATAAGTGGCGGCGTGTGGATTGCCTCCTGCAGCGTAGAACGCGCGCCCCAGGATTGTTCGCGCCATTATGACTGAAAACAAAATCACTGCGGTGATTGCGATCCAACTCAAGACCGGTAAGCCGAAAATATCCGTTCGTGGAACGGCCTTGAAGGCATCGCTCATCTCGTGGCTATTGACCCACTTACCCTCGGTAAGAAGGAAGATGATGCCACGAAAAATGGTCAGTGTGCCAAGCGTCACGACGATTGGCGGGATAGCGAGTTTCCAAACCAAAATGCCATTCAACATTCCCAAGATTGTGCCGAACCCAATTGCGATCAATACGATGACGATGATTGGCAAACTGGGCACGGCAATGTTGACCAGCGAAACGACCATGCCTGTCAAAGCAAGGTTTGCAGCGATGGAAAGGTCGATACACCTGGTCAGAATGACAATCATCTGGCCGATCGCCAGCAGGATCAGCGGCGAGGTGTCATTAAAGACAACAACAAGATTTGAGGGGGCGACGAAACCCGGAAAGCGCCACGCAATCAGCATGAGCAGCAATCCGATCGCGGTAAGTAGCAGAAGCTCACGAGAGGCAAGTATCTGCTTCATTGCACTGCCTCACTGATTCCGGCGGCGTGAGTAACCAGCGTTTCCGGAGTGATATCCTTGCGATCCAGCTCGGCTTCAATCCGTCCCTCGCGCATCACGATAACCCGGTCGGACATGCCAATGATTTCTGGGATCTCCGAACTGACCATGATGACCGCGAGGCCCTGAGCCGCAAGCTCTGCCATGAATTCATGCACCGCCGCCTTTGACCCAACATCGATACCTTTGGTCGGTTCGTCCAGGATGATGACCTTGGGTTGAGTGGCGAGCCATTTAGCGATCACGACTTTCTGTTGATTTCCGCCCGAAAGATTGTTCACATCGATGTCCAAAGACGCAGCGCGCAGATTGAGGCGTTCGGTGTACTCACGCGCTAGTTTGAATTCTTCGGCAAGTTTGAGGAAACCATTGCGCGACGTGCGTGCCAGCGACGGCAACGTCACGTTTTGAAATATTGGTAAAGTGCCAATCGCACCTTGCTTACCCCTGTCCTCAGGAACATAAACGATACCGCTCGCCACTGCTTCTGCTGGAGAGCGGATGGTGATCGACGCGCCGTCGATTGCTACACTGCCGCCAGAGGGACGGGTGATACCAAAGAGGGCCTGCATGAACTCCGAACGGCCCGCTCCAACCAGCCCGTAAAACCCCAGGATCTCACCTCGCCGGAGCGTAAACCCGATGTTCGCGAACTCCGTCGGGTGCTCGTAGCCTTCGACTGCAAGCACCTCGTCACCAATGTTATGATCTCGATCTGGGTAAATCTGGCTTACGTCCCGCCCGACCATCATCTTTACAAGTTCTGGTTCATTGACGTCTTCGATGGCGCCTTCGCCGATCATCTGGCCGTCGCGGTAAACAGTGTAGAAGTCCGCTATACGGAAGATCTCATCGAACTTGTGGCTTATGAACATGATTGCCTTGTTTTGACGCTTCAGGTTCTCAACGAGCTCGTAGAGTTCTTCGATTTCCTTCTGGCTCAATGCTGCTGTTGGCTCATCCATGATCACGACGCCAGCATCGATAGAGAGCGCACGAGCTATGGCCACTAAATGTTTGTTTGCAGTTCCAAGATCCTTAAGCGTTGCACCAGGGTCGATCTTGGCACCGATGCCCGACAGTATCTCGCGGGCGCGCGCGACCATCGCTTTTTTGTCAATAAGTCCAAACTTGCTCCTCGGGGCGTGCCCAAGGAAAATATTCTCGGCGACCGACAATTCATCAAACAGAACGGTTTCTTGGTGGATAGCTGTTACGCCGGCGTTTTCTGCCGATTGTGGAGTCGGGAAGCGCACTGGTTGGCCGCCGATCCGGATGTCGCCCTCGTCTGGCTGGTAAATTCCCGTCAGAACCTTGACGACGGTCGATTTGCCCGCGCCGTTTTCGCCAACCAATGCCGTCACTTTTCCTGGGAAAAGCTTCAGCGACACGTCCGACAGCGCCCGCACACCCGGGAAAGTCTTCGTAATCCCCGAAAGCGACAGCAGGGGATCGATGTCTGGGGCGGTTCGGCTAGACACGTTTGGTCTGATCTCCAACTGCATGGGCTCGATTGGGTTTTTAAGAGATTGTGATTGTACCGGCGCGGATCAAAAGCCCGCGCCGGAAACCGTTCAGATCAGAAGATCGATTTGAACTGGTCAATATTTGAACTGTCATAGGTGAACGGGTCAGCCATGGCCGCTGTATTGGTATCGTCCAACGTTACGGCTCCCATCCGACCCATCGGGATCTCAGCGCCCGGAGCAGCTTCAGCGCCGTTGGCGATCGCCGCTGCCAACATGGTTGCGGAGTAACCAAGGTCAATCGGATTCCAGATCGCGAAGCTCTTGGTCGCGCCGGAGTCTACACAGCCCGCCATTTCAGATGGCAAACCCAGACCAGTAACGTTGATTTCACCAATCTTGCCTGCGTCTGTAACGGCCTGGCATGCCGCGAGAATCCCAACAGTCGTTGGTGCGATTATCGCCTTGAGGTCCGGGTAGGTGGACATAAGGCCTTGAGCCTCTCGGTAGGATTTGTCGGACAGGTCATCACCGTAGACAGTCGCGGCAAGGTTCACGCCTGCGTAGTCGGGTAGAACCTCTTTTGCGGCTTCGATCCAAGCATTTTGGTTAGTCGCTGTAGCAGTCGCGGAAAGGATCGCAACATCACCACCGTCCGGCATATGGTCGGCGGCAAGCTTGATGATGGTATTGCCAATCAACGGTGTCGACGATGGGTTCAGATGCATCTGGCGGCCCTCTTGGGCGACGCCCGAATCCCACGAAATCACAGTGATGCCGCGCTCCATTGCTTTTTTGAGCGCAGGTACAACCGCGTCAGGGTCATTTGCTGAAATCGCAATGGCATCAACGCCTTGCGCGATGAGCGAGTTGACTACCTCGATTTGACCTTCCGCCGTAGTGTCGGTCGGACCGGTATAAATGATCTCGACATTGCCGAGCTCTCCAGCAGCCTCTTCAGCGCCTTCAGCGGCCGCCTCGAAGAATCCAATTCCCAGAGCTTTTACAACCAGCGCAATGCGCATGTTTTCCTGCGCCATAGCCGTTGATCCCAACATGCTTGCCGCTAGGCTAAGCCCGGCAACGACTGAAGTGAAAGTTCGACGTTTCATTTGATTCTCCCTTAAGGTGGCTTGTTATAGTTAGTAGATGAGGTGGTCAGGAGGCCGCCCCTTTCTCTTGAATGCTGCCAGAACTAGCGACGATGAGTTTTACGTCTGCTGCCGCCAGCATGGCCGCCGTTTTGTCAGAAACGCCATCATCCGTAATGACGGTACTGATGCGATCGAGCGGGCAAAGAACCAGACTAGACCGCTGGCTGAACTTCGAGCTGTCGACGAGAACGACGAGTTCGTCAGCTTGGCCGATTAGCTTCTGCTCGGCCTGGATCAGCAGAGGATCAGCCTCCATCAGGCCAATTGGTCCCAGGCCCTGCGCGCCCATGAACATTCGCTTGGCGTAGAAGTTGCGGGTCACGTCGTTGTCGAACGGGGACAGAATAATGTTCTGCTCACGGTAGATTGTTCCGCCCGACAGCATGACTGTGTTCTTAGAGTGCTTCAGGAGATGTTCGGCTATCGGGAACGAGTTAGTGAAAACTTGCAGCCGCCGATTGGCAAGCGGGTGTACCATCTGGAATGTCGTTGTACCGCCGTTGATGATTATGCTGTCGCCATCTTCGCACATCTCAACTGCGGCCCGGGCGATGGCCCGCTTTTCGTTTATTCTCAAAGTCTCGTTGACCGAGAACGGGCGACCGGCAAGTCCAACGAACTGCGGTGGTGTGATAGCCTCAGCGCCTCCGCGAACACGGCGGAGCTTCTTTTGCATGTGTAAAGTCGAGATATCGCGCCGAATGGTCGCCTCAGACACGCCCGTCAGGCTGCACAAGTCCACGACGGTCACGACTGGCCGATCCTGAACCGCCGAGAGAATAATCCTATGTCGTTCTTTTTCGTGCAAGTACGCCTCCCATGTCTTGAACGGTGCGCAGATTCGGTGCATCTGTCAATCATTTTCAGTCAATATCGGTCATTCTGCGGCGCAGCATGACCGATATTGATCGATATTGATTGACATATTGCCGGATCGAGGCAAGGCTAAACGGAACACAAAGTCACCGCCGAATCCAGGCAACAGCGAGGGCAACATGTTGAAATCGGTAGAGAATCAGCTTCTGGAGAACCGGTGGGATAAGAGTGTTGCGGCAGGAATGTCCGAATCGGATTTACTGCTGTACCGCTCAAACATCCTTGGATCAGACAAACGCGTGACGAACTACGGCGGTGGGAACACTTCAGCGAAGATCATCGAGACCGATCCGTTGAGTGGCAAGGATGTCGAAGTCCTTTGGGTCAAAGGATCAGGGGGTGACATCGGTTCGATGAAGCTTGATGGATTCGCGACGCTCTACATGGATAAGCTGACTGCTCTAAAAGGGCTCTACAGAGGTGTGGAGTTTGAAGACGAGATGGTCGGTTACCTGCCGCACTGCACCTTCAAACTAAATCCGCGGGCGGCATCCATCGACACCCCGCTGCATGCCTATGTGCCACGCAAACATGTTGATCACGTCCACGCAGACGCGATCATTGCAATTGCGGCATCACGAAACTCACGTGCACTGACCCAAGAAATTTTTGGAACCCGTATTGGCTGGTTGCCCTGGAAGCGTCCCGGCTATGAGCTAGGCATTTGGCTGGAGAAATTCTGCCTTGAAAACCCTGATGCCGACGGTGTGGTTCTGGAGAACCATGGTCTCTTCACATGGGCTGATACCGCCAAGAACTGCTACGATTGTACGATCGACGTGATCAATGTCGCAACCGGTTGGTTGGCAAAGCGCACAGCTGATGTTCCAGCTTTTGGTGGCGAGAAGCATGAGTGCCTTGCGCCATCTGAGCGCCGCGCCGTTGCTGCGCGCCTAATGCCTGCAATCCGCGGGTTCGTGAGCGACAATCAGCATATGGTTGGGCATTTCAGCGACAGCGATGCCGTGCTTGAGTTTGTAAATGCCAAGGACATGGAACCCCTCGCGGCGCTTGGCACCTCTTGCCCTGATCACTTTCTTAGGACGAAAATCCGCCCCCTCGTTGTCGGCTTCGATCCTGTAAAGAAAAACATCGACGCGGTTCTGGCCGGCCTTCCGGCGCAAGTCGCCGCCTATCGCGACGACTACGCGGCTTATTATGAGCGTTGCAAACACGACAATTCGCCCAAACTTCGAGACCCTAACGCGGTTGTCTACCTGATTCCGGGTGTCGGCATGATCACCTTTGCCAAGGACAGAGCGACCGCCCGGATATCTGCCGAGTTCTATGTCAACGCAATCAACGTGATGCGAGGGGCAAGCGCGGTGAGCGAATACTGCGGGCTACCCGAACAGGAAGCCTTCGACATCGAATACTGGCTCTTGGAAGAAGCTAAGCTTCAACGCATGCCCAAGCCCAAATCGCTTGCCGGTCGCGTGGCGATGGTCACGGGCGGCGCGGGTGGGATTGGGTCGGCAACGGCGGAGCGCTACTTGGCAGAGGGCGCGTGCGTAATGATCGCCGATATCAACGCTGACAGTCTTGCATCCACGGAAAACGCTCTGAAGCAGAGATTCGGTATGGATGTGCTGCGCTCTACTCTAATGGATGTAACCGACGAAGCTGCTGTGGCATGCGCCATTGCCGAAACAGCTGTCGAATTCGGTGGTATCGACATCCTGGTCTCGAACGCAGGCATCGCGTCTTCCGCTCCGGTCGAGGAAACCTCGCTGGAGCTTTGGAACCGGAACATGGATGTTTTGTCGACCGGTTACTTCCTGATTAGCCGCGAGACCTTCAAGGTGATGCGAGTGCAGGAAATGGGCGGGTCGATTGTCTTCGTCGCCTCGAAAAACGGGCTTGCGGCATCACCTAACGCGTCGGCCTACTGCACTGCTAAGGCCTCGGAAATCCACCTCGCTCGTTGTCTTGCTCTTGAGGGCGCTGAAGCCGGGATCCGGGTCAATGTCGTGAACCCGGATGCTGTTCTGCGAGGTTCTAAGATCTGGGAAGGCGATTGGTTAGACCAGCGTGCATCGACCTATGGCACCGACAAAGAAGGCCTTGAGGAGATGTATCGCAACCGGTCGATGCTAAAGCGCGCCGTCTTGCCAGAGGACATTGCGGAGGCTTGCTATTTCTTCGCAGCCGAAACCTCCTCCAAATCAACCGGCAATATCCTGAACGTCGACGCGGGCAATGTTCAGGCGTTCACGCGGTAAAGAGGTAAAAGAATGGGTTACGAGAGCGCTAAAGAACAGTTTGCGGATTGGGGCGTCAATACCGAGGCCGCAATCGATCGCCTGAAGGACATCCCGATTTCGGTCCATTGCTGGCAAGGCGACGACGTTGTCGGATTTGAAAACCAGACCAGCTCGTCCGGCGGTGGCATACAAGCGACGGGAAACCATCCCGGGCGGGCACGCAATCCCGACGAACTTCGAGCCGATTTGGAGTTCGCCTATTCGCAAATTCCAGGCAAGCACCGGCTCAACCTGCACGCCATGTATCTGGACGCAGAAGAGACCCCTGATCGCGACGAAATTGAATACCGCCATTTCGCCCCTTGGGTCGACTGGGCGAAGAACCAAGGCATCGGACTGGACTTTAACCCAACCTTCTTTGCGCACGCCAAAGCCGACGACAATCTTACGCTATCTCACCCTGACGAGGGCATCCGTGACTTCTGGATCGAACACGGTCGTCGCACACGCGACATCGCTTCAAAGATGGGCGAGGAACTCGGGTCGCCATCGGTCAACAACATTTGGGTGCCCGATGGCTACAAAGACATCCCAGTCGACCGTATGGCGGCCAGGGCGCGGCTTGAGGCTTCGTTGGATTCAATGCTGTTGCAAGCGAAGGACAACATGTTGGACGCCGTTGAATCCAAGCTCTTCGGCATTGGTGTCGAGGCCTGCACGGTGGGCAGCCACGAATTCTATCTCGGCTATGCGATCCGAAAGGGCACGCTATTGTGTCTGGACATGGGGCACTTTCATCCCACTGAAAACATCGCCGACAAGCTGTCAGCAGTATCGCTTTCAATGCCGGAGATCCTGTTGCACGTGTCGCGCCCCATGAGATGGGACAGTGACCACGTAATCCTCCTAAACGATGACATACTCGCAATGGCCCACGAATTGGTCAGTGCAGACCTTCTTGGTCGCACTCGCATCGGGTTGGACTTTTTTGACGCCACGATTAGCCGTACAGCCGCATGGGTAATTGGGACCCGCAACATGCAAAAAGCCTTGTTGCAAGCTCTTCTTAAACCGTGGGAGACCTTACGGGCAGCAGAGGACAAGCTAGATTTTTCCGCCCGACTGGCCCTAACCGAGGAGCTCAAGGACCTTCCTTATGGTGGCGTTTGGGCAGAGTTTTGTGCAAGAAACCAAGTGTCGGTTGGTGCAGAATTGATTGCGATACTCGAGGCCTATCAAAATTCGGTCACCGACAGATAACCTGCGCCCGCCAGGGTCGGCGTCACATGAGCCATCAACTCGGCACTCTTTCTTTTGGACTGGGGCAATTGCGGTCCTCTATGGTGCGCAATCGTTCCAACCTAATGTGACCGGTTATGGCGCGCGCACCTCTTATCTTCCTAGGCTTTCGCTGAATTTTTTGACCTCACTATGGTCTCACTTCTGCTATAGCAGACCTTCACATTCTAGCCGCTTGGTCCGCAAAGCCACCATCTGATCAAACAAAATGCTGCGCGCGGCACGAATATCAACAATGGACCGTACCTCACAGAACGACAGCATTCAGTTTGAGCACCTAACGCACTGGCTTCAGGTCCTGATGCTGAATGACATGCGTTCCGCCGTAATTGGTCAGGCCCTGATAGATGGCATTGACTACAACTCGCGTGCTTTCCGTAATGGCATGTCTATGGGGATATACAAGATAGATGTCTTTTGGTTCTATGGTGTAGTCTGCCAGCATGATTTCCAATGATCCCTTCTTAAGGAATTCATCCGCCAAGACACGTGGCAGTCGAGCATATCCCAAGCCATCCACCAACGCGTTCATCAGATGTGAGGGCGTATCCACAATCAGCTTGGTCACCAGTTCGATCTCGGCCTCATGACTGTCCTTGCGCACGGCGTGAAAACCATAAACGCGATGATCGGCGTATTGAATAAAGGCATGTTGGCCCATTTCAGAGTGATGCTTCGGCCGGCCAAAGCGATCTAAGTACGATGGTGCTGCGACCAGAACTGTTTCAAACTGGCCAATCTTGCGGACAATCGCATTGGCGTCACCGATGTCACCGGTCCTGAGCGCCAAGTCATATCCTTCTCTGACCACGTCAACCAGACGGTCTTCGACTTTGACCGTTAGCTTCATGTCTGGATACGCGGCATGCAACTCCTGTATTGCATCTCCGACCGGATTTTCCCCCATCACTTTGCTGATACTGATGCGCAGTTCTCCACCAGCAGTAGTGGCCATCGCGGAAATATCAGCGCGCATCCGCTGGTGTGTGGCGACCATGTCAGAAGCATGTCTTGCAACGATGCTACCTGCACGTGTTGCCATTGCGCCAGATGTAGTGCGCTGCAGCAACGGGGTGCCGAAATCCGCTTCGAGAGCGGCCATTTGCTGGCTTATGGCTGGCTGGCTGACGTTGCGGGCTCGTGCCGCAGCGCTCAATGAGCCTTGATCCAAGACTTCAAGGAAACTTTCCAGATATCCTAAGCGATCCATTCTACCCCTAAGTAATGCTTATACCAGACATAAGGCAATGTGAGCTGGTTTCCAATATATCAGGTCACTACATCTGCGGTTGGGAAAAAAGACAATAGAAGACATAGGAAATACTTATGAAAATCACACGCAGAAACCTTTTGACAATGGTTGGTACCACTACATTGGCAACGCCCTTTTTAGCAAAACCAACTTTGTTGCAGGCCGCTGACTGCGGTGTAGTTGCTGGTAGCTTGCCGTCCTATTCCAAGCGGCGTGTCGGGGATGTCGATGTCATTGTCCTGCTGGACGGCACAATCGATGTCGGGCCAGATTTGATCGTCGGCTTTGATGAGGAGGCTGCCGATCAAGCCCTCAAACGCCAGCATTTGCCGCCGTTCAGCGGGACGCGACCTTTACCGGTCCTGGGGCATGTCATTGACACAGGCAGCAAAAAGATTGCCATCGACACTGGAACGCTGCCGGGGTTCTCGCCAAAAACTGGCGGATATCATGAAGCTTTGAAGCAGGCGGGTATCGACCCAACTGACATCGACGCTGTGCTGATAACCCATCTACATCCTGATCATGTTGGTGGCATGATGGCTGGCGCTGAGCGCCAGTTCCCGAGTGCAGAGATTCTTGTGAATAAGATCGAGTGGGAGTTTTGGCATGGGGCGGCAGCGGATGCGCTTCCAGATCAAGTTCAATCGTTTGTGCAAATGGCGCGCAGCGCGACCATGCCCTACTTGGAACAAGTTGTACTTTTTGGACACGACGAGGAGGTGCTGCCCGGAATTCAGGCTATTTCAATGCCAGGCCACACGCCAGGCCATGCTGGTTTCCAGTTGCACAGCCGTGGCGACAACCTTCTATTTTGGGGCGATTTGATCCATCTTCCAAGATTGCAATTTGACAATCCCGGTTGGCTTGTCGCGTTTGATATGGATCCTGCTCAAACCACTGCTACACGTGCCAAAATGCTGGATCGCGCCGCGGCAGATAGCTTGCAAGTTACTGGAGCACATCTCGAGTTCCCCGGCTTTGGCTATGTCGATCAATTGGCTGGAAGGTATGAATTTGTGCCGGCAGCCTACGATTACTCATAAGAGTTCGTCTGCCGCATTGACCATTCAAAGCGGCGGACGAAAGAAGGGGTGGTATTGAAAATGAGCAACGGCTTTGGTGAAGCTGCACTGCAGCTGTTGACGATACGATGAAGGCCAACTCCGGGCTGCCCATGTAGGCGGCCCGATCAAGTTAGATTTCTATGGCTTCCGCGACGGCCAATGCGTCTTCGAGCCCTAGGCCCGGATAACGAACCTTGCTATCCATCTTGGCGTGGCCGAGCAAGGGTTGAACCGCACGCAGATTGTCCGTCTTGTTGTAGATCTGCGTGAACTTTGGGCGGCGCATCGTGTGTTCGTCACAGGCGCTAGCTTCAAGAACGATTGATGTGACGCAATCTCTAACGATCCACGCATATAGGCGGGTCGAATGTGCAACCGCCCTTGAAATCGATCAGGCCAAAGGTATTCCGACCCCATCATGAGTTCGTCTTCCATCCATTTCTCGACGGACACGCGCGAATGGCAGGTAAGCTAGCTGTTTCCATGACTGATCCTCCGAACTGCCATGCCCTCCCAAAACGACATACCGACGTTGATGCGGGATCATGTCACGGGATTCCGCGCTGCCTCTGAGCTCTTCTAGCAGCCCTTACTGCAAAATGTTGCGCTGCGGATGAATGGCCGCTCTACGTGGGAAGGGGAGCGCTGTGTCTTAGGCACTCTGCTCTTTTCCGCGCCGATTGAAAACGACCCATGACGTCCACAACACAGCATTCAATCCGAGCACCGCGATGATAGTCGGTGCCGGATCGTCGAGCGAGCTGATTGACCCCGCATAGGTCGCGATCAAGACATAAGGCACGGTGCCAACAGCAAAGAATGTGCAGTAGTGCGCGAGAGGCATGCGTGTTGCGCCGGCCATACACGCGGACACTTCGGTCACGATTGGGACGGCGCGGGACAGCATGATCATAAACGGCCCACCGGACCGGAAGGAGTTGGTCAGCGCCGCGCGGTCATCCGCATCTTTAACCACAAAGGCGATCCCGCGCTGACCCCAGATACGGCTGATCCCATAGCCGGAGAACGCGGCCAGCGACATCCCGATAAAGGCAGCGGCAGCCCCCATTGGGAAGCCCAGCAAAAAACCAGCGAGTATTGTGATCGTGAGTGTGGGCACAGCGACAAAAAGATCTGCGAAGAGCAGCAAAACGATGATCCCTGCGACCACAAGCGGGTCCACCCGAGCCGCCCATTCCAGCCAGTTCTGAACATTTTCGACAGTCAGGATACCAAGCAACCGGCCCGCAACAAAGGTAAGCGCGAAGAGGCAACCCAGGATAAGCATTACTTTGATAAGTGGTTTCATTCTTCAGGCCGCCTTCATAATACGGGTGGCCACGCTTGGCGCGATCCGTTGAATCAACCGCAAGGCCTTGACCTTGCCCACGTCGATGTTTGCACGGGGTGATAACAACCCTTCGATGATCTCTGTGGCGGCCTCTTGCGGCGCCAACTTGTTGCTCCCCCGGCCCTTGGTCATTGAGGTATCGACCAAGGGCAAGAAAACCTGTTTCACGCCGACATTGCTGCCCTCTAACTGATAGGCCAGCGACTGGGAAAAGATGTTCAAGGCCCCTTTGGTTGCGCAATAGATCGCGGAATCTGCTTTGGGCGCCAGCGCCAGACCAGAGTTGATATTCACAATCATGCTGAATGGCGATTGCATCAGGTTGGGCAACAGCAGATGCACCAGCACACAAACTGAGGTGAAATTGACGTCAATTTCCCGGCGTATCGTCTCGTAGCGGAAGTTGGTATCCGTGAAGCGGGCCGTGTATTGAACCGCCGCATTATTGATCAGCATGTCGATGGGCTGACCCGTCTTGGCCAGTGCATCGGCGGCTGTTTCGACTGCATCTAGATCGGCGAGGTCCGCCTCATAAATGCTCACATCGGGATAAGCTTTGCGCAGCAGATCCACCCCGGCAGAGGGTCGTGCGATGACCGAGATGTGGTTGTCAGCCTCAAGCTGCCGCAGCAGCTCTAGACCCAGGCCCGACGCGCCGCCGGTGATAACGATGTGCTTGTTTTTGATATCCATGCCGTTACTCCTTTTGCGTCCATGGTTTGAGCGCAAACTATGCAAACGGCAGCAGTCAGGAATTAACCCAGGTTAAAACGCATGAAATTATCTGACTTCATCGCAGCGTATGGTCGAACGCTTAAGAAAAACGCCGTCGAGCATCTGTTACGAAAGGTCCACTGGCATCTGAAGCGAGGTCAGAGCAACCCATGACCGCCAACTCCGAAGCGAACAGCCAAGAGCAAGGAAGCACATTTCGTGTCGGCGGGGCGGCATGAGCGCTCTGCTTCGGATTAGGTGGAAGTATCTGGTAGAATTGGATCTCCCGCTTCTATCAGCCCATCCTCCAGGATATCGGCACGCAGCCCCCCGCGATGCACAAGGCCGCGCAGCATTCCCTTGGGCGTGGTCCTTTGCAGCCAGGCACAAGGTTCAGCCAGCCGTGATCCCTGGCACAGAACGTCGGCAATGCGGAATCGTTTCCCCATGAGGGCGTTGAGATCAATGTTACGCGTGACGATGTTCCGCCGCGTCTCGACCGTTGCCATAACGACACCATGTTCGGACGCGAGCGCCTCGAAGGTCTCGGATTCGATGAGGGTGAGCGCCTGACCCCAGCGACCTTCGCTTTGGAAATGCCCCTTACCCAGAGCATAACGATCCCCTTCCATTCCGACGCCCGCGATGAGCTGAGCACTTTTCAGCTCTTCACCGGGCGCGCCCGAACCCGCGAACAGGTAGATCGCCTCGACAGTTCCCTGATTGGCGCCTCGTGACGGAAACGAAAGGGCCGGCGGGGCAATTACCCACCCTTCGATGACCTCACCCGATCCACAGATTACACCTGGCGGCACCCAGGCGACACCGGAGGGGGTTCCGGCCATCACGACATATCCGTCACCGCCTTCCAATCGCCCGATCCACCAGCCAGCCCACTGGAATGCGGCTGGTTCATGGACAGGGATCAAAGCTAGGTTCTGTGCCGCCAGCCAATACCCAATATAGTTCAAGCCCAAACCGGTGGACGCGCGGGGGATGTCCTTCACATCTGCCTTCAGGATTTCAGCAAGGCAGATCGAGAATGTTTTGTTCGCTGGGGATCGAACCATCGGTGGATTCAGTGTTTCTGTCATTGCTTTCCCAATCATTCTTGGCACGTCACTCAGGCAATCTGCTTTTTCAGCATTAGTACGTCACCAGTATAATATGGCTGGCAAGGATGGTCTCGCACAGGACTGTGCGCGTCTTTATCGTACCCAAGTCTGGAGTAAAGTCGTACCGCGCTGCTGTTTTGCGCGTAAACCTGAATGCTTATCTGCGCATAGTCGGCTGCCTGCGCTTGTTTCTCGGCTGCGCGAAGCAATATCGTCCCGATCCCGCTGCCGCGATAACGGGGAAAGACCGCGAGGGCATTAATGTACCACGTGCCGACCGAAAGCTGTTCCAACGCCACAAAAGGCGCGATGGCAGCGGGTAAATCATCGGGATTGTCTTCCGGGGCCGTATCAATGGGATAGCTCAACACCATTCCTAGCGTAGCCTCCCTTGCAAATGCGATGCGCGCGTATCGATAGGAGAATCAGCCACTTTCGCGCATGGCGCGTTCGATACCGACCCCAAGCACCGATTTGTCATTGCTTGCGGACCTGGACCAGAGCCACGCCGGAATGCCCTCCCCGGCGATGTCGATCAGCTTGGCAAGGTCTTCAGCTTCGGCGGGCAAAAGCGCGTCACATAGCTCAGTAATGGATCATTTGTCATTCTTGCCGCGCTTTTTGCCGGGGCGGTCCAGCAATTGGTTCAGCAGATCGACCAGAAACGAATTCCGTTGCATATCATGAGCCCATCTGACTGCTCAGGTATTCACCCGTTCGACAGTAGTGATCGATCAAATGCCGGCTTGCGGCATCCGCGTCTCGGTCCAATGCAGCGTCCATAATCAGCTGATGCTCGGCGGCGATGTTCCGCTTTTTGTAGCTCGACCCGCCGGCCGCTAGATAACGGTAGCGAATGTTCAGGTCGTATAGCTGCGAACAATACCGTAGCAGCAACGGCAGTTTCGAATTATCCAATAAGGCCATATGAAACGCTTTGTGCGCGTGCTCGAAGTCGTGTGACCCGTTTTGGCCGGCCCTTTTCATATGGTGGTGACGCAAAACAAGCCGATCCTCCCAGGTCGCATCCGCGTTGAAGATAGACGCGCGCAGCGCGGTTTCTTCGAGGTTGCAACGCAGTAGAAGGATTTCTTCGAAATTACACTTGCTGACCGGTGCAGCCTTGAACCCGCGCTGGTCAATCCGCTCGACCAGCATGTCCGAAGTTAACAGGCTAAGCGCCTCACGTACCGGACTAGCGCCAGTGTTCAGAAGCTTGCGGAGTTGCTCGATCTTGAGTTTCTGCCCTGGGGGCAATTCGCCTGTCAGGATCATTTCGCGCAACCTTCGATATGCACCATGAGTGGCTGATGTTTCTTTGCCCTCGGTATCTAGTATGGCGTCCATATCCGACTTTTCCTTTTTCGCGGCGCAAACTCTTGGGTGCTCTTAACTGAGGGCGCTTGTTCCCGTCGATAGACCAACTGAAATGTTCAGCGAGCCTTCGTTGATCATCCAGCGTCGAAGTACAAAGCTGCGCGCCCCGCTTTTGTGCATGGGGTCGTCCTCGGCCAGCTTCCGCGCGGCCTCAAGACTTTCGGCGCGATAGATGATCAGGCCAACCCCTTGCATATGATCACCGGTCTCATCCGACATCGGTCCGGCAAAAGCCAACTGCCCCGAGCGTTCAAGATCCGCCTGATACGCCAAGTGATCTGGAACTGACGCCTTTACGTCTTCTGGCGCTTTGGCTGGTGTGCTGAGTGCAACATAAAGCTCCAATGCCAGTGCGCCACGGCTTTTCGCTTCTGATTTATAGTCTGCCCAGGCAACCATCGGTGCTCTCCAAAATATCGATATTATTTGACACATGTCAAAATAGTCGGCAAAAATCAAGCGAACTGACATGGATGGTGCAAATGAAATACCTGGTGGGAGAGACTTCAGAAGGTGCTGCGGTTTTTGCTGTGAACGGTGAAAATGCAGTGAATTTAACGGCTTTGGACCTTGCTGTCGGTTATGATTTGAAGGGTTTGATAGCCAAGCCTGAACTGGCCGACTCACTTGCCAGCAAAATTAACGCCGCAGACAGTGTGCCTGTGTCTTCCATCACTCCGGCATTGCCCGTTGCCGCTCCCGGAACGATCATTTGCATGGGGTTGAACTACACGGATCACATCAAAGAAGGCGGGTATGACATCCCGGAGTATCCGACGCTGTTTATGCGCGGGAAAAACTCGATCATGGCGGCGGGGCAGCCCATGGTGCGGCCTGCCTGTTCTGAGAAGCTAGACTACGAAGCCGAGCTTATGCTGATCGTCGGAAAACGTGGTCGGCATATCTCGGAAGAGGACGCACTGGATTATGTCTTTGGCTACACCGTGTTCAACGACGGATCGCTGCGGGACTATCAGCGCAAAACCGTTCAATGGACGCCTGGCAAAAACTTCGATGATACGGGCGCGATCGGTCCTTTCACCGTAACGCCGGACGAACTGCCTGAAGGGGCGTCCGGTCTGAAGATCGAAAGCCGCGTGGGCGATGAAATCCTACAAAGCTCGAACACCGCCAACATGATCTGGGGCGTTCGTCAGGTCATTGCGACGATTTCGGAATACACCACTCTGGAGCCTGGAGACTTGATTGCGTTGGGCACACCACCGGGTGTCGGTCACGCCAAAAAACCCAATCCACGTTGGCTGAAGCCGGGTGAAACCGTCGAAGTCGAAATTGAAGGCATCGGAATTTGCGCCAGCCCGGTCATCGACGAAAAGGACGCCAAATCAAGGGTGGCTGCGGCATGAGTGCACCAACCGGGGCAGAGCTGGAGGCACTTCGCGCCAAGGCGCAGCAGGATCATCGCGATCTGCGCGATCGCATTCCACGTTTGTCGGATGACGCGATCGCCTTGATCTTGCGCGAATCCAGATCGCATTACGCGTGGAACGACAAGCCTGTTTCTGACGACATACTTGAAGAGATCTACGACATCACGATCAACGGCGCGACCAGCATGAATACGTTGCCTGCGCGCTTTATTTTCGTGAAAAGCGCAGAGGGAAAAGAGCGGCTTGCCAAGTCGTTGAAGCCAAAGAACGTGCCAAAGATGATGGATGCACCGGTCACGGCGATCATTGCCTATGACTTGGACTTCTGGAAGGAACTGCCGTTTCTTTTCCCGCACGAAGATCGTCGGCCTTTGTTTGAAAACAAACCCGAATACGTAGCGGACACAGCCTACCGAAACGGCACTCTGCAGGGCGCGTACTTCATGATTGCGGCCCGGGCTGTCGGGTTGGACGTCGGCGCCATGTCAGGCTTTTCGAACAAGATCGTCGACGAGGAGTTCTTCGCTGGCACGACGCTCAAGTCCAATTTTCTTTGCAATCTGGGCTACGCGGACGAGACCGGTTTGTTCCAGAAGCTTCCACGTTTCCCATTCGAAAAGGTTTGCTCTTATGCATGAGGAGGTAACCCTGTGGCCATGAAAGTGAAACCTGTCGTGACTTACCGCACGACAGCTCAATGCCCGACACATGCGCGTACCGAGATCCCAATTCGCGATCTTGACGTGGTTGTCGACGAACCCGTCGAACGCGGCGGAACAAATCTTGGCCCGTCTCCGACCGAAACCGCAATGGCAGCCCTGATCGCCTGTACGAATGTCATTGGGCACAAGAACGCGCACCGGTTCGGGATTGATCTTGGCACGGTGACAATCGATGCGAAATGCAGGTTGGATCGGCGCGGTGTTCTGATGGAGGAGGAAATCGATGTTCCGTTTCCTGAAATCGAACTCACCGTGAAGTGTGACACGCCCGCCAGTCAGGAGGAGCTGACACGCGTGGGTGAAGAGACAGCCAAGTATTGCGCCATCGCAAAACTATTTGAAGCGGCAGGCACGGACCTGACCGTCAACTGGGTCAAACAAACAAATAAAGACAAAAGGCCCGACTTTCTGGGAGGAGAGAAATGAAAATCTGGACCAAACGCAGCCTTATCGGAGCTGCTCTGGCAAGCGTCATGGCGCTGCCCGCCGCAGCAGAAGAAACTATTTCTGCCGTTGTCATCGACGGCTACCCAGACCGGGCATTGTGGGTGAAAGAATTCACCAGCTTCTTCATTCCGGAAGTGGACAAGCGACTGGCCGAATCCGGCAACTACAAGATGAACTGGCAAGAAAATTATGGCGGTTCAATCGTAAAGCCGAAAGGCGTTCTGGAAGGAATCCAGCTGGGCCTTGGTGACATAGGCATCGTCACAACCATCTTCCATTCTTCGAAGCTGCCCAGTCAGGGTATTTCGGGATCGACACCCTTTGTGGCATCGGATTCCCGTGCCGTGGCCAAGGCCGTAGATGAAATCGCACGCGAATACCCGGCGATGCAGAACGAGTTTGCCGCACAGAACCAGGTGTATCTGGCCACGGGTGTTGTCCTCGACACATATCAGATTTTCTGCACGGAACCGGTTGCCTCGGTTTCGGACCTTGAGGGTCGCAAGATTGCCGGTGCCGGCCTCAACTTACGGTATCTCGAAGGCATCAAGGATGCGGCAGGTGTGCGCGGTGGTCTGACCGATTTCTACAATATGCTTCAGACGGGTCTGGTTGATTGTGGAATGCTGTGGCCCGAAGCGGCGAAGACGTTCAAGATCGCCGAAGTTGCGCCCTATATGCTCAAGGCTGACTTGGGTGCGGTGAACTCAAAAACCATTACAGTCAATACTGACTATTGGGCAAATCTCCCGGATGAGGTCAAAGACGTGTTGACGGCAGTTGCCATCGACTACCGTGACCATGTCGCGGGTATCGCGATGGACCGGGCTGCTGCTTCACGGGAGGCTTACGTTGAAGCAGGTGGAACGATCGTTGAGGTTTCGGACGAAGACCGCGCCGCCTGGGCAAACGCCATGCCGAATGTCGCGCAGGAGTGGGCCGCGACGCTTAATGACAATGGCGAACAGGGCACAGAGATGCTGGCCGCCTACCTTGGCAAGCTTCAAGACGCCGGTTTCACCGGAGTACGAGACTGGACGGCTGAATAGCCGCTCTGCGATCCACGAAAGGGGCCTTTTATGCTGAAGACAGCAGTTTCTGGACTGTCGCGGGTCGCCAATTCGCTTGCAATCGCCGCCAACGCTTTGGGTACGCTCGTCGTCCTGGCGTTGGTGGTTGTTCTGAATGTCGATGTTATTGCGCGTGGTCTGTTTTCAGCCCCTTTGCGCGGCACTTATGAGATGGTTCAGTTTTCGGTGGTGTTGATCGTCTTTCTGCAGTTGGCAGACGTGGTCAGAGTGGACCGATTGACACGTTCGGACGGGTTCCTGAACCTGCTGCACAATCGTCGCCCCGGTCTGACTGCAAACCTGAGGCGCATCATCAACGCCATCTCGGCGATCTTTATGGCGTTGATCGCCTATGTGACATTCCCTGAATTCCTACACATGTGGCAGACGCAGGACTATTTCGGAGTGCCCGGTCTTTTCACATTACCCTGGTGGCCAGTCAAACTGGTCATTGCGTGCGGTACTGCGCTTGCCTGCGTGATCTTCCTGCTCAAGGTCGTCACGGCGCAGGACCGCCCGCAACTTATCCGCACTCCTGAACATGACGGGGCCGCAGAATGACGCCGATTGAGATTGGCCTGATCTCGGTCGTTGCCATCGTCTTTTTGATCTACGCAGGCGTCTACATTCCCATAGCGCTGGGCGTCGTCTCGTTCGTGTCGATCTGGCTAATGCGGGACAGTTTCACGCTTGCGCTTAACCTGCTGAAAGTGGCGGTCGGCGACAGCGCGATGGAATACAGTTTCGCAACTATCCCACTGTTTACCTTTATGGGGCTCATTGTCTCGAAGGCCGGTTTGGGCAGGGACATTTACGAAGTCATGACCATGCGGTTTCGCAAGGTCAAAGGCGGCATTGGAATGGCCACGGTCGGAGCCAACGCGGTCTTTGCCGCGGTGACCGGGTCGTCCATTGCATCGGCATCGGTGTTCACCAAAGTCTCAGTACCGCAGATGATGTCACAAGCCTACAACCCGCGTTTTGCAGTCGGCGTAGTCGCCGGATCCTCGGTTCTGGGCATGATCATCCCCCCATCGGCCATGCTGATCATCTACTCCTTTGTCGCTGAACAATCCGTGGGCGACATGTTCCTGGCGGGTGTTATTCCGGGGATCATGCTGGCGATCGCCTATGTTGGCGCGATCTGGGCCATGGGCCGTTTCACACCAGCGTTCGTAGGCGGCCGGATCGTCGAAGATACGGAATGGATGTCCGGCCGCGAGATCGCATCCAAAACGCTACCAACGCTGTGCATCATCACTATCGTTCTTGGTGGGATCTACACCGGCTGGCTTACTGCGGTCGAGGCAGGAGCAGCCGGGGCATTTGTCGCGTTGATTATCGCGGTCTTACGCAGTTCCATGTCCCCAAAAGCGTTCTGGGACGCGTTGCTGGAAACCGGTCATATCACAGCGGCGATTTTGTTCCTGATCACTGCGGCTTCGATCTACAGCCGCATGCTGGGACTGGCGGGGCTGCCCAACCAGTTGCAGGACCTGCTTGCGGGGAATTCCGCGTCCTTCTGGTCGATCATGCTGCTTTATGTGCTTCTGATGCTGTTTTTGGGAACATTGCTCGATACGGCATCCATCATTCTGATCGTTGTCCCGTTGTTCCTGCCCATGGCCGAAGCGCTGGATATGTCGCTGATCTGGTTCGGGATCATCACCGTGGTCGGAGCCGAAATCGGGCTTTTGACCCCGCCGCTGGGCATATCCTGTTTTGTTATCAAATCGACGATCAACGACGATCGCATCTCGCTGAAAGACGTATTCGTGGGCGCGCTGCCCTTCGCCTTTGTGATGCTAATCGTTCTGTTCATTCTGATCGAGTTCCCGATCCTCAGCCTTGCCCTGATTTAAGGAGGCCAAGATGCGCTCTGTCACCAAAGACAATATCACCGAAGTGTTCATGGGATACCTGTCCAAAGACACCGATCCGCGGATGCGTGAAATCATGGGATCTCTGGTCAAGCACCTCCACGATTTCGCCCGTGAAACTAACCTGACGCATGACGAATGGCGCAGGGGAATTGCATTTTTGGAAGGGTGTGCCGCTGTGGAGACCGAAGACAGGCATGAGTTTATCTTGGCCTCGGACGTATTGGGCCTGTCATCGCTCGTGGACATGCTCCATTCAACTCCAGACGCCACAAGCTCGTCCGTTCTTGGGCCTTTTCACGTCTCTGGCGCACCGCCACTGCCATTCGGTGGTGATATGAAGCGTCACTACGGTGGGCCGGTTCTGCTGGCCGAGGGCGTTATCCGGGATGCCGAGGGTAATCCGATTGCCGGTGCAGAGCTCGACATCTGGCAAACGGCGCCAAATGGAATGTATGCAAGCCAGGATGAAGAACAGGACACCTATTCGTTTCACGGCCTGATGAACACTGGTGAGGACGGTAAGTATGCATTCACGACCGTCAAACCCGTTGAATATACCGTACCCTCAGATGGACCAGTGGGGGATATTCTGCGCGCGTGCGGTCGCCATCCTTGGCGACCGTCGCACCTGCACTTTATCGTCAAGGCGCCTGGCCACCGATCTTTGGTTACTGAGATTTTTCCCGACGATGATCCTTATCTGGATCAGGATACAGTGTTTGGTGTACGGGACGATCTGGTGATGACCTATGTTGAACGGCCAGCTTCAGAATTTCCCGAAGGCATGGAACTTTCTGGCAAGATCACTGAACCTTTCTTGCACGTAAAGTTCGATGTGAAGCTAGCCAGAGTCTGAATGCTGTTGAGGATGCTTGAAGTGTTAAAATATATCTTCCTTTTAGTTGCAGTGGTGTTCAGCGCAGCGGCGATCGCAGAAGAGCGACCGATCTTCGATGCACATATTCATTACAGCCATGATGCCGTCAAACTGGTTCCACCCGAACAAGTGGCCAAAATCCTTCGGGACGCAGGTGTGCGGAAAGCACTGGTTTCCAGCTCGGATGACAATGGTACCCAATTGCTATTGGCCGCAGCGCCGGACATCGTTGTTCCGGCCCTTCGCCCTTATCGTCGTCGCGGTGAGATCAACACCTGGATGCATGATGAAACCGTAATCGATTATCTGGAAGCAAATCTGGCAAAGAACAAATACGAAGCCATCGGTGAATTCCACGCTTATGGAAACGACATTAAAACGCCAGTTATCCAGCGTATGATCGCACTGGCAAAGGAGCGGAACCTAATTCTGCACCACCACGGTGATCGCGAAGCGGTTGACCTGATCTTCGAAACATGGCCAGAGGCTCGGGTTCTGTGGGCCCATTCTGGCTTTGACGACCCGGCCAGTGTGGTCGATGCCCTAGACACTTATCCCAGGCTTTGGGCCGATCTGGCGTTTCGTTCGGATATGGCCTCGCGCGGCCGTCTCGACCCGGATTGGAGGGCTGCGTTCGAAGCGCACCCTGATCGGTTCATGGTTGGTACAGATACATTCGTCCCGGAGCGTTGGTACTACGTCGGCTCTCATGCAGATTTTTCACGCCAATGGTTGGATTTGCTTCCAGACCAGATCGCGGACAATATCGCGTATGCCAATGCAGAACGTTTACTGGCATCAGAATGATCCGCTGGGCTTTCTGGTTTCTAGTATCGTCCGGCGCGGCCGTTGCTTGTGAAGCGACAGGACAACGCATGGGTTCGGAAACTCAAAACGCACCCAAGGTGCATGTTACAGTCGATGAAATTCCATTGGCCCAACCGTTTTCCATTCTCATTACCGTTTGCGACAATACTGACGTAAGCGAGATGCGTGTTGATGCACTAATGCCCGCTCATCAACATGGCTTGAACTATACCCCTAAGGTCACCGCATTGGGCGATGGAGTATTCCGTGTTGATAACATGCTGTTTCACATGCCGGGTCTGTGGGAACTGCAAGTTGACGTCGGCTTCGGCGATCGATCGGTGTTCTACACTTCTAACATCATGCTAAAATGAAGGTGTTGGTGACAACAGCGTTGTTTGTTCTGACAGGTGCAGCGCGTGCAGAGGTCTTGTTATCAGAAGACCAAATCCAACAAACGCTACCCTTCGGGCCGTGGCCGCCATCGTTCCAATCGGATCCAAGTAATAGGGTTTCAAACGATACAAGAGCAATTGCGCTGGGCGCGGCCTTGTTCAACGATCCGGTGTTGTCCGTCGACGGTGCTTTTTCCTGCGCAAGTTGTCATGATCCAGAACAGGCATTTACAACGTTCGAGGCGCGAGCGCTCGGCCGTGTCTTGCTAGATCGAAACTCTCCATCACTGCGGAACCTTGCTGGCCTCCGGTGGTATGGATGGGGCGGCAAGAGTGACAGTCTTTGGGCAGCTAGTCTGCATCCGATCATCGAAGAACAAGAGATGGCCCACAGTAAAGAAAGCCTGAAAACAGCTATTTCTGAAAGTAGCTACATTGATGAATTTGAAGCCATGTTTGGCGACATCCAGACACAAGATCCAGAACTTGTGCTGGTGAACACTGCCAAAACTCTATCCGCCTACTTGGAAACGTTGGTTACGGACCGGACTCAGTTCGACGATTTTCGTGATGCATTGGAACGCCGCGATTTGGCTATGGCGGCGAACTATCCCGAACCTGCCCAGCGAGGTCTTCAACTCTTTTTGGGCCGCGGAAAGTGTGTGTTGTGCCACAACGGCCCGGGGTTTTCCAACAACGAATTCCACGACGCTGGCGTACCATATTTTCTGAGTGAAACCGAAGTCGATGAGGGGAGGTTTGGTGGATTGAACTTTTTACTCTCCAGCGCTTACACACTGGACAGCGAGTGGAGCGACGATCCGGACAAGCAAGGTGCATGGACAGTTCGCGGTGTGCGCAGGAGCCATTCTGATTTTGGAACTTTTCGTACACCAAGCCTGCGGGGCGTGGCTGAAACCGCGCCTTACATGCATGACGGCAGCCTGATTGATTTGGAAGCAGTGATCCGACACTACAGCGAAATTGATACAGAAAGGCTGCACGCCGACGGTGAAGCCATTCTCTCGGAGCTGAATTTGACTGAGCAGGAGATTGCAGACTTAGTTGCATTTTTGGTGACACTGTCCAAAGCACCCTAGCACAAGGATAAATTAACGGCTCGGGAACGAGTTATCTGGCTTGCAACCCTGTCGACCTTGGAACCTGTGCATTACTTCGCCGAGAAGCCCTAATCCCGAGGCTATGTGGGCCCATCGCGGACGTTTGAGCCAACTGGGGTACGCGATTTCACCGAAGCCGGATCTCAGTTGCGAGCTCACTGAAAAGTTTGATGTATATTGGCGGCTGTCTCAAGCAGCGCTTTTTCGATGATGGCTCTTTGTCTTGAAAACCGTGTCGTGGGGACGGGAATTGAGATCGCGTGTAAATCCCCAACCCAGTCGGCAAAGGAAAATCCAATTGCCGACACGCCAGCTGAATGTTCGTCCAGGTCGTAAGCAAGTCCCTGTTTTCGGATCTTGTCCAACTCAGCCAGGAAATCTTCGAGACTTCTGTTAACGCCGTTTCGGTCCCACTCGTTTTGGATGAGCTTGATGGCATCCTCCGCCTTGAGTTTTGCCAGGCATGCTTTTCCGTTCGCCGTCGTGGTCAATGGAAAAACCTCCCCGACTTGGGAGACCGTAGTTAATCTGTAAACTCCCGGAACCTGGTCCAGAAAAACCATACCGATACCACGCATGACTGCGAGGTCTGTGGTTTCTCCGGTTTTCTGGGTCAGTTCCGTCAATAGAAGCCGGCAGTGTTCTACAATATTGTAGTTAGCTGCGCCTGCGAGCACGTTCAGTTCAGGGCCGAGCCGCAACCCGCTTCCATTGGCGTCGGCAATAACAAACTTTTCTTCAGCAAGGGCACTTGTGATTCTCTGTACCGTAGAGCGGGGCAAGTCGACGCGTTCGGCGATTTTCCCCAGGCTCATTCCAGATTGGCTTTCCTTCAATACGCGCAGAATCGAAGCTGCTCGTGAAATAACCTGAATTCCACCTTTTTCATTTTTTTCCGACACTTAAGTCACCCTCGCACTTCGTACTGCCACTGCATATCGGTATCGAGTATCCAGCCACATTGTATCGCGATACGGTGCAAGTCAACCGTAATGTGAGTTTTATATTGACCGCATTGCGGTGCGCATGCATCATGATACGGGACAGGTGGGGAGGCCACCCATACAATTCAAAGCGACAAACGCCGCATCGTCGGCGAACAGAGGAGATATGCCCAATGGTTGAAATCCGCGGTATCGAGTTCCAGGGCAATACCGACAATGACATGGGGTTGGAGTTTCATAACCTGAGTCACAGATACGGGTTCCAGTGCCCCAACTGGCCGTACTTCAAGGACGTCCAGATCGACCGGAAACACTACATGGCGAAGTCGGGCGTCCTGTCGCAAACAATTACTACGACCATGCATGTGACCACGCATATCGATGCACCTGCGCACGTGGTTCAGGGAACGCCGTTCATCGACGAGGTGCCACTGCCGCATTTCTTCGGTTCAGGCCTGGTGGTTTCAGTTCCCAAGAAGAAGTGGGAACAAATCACAGGAGATGATCTGGAAAAGGCTTGCGGGCACGCAATCCGCAAAGGCGATGTTCTGATCATCAATACCGGTTGGCACAAGCAGTACGAGGATGGTGACTACTTCGCCTACTGCCCCGGTCTTGTCGCTTCAGCCGCCGAGTGGATGATCGAAAAGGGCGTGAAAGTTGTCGGGCATGACACCCAGGCAAACGATCACCCGCTGGCAACGGCCATTGGTCCGCAGCGAAACGGTCCGATCATGCCTCATCTTGAGAAGGAATATCTTGAGTGGTCGGGTGGAACTCCGTGGGAAGTTGACTTCCCTGAGTGGGAACCGGTGCACAATATGCTGTTCTCCAGAGGTATTCTTGGAATTGAAAATGTTGGCGGTGACCTTGATGCGGTGACCGGCAAGCGATGCACCTTCGCATTCTTCCCTTGGAACTGGGACCGTGGTGATGGCTGCATCATCCGTCTGGTAGCGATGATCGACAAGAACCAATCCTACCGCATCGAAGCTGGCGAAGAATTCTGAACACTCACGGACCGGTCGCCGGTTCGCCGGCGGCCATCAATACAAAAATCCTGAGCGGAGACGAACATGCATCTAAAGCGGTTTAAAGACGCCCAACCCTACGAAGCACCGAACCACTTTGGATGCCACGGGCTTCGGTTGCAGGGGTTCGAGGAAGGCGGGCCGACAAATCAATGGATCGGCTTCAGTCAGTTCCTGCCGGGTGGAGGCGCGGGGCCGGACTCAACGCCGTTCGAGAAGGTCTACGTGGTTTTGGACGGCGAAATGACCGTCATCATTGATGGAATAGAAACCATTCTGGGACCCATGGACAGCTGCACGATTGCGCCTGACGAAGTGCGCAAAATTGAAAACCGTTCGAACCACACCTGCAAGATGCTTGTCGTCATTCCGTACCCGCCAGAAAGCTGAGGACGAATAGTATGTCTAATCCACTCAAGATATTTGATGTTAAGGACAATGTCGCACTGATCACGGGGGCCTCTGGGGCTTTTGGCATGGTGGCCGCACGTGTTCTTGCCGGGGCCGGGTGCAACTTGGTTTTGGCAGCAGGCAACCAACAAGCGCTCGATGAGATTGCCAAAGAGTGCGAGAAGCTCGGAGCTGCTGTTGTAACAGTGAACACACGCCCAAACGATGAGGCGTCATGCGACGCGTTGGTCGATGAAGCGGTCAACAGTTTTGGCAAGCTGGACATTCTCGTCGTCGCGTCCGGCATGAACAAAGTCGCTCCAATCAACGAAATGGCTCCCGAAACCTTTGATGCGGTAATGGATGCCAACGTCAATCAAAGCTGGTTGCTCGCGCGTTCGGCGGCGAAACAGATGAAGGTCAGCGAATATGGCAAGATCATCTTCGTCAGTTCCGCTCGCAGTATCCTTGGCCACCCGGCTGGCTATACTGCGTATTGCGCATCAAAGGCTGCAGTAAACGGGATCACCAAAGCCTTGGGGTGTGAGCTCGGGCCGACTGGAATTACCGTCAACGCGATTGCGCCGACAGTGTTCAGGTCCCCTTTAACAGCTTGGATGTTCGAAGAAACCGACGAGGCCAAAGCGGTGCGCGATGGCTTCCTTACCCGTGTTCCCAAGGGGCGACTGGGTGAGCCAGAAGACCTTGCAGGTCCGCTCCTGTTTCTCGCGTCGAGGGCATCTGATTTTTACACCGGGCATATCCTTCATGCCGACGGTGGATATACGGCGGGTTAATGATGGTTCGTAAGAAGCAGCAGATGGCAGTGGTTGGCGCAGGTCTTATGGGCCATGGCATTGCACTGACTTTAGCGAAGGCCGGTCAATACGTCGCCATCACGGATCCGGTGAAAGAAGCCCGAGATACGGTGTCAGAACGCATTAGCACCAGTATGGCGGCGATGGGGGATGACGAGGATAAAATCACAAAGACCCTCAAGATGATTGAGATCTTTGCGACAACGGAAAGCGCGGTCCGAAATGCGGACGCGGTTTTCGAAGCGGCACCGGAAAAATTGGAGCTTAAGCAAGCGATATTTGCTGAAATCGAGGCGCACGCACCAGAGACTTGCATTCTCGCATCCAATACTTCGGTCATGCCGATCACTCAGATCATGTCTGGTTTGCGGCTGAAAAACCGGGCCATCGGAACGCATTGGTGGAACCCGCCGCATATGATCCCCTTGGTCGAGGTCATCAAGACTGAGTGGACAGACTCAGAGACTGCACAGACAATGTACGATCTATTGAGGGATGCCGGAAAAACTCCGGTGATGGTCGAAAAGGATGTGCCCGGCTTTATTGGAAACCGGCTTCAGCACGCCTTATGGCGTGAAGCGGTCAGTCTGGTGGAAAACGGTATCTGCGACGCAGAGGCCGTCGATACCGTGATCAAGTCCAGTTTTGGCCGCCGGTTGGCAGTGCTTGGACCGTTAGAGAACGCTGACCTTGTTGGCACCGATCTGACGCTCGATATCCACGAAAACGTGCTGCACGATCTTGAGGCGCACAAGGGACCATCAACCTATCTCAAGGCGCTCGTCGATGCGGGCAAGCTGGGCATGAAATCCGGCGAAGGGTTCAGAAAGTGGGCCGAAGGCGAGGCAGATGAAGTTCGCCAGCGTGTCGCAACGCATCTGAAGAATCTCGAGAAGACTTTGTAAGATCAATCAAACACTGGCGGGAGGCCGGTGAAGGGAGGACGCAATGACAAGGACTTTCAAAACAGCTACAAGGCGTGGTTTCATAGCCGGTGTCACAGCGGCGATTGCTGCTCCGGCCATCCTTCGGGCAACGCGGGCCTATGCCGCGAACCCGACGCTGCGGGTTGGTAATGTCAGCCCGCGCACCGGGCCGCTGGCTGGTTTTGCCGAGGCCGATGAATATGTGCTGCAAGCCATTCAGCAGGTCTTTTCGGCGGGGTTGGACAACAACGGCAAGACCTGGAATGTCGAGATCATTTCAAAAGACAGCCAGTCCAATCCAAACCGCGCTGCAGAGGTCGCCGCTGACCTAATCTTGGGCGATGAAGTCGATATCATAGTTGCGGCGTCAACGCCGGACACGGTGAACCCTGTCGCCGATCAGGCAGAGATTAATGAAGTTCCCTGCATCACAACCGACTGCCCTTGGCAGCCATACTTCTTTGGTCGCAACGGCGTTCCGGGCGAAGGGTTTGAGACCACCTATCACTTCTTCTGGGGTCTTGAAGACGTTATCGCCGCGTTCCTCGACATGTGGGACAAGACAGGCGTGGCCAAGACCGTGGGCGGTCTTTTCCCCAATGATGCCGATGGCAATGCCTGGGGTGATGCGGAACTGGGCCTGCCCAAACCGCTTGCTGCTGCAGGATACACGCTGACCGATCCCGGTCGCTATCAGCCGTTGTCTGACGACTTCTCAAACCAGATTGCAGCGTTTAAGGCGGCTGGATGTGAAATCGTTACCGGCAACATGATCCCGCCGGATTTCGCAACGTTCTGGAGCCAGGCCGCACAGCAGGGCTTCAACCCCAAGGTTGTCACGATCGGCAAGGCGCTGTTGTTCCCGTCTGTCATTGAATCGCTCGGCGATCGTGGCGATGGATTGTCGACCGAGGTCTGGTGGTCACCACATCACCCGTTCTCGTCTTCGCTGACCGGAATTTCCTCGAAAGAACTGGCCGAAGGTTACACGGCGGAGTCGGGGCGCCCATGGACACAACCGCTTGGTTTCAAACACGCTCTGTTTGAGGTCGTCGCGGATGTCACCAAACGAGCGGATGATCTGGAAGACCCGTCTTCGATCATCTCGGCAATCACATCCACCAACCTGAACACAATCGTCGGGCCGGTGAACTGGGGTGATGGGCCGATGAACAACGTCACCAAGACGCCACTGGTCGGTGGTCAGTGGCAAAAGTCCGGGGACGCGTATGAGTTGCAGATCGTTGCAAACAGCACCGCGCCCGAGGTTCCGGTGACGGCAGACATGAAGCTGCTGGGCTGACCAATTGTTCGGCGCCGATCTTGGTGCCGAACCCTTCATCCGAGAGAAGCATGACAACAATCCTGAATCTCCAAGACCTGAGCAAAGCATTTGGCGCAGTCACTGTCGCCGATGCGCTGAACTATCAGGTCCAACAAGGTGAGGCACTTGGGGTGATTGGCCCTAATGGCGCCGGTAAAACCTCGATGTTCAACCTGATCACTGGAACGCTGAAACCGAATTCCGGACGTATCGAGTTTGATGGTCAGAACGTCACCAAATGGAGCGCAGCAAGACGCAGCCATGCAGGGATCGCCCGTTCGTTTCAGGTCCCGCAGCCATTTTCGGGCATGACCGTTTTCGAAAACGCCATGATCGCCGCCACGCAATCGGCTGGGCTGCGTGGGCACCAAGCTGAACGGTTTTGTCTGGAAGTACTGGATCAAACGGAGCTGCTGCCAAAGGCAAACACTGTTGCAGGTAGCCTGACATTGCTGGAACGAAAACGCCTGGAACTGACACGCGCGCTTTGCGCCAAGCCAAGATTGCTGCTGCTGGATGAAATCGCCGGTGGGCTGACCGAAGCCGAGTGCAAATCACTGGTTCAAACCATCAAGGACATTCATGCCTCCGGCGTCACCATCATCTGGATCGAACACGTTGTGCACGCCCTGTTGGCCGTTGTGGACCGCCTGATCGTTATCGACTTCGGAAAGAAGATCGCCGAGGGCGAGCCGCAGGCAATCATGGAAAGCACTGAGGTCAAAGAGATATATCTAGGGATCGAAGCCGATGCCTGATCCAATTCTCCAGACACGCGGGTTAAACTCTTTCTACGGCGACTTCCAAGCGCTCTACGACGTCGAACTGGACGTGGGCGAGGGCGAAGTCCTTGCCATTATTGGTGCAAACGGTGCGGGAAAAACCACCTTGATGCGGTCCATCACAGGGTTGCTGACGAACGGACCGGGTCAGATCCACTACCGGGGGCAGGATGTCAGCCGACTTCGAGCGGACGAGGTTGCCGAACTTGGCCTCGCCATGGTTCCAGAAGGTCGTCAATTGTTCCCCTCTTTGTCAATCAAAGAAAACCTGATGATAGGTGCGCAAGTTGGCCGCAAAGGCCCCTGGGATCTGAAAGCCGTCTATGATCTATTTCCAATTCTTGAAGAGAGAAAAGATCAGGCCTCTACTTCGCTCTCTGGCGGTCAACAGCAGATGGTTGCTATCGGGCGCGCTCTCATGGCCAACCCTGATTTGATCCTCTTTGACGAAGTTAGCCTCGGGCTGGCGCCGATAATCATCAAAGACATCTACGAAGCGCTTCCCGGTATCATTGGCGAGGGTATGAGCGCGATCATCGTTGAACAGGACATCACCAAGGCACTGTCGGTCTCGAGCCGGGTCTACTGCCTGCAAGAGGGACGCGTTTCGCTGGAAAGCGCGTCTGACACCGTTTCGCGCGAAGACATCTCGCGCGCTTATTTCGGGATCGAATAACATGGAATGGCTGAACGCTATCGTGCAGGGAACTCTACTCGGCGGGCTATACGCCCTGTTCGCGGCAGGGTTGTCATTGATCTTTGGAGTCATGCGGCTGGTCAATATTGCCCATGGTGACCTGATTGTGCTGGCCGCATATCTCGGGCTGACGGTTACGACCGCGACGGGAATGCATCCGATGGCCGCGTTGGTGATCGTTGTTCCCGCCATGGCGTTGATCGGATATGCCCTTCAGCGCGGCCTTCTGAACCAAACTTTGGGCGACGATATTCTTCCGCCCTTGCTTGTCACCTTCGGCCTGAGCGTGATCATCCAGAACGGGTTGCTGGAGGTCTACACCGCAGACCCCCAAACATTGAATGCCGGTGCGCTGGAAACAGCAAGCGTTGCCGTGGGCGGTGTGGCACTCGGAATCTTACCGCTTCTCACTTTCGGTATCGCCATCGCGGTGATCTGGGGGCTGCAATGGACCTTCTATCATACCGCTTTGGGGCGCGCGTTCCGTGCCGTTTCGGACAATCAGGACATCGCCCAGCTCATGGGCCTTAATCGTCGGCACATCTTTGGTCTGGCCATGGCTCTGGCCCTGGGTGTGACTGCGATTGCCGGTATCCTGCTTGGGATTCGGACTAGCTTTGATCCCTCAATCGGCGGCGGTCGTCTGATCTTTGGCTTTGAGGCCGTCATTATCGGGGGGCTCGGCAACCTGTGGGGTACACTGGTTGGCGGCGTGATCCTTGGTGTTGCGCAGACCATCGGTGCCAAGATCGATCCGGGTTGGCAGGTGCTTGCTGGCCATATCGCCTTTCTTGTCATTCTTGCCGTTCGTCCGAACGGCCTCTTCCCGAGGATTTCAGGATGAATCTGCAGGACTATTCCGTATCTCGATCGTCAAAAGCAGCCCGGGTTGCTGCGATCCTTGCGGCGGTCACTCTACTCGTTCTGATAGCAGCGCCCTGGTGGGCGGGCCGCGCTGACATGCGTCTGATGGGCGAGTTGTTTCTCTATCTATCCCTCGCCACCCTTTGGAACCTCATGGCGGGTTACGCCGGTCTCGTCTCGGTTGGTCAGCAGGCCTATGTCGGCTTTGGCGGCTACATGCTCTTCGCGCTTACGATGCTGGGAGGGTTGAATCCATTGGTTGCTATCGCAGCCGCGGGAGTGCTGGGGGCTTTGATCTCAATCCCGGTTGCTGTTCTGATCTTCAGGCTCCGCGGCGCCTATTTTGCCATAGGTACATGGGTCATCGCCGAAGTCTTTCGATTGAGCTTCGCACAAATCTCTGCGCTTGGAGGGGGATCAGGATCTTCGCTGCCCGTCGGCATCGTGAAATCGCTGGCGTCCGGTCGAGCGATGCGAGAGGCGCTGAGTTATTGGCTGGCGCTCGGGGCCGCTGTTCTGGTGGTGACAGCCGTCTATCTCTTCCTGCGCTCTCGGCAAGGGTTGGCGCTGACGGCAATTCGCGACAACGAACTGGCTGCCGGTAGTCTTGGCATCGATATCTGGCGCACAAAATTCATCGTATATGTCGTCACATCGGCCTTCACCGCGATGATTGGTGCCCTCATTTTCTTGCAAAAGCTGCGCATATCACCGGATGCCGCCTTCAGCGTCAACGACTGGACCGCCTTTGTCATCTTCATCGTGGTGATCGGCGGCATCGGCACAATCGAGGGCCCGATTATCGGCACGCTTGTTTTCTTTGCCCTGCGCGAAACGCTGGCCGATCTCGGAACAACTTACCTGATCGTTCTTGGCGTCGTTGCGATTGTCGTCATGCTCAAGGCCCCCAAAGGCATCTGGGGCGTTATCCGCAGCCGCTATGATCTGCAACTTTTTCCGCTGGGCTACCGCGTGAAGCACATCGGACAATCCAAGGAAAACTGAACCCATGGCCCGACAGAAAAAGACCATAATCACCTGTGCCGTAACTGGTGCAATCCACACGCCGACAATGTCAGATGCATTGCCCTACACCTATGACGACATCGCACAGCAGGCGGTCGAAGCTGCCGAGGCCGGTGCTTCGATCCTGCACCTGCATGCGCGCCACCCCGAGAACGGCTCACCATCGGTCGACCCGAATGACTTCGCGCCTTTCCTGCCGCGCATCAAACAAGCGACGGATGCTGTCGTGAACCTATCGACTGGCGGATCGCTGACACTGTCCATTCAGGACCGGATCAATCCGGCAAAGACTTTCAGCCCCGAGATGTGTTCTATGAACATGGGTTCGATGAACTTCTCGTTTCATCCACTGGCCAAACGGTATGGCGATGACGATTGGAAGTTTGATTGGGAGAAGGACTATGTTGCGAACTCCGATCAGAACATCTTTCGCAATACGTTCCGTGACATTCGCGAAGCGGCCGAAACTCTGGCCCCGCATGACATCAAGTTCGAACACGAATGTTATGATGTCGGCCATTTGTACAACCTGAAATTCTGTATGGATATCGGGTTGTTCAAAGCGCCGATCTTCATTCAATTCATCTTTGGCATCCTCGGTGGCATCGGCCCCGAGGTCGATAACCTGATCTTCATGAAACACACTGCAGATAGGCTGTTTGGTGACGATTATCGTTGGTCCGTTCTAGGAGCTGGCGGCGCGCAAATGGCACTTGCCACCACTGCAAGCCAGATGGGCGGTAACCTTCGTGTCGGACTGGAGGACAGTTTGTTCATCTCTCGCGGAAAACTGGCCGAGAGCAATGCTCAGCAAGTATCCAAAATTAGACGTATCGTAGAGGATCTGGGCAGTCAGGTTGCTTCGCCCGATGAAGCCAGGGAAATTCTGGATTTGAAGGGTGGAGATCGGGTGGCCTTTTAGGCGTTCAGTCCCGACATCTTGTGGACAGGATTAATAATGAATCGATCCGACTCAGCAGCCCAGGTTCTGAAAATGTCTTCTTAGGGCCTGAGTCCCCCGTGTGTTTTCAACCTGCCAGCAACACGTTGTTTTTTGACAGAATCGGCGGAAATCCGACATTCGCACGCAGGTTCGGGTTCGCGTGGGTCGAGTTGCCCAATCGGACTTGCGACAATGGCCGCCCCCACTGCTAGCGAAATTCAGCACTGCGACAACTACGGGCTCCCCAAGCGAGATGCGACTTCGCGTTGCCGATGGGAATGGTATTGGTCCTTCGTGACCCAAGGTGAACGTCAGATGTATGAGCCAAAAACTCGATCCTATGCTCGGAGACCAGGCTCAAAGCAATTTTCTTTGATGGCATGCAAAAAAACTGTGCAATCATTCTGCTAGATCAAAATAACCGCTGTTAAATTGGGCGAACCCGTAGCCTGACAGAGAGTTTGATGGCTTTCGAATTGTCATCAACAAAGCTTGGGCTCAATTGAGTTCGCATGAAACAACACCTGACTGTCGTTGTAGTCGAGCAAAATCAAGAACACGCTTTCGCGATTGTAGATGCCTTAAAAGAGTCCGGAGATGTAGACGTCTTTGTAATCGGTAATGTCTCAGGGCTAGCACGTCAGATTGCGACGCACAGCCCGGACATTGTTCTGATTGATATAGACAATCCATCGCGCGATATGCTGGAAGAATTGACCGTTGCTTCGGGCCCAATGGAACGCCCTGTGGCAATGTTTGTATCCAGTGCGGCTGGCGGATTGGCCAAGGCAGCAGTTGAGGCAGGCATGTCCGCATACGTCGTCGACGGTCTTCAGGCCGATCGGATCAAACCCGTTATGGATATCGCGATCGCACGGTTTCAGATGCTGCGTCAGATGCGCGTTGAATTGGAAGAAACGCGCCGCGCACTGGAAGAGCGTAAGCTGATCGACCGGGCCAAGGGACTGATAATGAAAGCAAAAGGCTTTCAGGAGGATGAGGCCTACGCCCTGCTGCGCAAAACAGCGATGAACCAGAACCGGCGCGTCGCGGATGTAGCCGAAGCCTTAGTGACAGCTTCGGGGTTGCTATCGTGAGAACCGTTACCTTACCCGTCGCCTATATGCCGCTGGTCGATGCGGCCCCGTTGATCGTCGCGCGCGAGATGGGGTTCGACCATGCCGAGGGCATCTCGCTGGACCTGCAGCCAGCTCCTTCGTGGTCATCACTGCGCGATATGTTGGCCTTTGGCCATGTCGATGCAGCGCATTTGCTTTCTCCGATCCCTGTGGCGATGGCCTTGGGTTTGGGCGGCATCGCGACACCGCTTTCCGCGGTGTCCGTCCTATCCCTGAATGGCAACGTGATTGGTGTTGGCACCAATCTGGCGGGACGGCTAGCCGATTTGGGATATGGCTTCGATTTTAAGGATGCCGAAGCGGCAGGCGCTGGCTTGGCCAAGGCTGCCAGCGACGTTCTTGTCTTCGGGGTGCCTTTCCCGTTTTCGATGCATGTCGAATTGCTACGTTATTGGGTAGCAGGAACCGAACTTGCTTCGAAACAGGTCGAAATTCGCACCGTACCACCGCCATTGATGGCGCAGGCACTTGCGACCGGTGAGATCGATGCCTTCTGCGTGGGTGAGCCTTGGGGTTCCGTTGCCGTAGACGACGGTGTCGGTACGTTGCTCCTGCCGGGTCGCGCAATCTGGACCTGTGCGCCGGAGAAGGTGCTAGCCGTCCGAAACGGCTGGGCCGAAACCGAGCCCCACCTGTTGGGCAGCCTTATGCGAACGGTCTGGCGCGCGGGTCGGTGGCTGTCTAACCCAGAAAGCCGGACAACCGCATCTGAGATGCTGTCGCGCAAAGCCTACCTGAATGTCTCGCCCGAGTTGATCGACCGCGCTCTTATGGGCGACTTCACGATTTCCGGGCTTGGAGAGCAGCGCCATGTGGAGGGGTTTGTCGAGTTCTTCGACGGAGCCGCCACCTTTCCATGGCGTAGTCAGGCGAAGTGGGTCGCGCATCAACTTGCGATACGAAACGGGTTGGACGCTGGTATTGCGGAACGTCAGGCAGCCAAAGTCTTTCGCAGCGATCTGTATCGTCGCGAATTGCAGAGCCTTGGCGTTGAAACACCCGGTGCATCCGAGAAGCTGGAAGGTGCATTGACCGAGTCGACCGCGGTCGCGTCGACCAATGGCAGTCTGATTCTGCCTCGAAACGTGTTTTTCGACCGGCGCGTTTTCGAGCCGACCGGGTGAGATTGCACAATTTTTTTGCACCGCAGCATTAAAGTTTGCTGCGGTGCAGAATTTCTCACGACGAAATGGCAAAAACTGATGACGTCCCGACGTCTGACGGGCTTAATCGTCTAATCGGCAGGCAACGACGCTTACCGACGGAATTCGCCCACAATCCAGGGCACCTATCAAGAGCAAAGCCGCTCGACCATCCGCCACCTCCTCCCGGCGGACTGTGTCGGCGGCTTTTTTGTTTGCCCATGGGGTTGGGCTGAACCGAAAGGGATCGAGATGAAAAAGCTACTTTTGAGCCTGGCAGCGACGACATCGTTTGTTTCTCCTGCATTTGCTGAGTTGGAACTGGAGAAAGACGAACTAACCTTTGGCTTTATCAAGTTGACAGACATGGCACCGCTGGCTGTGGCCTACGAGCAAGGATACTTCCTTGATGAAGGCCTGTTCGTCACGCTGGAAGCACAAGCCAACTGGAAGGTGTTGCTGGACGGTGTGATCGATGGTCAGTTGGATGGCGCGCATATGCTGGCCGGGCAACCCTTAGCGGCGACCATCGGGTACGGGACGGAAGCCCATATTATCACTCCGTTTTCGATGGACCTGAATGGCAATGGCATCACCGTGTCCAACGAAATCTGGGAAGAGATGAAGCCGAACATCCCTGTGATGGATGACGGCCGTCCGCAGCACCCGATTAGTGCCGAGGCGCTCGCTCCAGTTGTTGAGAAATACAAATCTGAAGGCAAGCCCTTCAACATGGGCATGGTCTTCCCGGTTTCGACCCATAACTACGAACTACGCTACTGGCTGGCCGCTGGTGGCCTGCACCCTGGCTACTATAGCCCCGAAAACGTCACCGGTCAGATCGGAGCGGATGTTTTCCTGTCGGTGACGCCACCGCCGCAGATGCCCGCCACTTTGGAGGCAGGCACAATCTATGGCTACTGCGTGGGTGAGCCCTGGAACCAGCAAGCGGTGTTCAAGGGCATCGGCGTTCCGGTCATCACCGACTATGAACTTTGGAAGAACAACCCCGAAAAGGTTTTTGGCATCACTGCCGAATTCGCCGAGGAATACCCGAACACCACCTTGGCCGTGACCAAGGCGCTGATCCGCGCGGCGCAGTGGCTGGATGAAAACGAAAATGCCAACCGTCCGGAAGCGGTCGAAATCCTCAGCCGCCCGGAATATGTCGGCGCGGATTACGATGTTATCGCCAACTCGATGACCGGGACTTTCGAATACGAAAAGGGCGACAAACGTGACGTTCCGGATTTCAACGTGTTCTTCCGCTATCACGCGACCTACCCGTTCTACTCGGACGCTATCTGGTACCTGACCCAGATGCGTCGCTGGGGCCAGATCCCCGACTCCAAGCCAGACAGCTGGTACCACGAGATCGCCAAGTCAGTCTACAAGCCCGAGATCTATCTGGAAGCCGCGCGCTTGCTGGTCGACGAAGGCCTGGCGAATGACGACGACTTCCCTTGGAACAGTGACGGCTACAAAGCGCCGACCCCGTCAGAGGATATCATCGACGGTATCGCCTATGACGGTCGCACCCCCAACGCCTATCTCGAAAGCCTGTCTATTGGTCTGAAGGGCGACCAGAAGATCGTTGGCTCGGACGTACAAGGCTAATCCCGAAACGCCACACCCGGCTGATGTCGGGTGTGGACTCCAAGGTGCCCCGCCATCGCAAGGACACAAAAGATGACAACGGTCGATCCCGAATTCAACACAGACGTCGCGCGGCAACAGCGTCGCGCCCGCCTTTTCACTCGCATCAACGCAGCCGATAAATGGTTTCAGGTACTGGGCCTCAGTTGGGCCACACCCGTTCTGAAGGCCGCCGCCGGAGACAATCCCCGCGCTCAGATGACCGAGATCTGGCGGTTGCTGATCATTCCGCTACTGTCTATCTGCGCCTTTTTGTTGCTATGGGGTACGTTGGCACCCAAGGTGCAGACCTCTCTGGGCGCGGTTCCCGGACCGGCTCAGGTTTGGGGGGAAATGGTAAGCCTGAACAAAGACGCAAAGGCCAAAGCGGCCAAGCGAGCCAAGTTCGAGGCAATGGTCGAGAAGCGCAATCAGAAATTCATTGACGCAGGCCAGCCCGAGAAGGTGAAAAATGTCGCCTTCACCGGGGCTCCGACGTACTACCAACAAATCTGGACCTCGATCAAAACCGTGTTCTTCGGGTTTTTGATCGCCACTGTGATCGCGGTTCCGCTTGGTATCGCTGCTGGCTTGTCTCCGACCGCAAATGCCGCCCTAAACCCGCTGATCCAGATCTTCAAACCGGTCTCACCTCTGGCATGGCTGCCGATCGTGACCATGATCGTCTCGGCCGTTTATGTCACTAATGACGGCTGGTTCGCCAAATCCTTTCTGATCTCGGCCATTACCGTGACCCTGTGTTCGCTGTGGCCCACGCTGATCAACACCGCGCTGGGTGTGGCGTCCATCGACAAGGATTTGGTGAACGTGTCCAAGGTGTTGAAAATGAACACCTATACCAAGATCACCAAGCTGGTTCTACCGTCGGCGCTACCGTTGATCTTCACCGGCCTGCGCCTGTCGCTTGGCGTCGGATGGATGGTTCTGATCGCGGCCGAAATGCTGGCGCAGAACCCCGGTTTGGGGAAGTTCGTCTGGGATGAGTTCCAGAATGGCTCCTCCAGCTCTCTGGCCAAGATCATGGTTGCCGTCTTCACCATCGGCGTCATCGGCTTCTTGCTGGATCGGGTGATGTACGCGCTGCAATCCCTCTTTACCTTTACCAACAACCGGTGAGCGCGATGAGCATTTTGAGCTTCCAAAACGCCTCGAAATCCTTTGGCGACTGCATCGCGCGGACCGATGTCTTGAAAGACATCAATCTGGAGGTGCAGGAGGGTGAGTTTCTGGTCATCCTCGGCTTTTCCGGCACCGGGAAAACCACCCTGATCAACCTGCTGGCGGGGCTGGATAACCCAACCGGCGGCGAGGTCACATTCAAGGATGCCCCGATCAAGGGACCGGGGCCGGAACGTGGTGTGATCTTCCAGAACTACTCGCTGATGCCATGGCTAACGGTCAGCGGCAATGTGGGGCTCGCTGTCGATACGGTCTTTCCCGGTCTCAACAAGGCTGACAAGGCCGCGAAGGTCGCGCATTATGTGAAAATGGTGGGCCTGAGCCACGCCGCGATGCGCCGCCCGGCGGAATTGTCCGGCGGGATGCGCCAGCGGGTTAATGTGGCGCGCGCCTTGTCGATGAACCCCGAGGTTTTGCTGTTGGATGAACCTCTGTCGGCGCTTGACGCACTGACCCGCGCCAATCTGGCAGATGAGATCGAACATATCTGGGAAGCCGACAAGAAAACCTGTGTCCTCATCACCAATGACGTAGATGAGGCGATCATTCTGGCTGACCGCATCATTGCCCTGAACCCAGATGGGACGCTGGGGCAGGAATTCCGCGTCTCGATTCCCCGCCCGCGCGACCGCGGGGCCATGAACAATGACGAGACCTTCAAACACTTGCGCGCGGACGTCACCAAATACTTGATGGATGTAGGCATTGAGGCCAAAGTTGAAGGTTCGCGCATCCTGCCGGATGTGACGCCGATCCATGGTGTGCCGACTGCGGTGGCTGAGGCGCAGAAGGGGCTGATCGAGAACCGGTTCCTCGACTTCTCGCAACTGCACAAGGTCTATCCAACGCCCAAAGGTCCGCTGACCGTGGTTGAGGATTTCGACCTGAGAATCGACAAGGGTGAGTTCATCTCGCTGATCGGGCATTCGGGCTGCGGCAAATCCACGGTTCTGACTATGGCTGCGGGTCTGAACGATATCTCGAAAGGCGCGATCAAGCTGGATGGCCGTCACGTCGAAGGCGCCGACCCGGAACGCGCTGTGGTGTTCCAATCGCCCAACCTGTTCCCCTGGCTGACCGCCAAGGAGAACGTCGCGATTGGCGTCGACAAGGTCTATCCCAAGGCAAGCATCGCCGAGCGGCAGGACGTGGTGGAGTACTATCTGGAACGCGTCGGACTGGCCGATGCGATGGACAAATCTGCCTCGGATCTCTCGAACGGTATGAAGCAACGCGTCGGTATTGCCCGCGCTTTTGCCCTGTCGCCCAAACTGCTGCTGCTGGATGAACCGTTCGGAATGCTCGACAGCCTCACACGCTGGGAATTGCAGGAAGTCCTGATGGAGGTCTGGTCCCGCACTAAGGTCACCGCAATCTGTGTGACCCATGATGTGGACGAGGCGATCCTGCTGGCCGACCGTGTGGTGATGATGACCAACGGCCCGCAGGCGACGATCGGCAAGATCACCAAAGTCGACCTGCCGCGTCCGCGCACCCGCAAGGCCCTGCTGGAGCATCCGGATTACTACGCCTATCGGCAGGAAGTCCTCGATTTCCTGGAAGAATACGAACACGGCGCCAAGCCGAAATCTCCTGCCCCAAAAGCTATTGCAGCGGAGTAAAACCATGAAACAAAGACTTGTTGTCATAGGTGCAGGCATGGCCTCGGGAAGGGTGTTAGAACACCTGACCGCCTCTGCCCCTGACGCGTTCGATATCACCCTTTTCAACGCCGAGCCACGCGGAAACTATAACCGCATCATGCTGAGTCCGGTGCTGTCGGGTGAGAAGTCCTATGAAGAGATAGTCACCCATGATGACGCCTGGTATGCCGAGCGCGGCATCGCCTGCCGTTTTGGCGAGAAAGTGGAAAAGATCGATCGCGAGATGAAGGTGGTAGAGGGCGCGAACGGGCATGTGCCCTATGACAAACTCGTTGTCGCGACCGGGTCGAATCCTTTCATCATCCCGCTGCCCGGTCACGATCTTGAGGGCGTGATCGTTTATCGCGACCTGGAAGATACCCAACAAATGATGGACATGGGTCCCGACAACAAGGTTGTCGTGATTGGCGGCGGTCTGCTGGGGCTTGAGGCGGCGGCAGGTATGGCCGCGCACGGTGTTGACGTGACCATAGTGCACATCATGGGCCACTTGATGGAGCGCCAGTTGGACGAAGCCGCAGGCTACCTGCTGAAGAAATCGCTGGAAGACAAAGGCATTAAGATCTGCCTGCAGGCGAACTCAAAGGAGATCCTTGGGCGGAGCGGAAAAGTCCGCGCGCTGCTGCTGGATGACGGAACCGAGCTGCCCTGTGACCTGCTGGTCATGGCTGTGGGCATCCGCCCGAATACGGCGCTGGCACAGGACACTGGTCTGGCCATCGGGCGCGGTATCCATGTCGATGACCAGATGCTGACCTCGGACCCGGACATCTACGCCGTCGGGGAATGTGTTGAGCATAATGGGGAGGTCTTCGGCCTTGTCGCGCCGCTTTATGATCAGGCAAAAGTGGCGGGGCAGGCGATTTTGGACGAGGAAGCTTCCTTCGTCCAGAAAAGCCTATCGACCAAGTTGAAAGTCACCGGCTGTGACCTGTTTAGCGCGGGCGATTTTGCGGATGGACCAGGACGCGAAGATATCGTGTTCCGTGATCCTTCGCGCGGGGTCTACAAACGACTCGTGATTGAAGAGGACTGTCTGATCGGCGCAGTCATGTATGGCGATACCGCCGATGGCAGTTGGTTTTTCGGCCTGATCAAGGACGGCACCAACATTGATGAAATGCGCGAAACTCTGATCTTCGGCCCGGCCTACCAGGGGGGCGATACTGCGGACCCTCTCTCAGCCGTTGCAGCATTGCCGCCTGAGGCGGAGATTTGCGGCTGCAACGGCGTATGCAAGGGCGATATTGTAGAGGCGATAAGCGCGGGTGCCGGTGATCTGGGCGCAGTGCGTGCTAGCACCAAGGCCAGCGCATCTTGCGGGACGTGTACCGGTCTGGTCGAGCAATTGCTGCAGGTCACTCTGGGCGACGGGTTCGAGATGCCGACCGCGCAGTCGATCTGCGGCTGTACAGACCTGACGCACGAGGATGTGCGTCGATTGATCAAGGGACAGGAACTAAAAAGCCAGGCCGCTGTCTGGCAGGAACTGGGCTGGAACACGCCCAACGGCTGCCACGTCTGCCGTCCGGCGATCAACTATTACCTGCTGGCGGATTGGCCTCTGGAGTATCAGGACGATCCGCAAAGCCGCTTCGTGAACGAACGCAAACACGCCAACATACAGAAGGATGGCACATTCAGCGTTGTGCCACGCATGTGGGGCGGGATCACCACGCCCGAGGAGTTGCGAGCGATTGCCGATGCGGCGGACAAATACGACGTGCCAACAGTCAAAGTGACCGGTGGCCAACGTATCGACTTGTTGGGGGTGAAGGGCGAGGACCTGCCCTTAATCTGGTCGGATCTAAACAAGGCGGGGTTGGTCTCAGGTCATGCCTATTCCAAGGGGTTGCGCACAGTAAAAACCTGCGTTGGCACTGATCATTGCAGGTTTGGGACCCAAGACAGCACGGGGCTCGGCATCAAACTTGAGAAGATTCTCTGGGGGTCTTGGACACCGCACAAACTCAAGCTGGCTGTCTCGGGCTGCCCCCGGAATTGTGCCGAGGCGACCTGCAAGGATATCTGCGTGGTCTGTGTCGACTCCGGCTATCAGATCAGCATCGGCGGGGCCGCGGGTATGGATGTGAAAGAGACTGAAACACTATGCCAGGTGTCCACAGAAGATGAAGCGATCGAAGTCGTTATGGCAGTCACCCAGGCTTACCGAGAAGGCGGTAAGTATCTGGACCGCCTTTATAAATGGCTGGGGAAGGTCGGCATGGACTGGGTCAAAGTTCAGGTCGTCGATGATCTTGAAAACCGCGACGCCTTGGTCGCCCGGTTCGAGCTGTCCCAAAGTATCTACCGCAAGGATCCCTGGGCCGAACATGTGCGGGAGAAGGCGCAGACCTACGGGCCGATCGCAGATTTCACACTGGAGGCCGCGGAATGAGCTGGATCGACATCGGACATATCGACGAGGTGCCGTTGCGTGGCGCACGCCTGGTGAAAACCCATATAGGTTGTATCGCCGTCTTCCGCACCGCCGAGACGGAAGTCTATGCCGCCACCAATAGCTGCCCGCACAAGGGCGGGCCTCTGTCCGAAGGTATCGTGCATGGCCAGTCGGTCACTTGCCCGCTGCACAACTGGGTTTTTGAACTGAACACGGGTGAGGCGCAGGGCGCTGATGAAGGTCGGATCAACACCTATCCAGTGCGTCTCGAAGACGGTCGTATCCTGCTGGACGATAGTGCGGTTACCCGGCGGAGCGCGGCCTGATGGATGGAACCGGCCTGCCTGAGGTCCGCTCGACTTGTGCCTATTGCGGTGTCGGCTGCGGGGTCCTGTTGCGTCACGATGGGGCCGGAGGGTTGGCGGTACGCGGTGATCCGGACCACCCGGCGAATTACGGGCGCTTGTGCTCGAAGGGCTTAGCGTTGGGCGAAACGATTGGGCTGGAAAAGCGATTGCTGTCTCCTCGCACCTTTGGCCAGGACACCAGCTGGGACAATGCGTTGCAACTGGTCGCGGATCGGTTCTCAGCCGCTATAGATGAGCACGGGTCGGACAGTGTGGCCTTCTACGTCTCGGGCCAGTTGCTGACCGAGGATTACTATGTCGCCAACAAGCTTATGAAAGGATTCATGGGTTCGGCGAATATCGACACCAACTCGCGGCTTTGTATGGCCTCAACCGTGGCCGGGCACAAACGGGCCTTCGGGACGGACACAGTGCCCGGAACCTATGAGGATCTAGACCAGGCGGATTTGGTTGTATTGGTTGGCTCGAACCTCGCTTGGTGTCATCCCGTTCTCTATCAGCGGGTCATTGCGGCGCGTCAGGCGCGCGGTACAAAGATTGTGGTTGTAGACCCACGCCGAACAGCTAGCTGCGATCAAGCCGACCTGCATTTGGCACTGCAGCCGGGCAGCGACGTGGCGCTGTTCAACCGTTTGTTAGCCAGAATTCACCAAACTGGGCATGTGGCAGCGGATTTTCTGGATCGCAGCGTTGGGTTCACTGAGACCCTTGAGCTGGCACAGCTTGACGATCCCGATGAGACGGGGCTTAGCCCTGATGAGATTGAGGCGTTTTGCGATCTGTGGATTGGTACCGAGCGGGTTGTTACGATCTTTAGTCAGGGTGTGAACCAATCCTCAAGCGGAACCGACAAGGTCAACGCGATCCTGAATTGCCATTTAGCCACCGGTCGGATCGGGCGCGCAGGGATGGGGCCGTTCTCAGTCACAGGTCAGCCAAACGCGATGGGCGGTCGAGAGGTGGGCGGCTTGGCCAATATGCTCGCCTGCCATTTGGATATCGAAAACGAAACCCACAGTGCAGCCGTCCGGGATTTCTGGAAGGCGCCCAAGATGCCGAAGAAGCCGGGGTTCAAAGCAGTTGATCTGTTTCGCGCCGTCGAACGCGGCCAGATCAAGGCGCTTTGGGTCATCCACACCAATCCAGCAGTCACCATGCCAGATGCAGACAGAGTGAAAGCTGCTATCGAAAACTGCCCATTCACAGTTGTAAGCGACCTGACTGCTCAGACAGACACCGCTCGCATCGCAGACGTATTGCTGCCAGCTGCGGGTTGGGGCGAAAAAAGCGGTACAGTAACCAATTCCGACCGCACGATCAGCAGACAACGCGCTGTGCTGACACCCCCGGGACAAGCGCGCGCGGACTGGCATATCCTGGCCGAGGTGGGTCGCCGCATGGGATGGAAAAAGGCTTTCAGCTATGAGTCTCCGGCGCAGATTTTTCGAGAATACGCAAACATGACCTCCCTTGCCGTGTTGTTTGGCAAGGACTTCGACATTGTAGGGTTTTCAGACATTGATGAAGAAGACTATGAGGCGCTGAGCCCGACACGGTGGCCAACGACATCGCGCACTAAAGACGGGCGTTTCTTTGGCGACGGGCAGTTTTTCCATCCAGATGGCAAAGCGCGTTTTATTCCTGTCGCCCACAGGCCACCCGAGGCAGAAATCTCTGAACGATACCCTTTCCTATTGAACACAGGGCGGAATCGGGATCAGTGGCACACTATGACCCGGTCTGGCTTGTCGCCTCGTCTATCGGCCCATCTTGCCGAGCCTTATGTGGAGATTAACCCGAAGGACGTTGATCGACTGGGTCTTGGTAATGCCGATTTGGTCGAAATTAGCAGTTCAGTCGGAAGCGGCATCTTTCGGCTTCGCATCACGGAAGCTATCGCCCCGGGTCAGGTATTTGCGCCTATTCACTGGACGGGCGAAACGTCCCCAGCAGCCCGTGTGGACGCGCTTGTTCCAAGTGTGACCGATCCGATTTCCGGACAGCCGGAAAGTAAGGCAACACCAGTTTCTGTACGACGTATGAATGCCGCTTGGTACGGTTTTGCCGTTTCGGTTGCTGCTGCCTCGCCTAAGGCAGACTATTGGGCAACCACCAGAGCGGCCAAAGGATACAGGATGGAGTTGGCCGGGAAACACGTCATCGACGACTGGGAAAGCACTGCCCGAGAGTGGTTCGGATTAAACAATGCCGTGGCAACTTCTGTAGAAGATTCAAAGAGTGGATCGTACAGAATTGCGCTGTCGGAAGGGCGGCGCTTATTGGCGGTGCTCTTCGTATCCCGAAAACCCATCACACTGATGCGAGACTACTTGGCAACCTTACCCGAGGTCGCGCCCCAGCAGATTTTGTCCGGCCGTTCATCTGCGGCTTCGGAAGACTGTGGACCAATCGTCTGTTCGTGTTTCGGGGTCGGGCTAAGAACCATCATCCGCGCTGTTCACGACAAGCGTTTGATCAGTGTGAACGATATCGGAGATGCTCTTAAGGCTGGAACGAACTGCGGTTCTTGCCGGCCAGAGATAGCTGATTTGGTCACTGAGCATTCGAAACTAATTCACGAGGAGTCGGAGCATTGCCCGCAAGAGTAAATCATAGGGTCTGATTGCTCTTGCTACAGGTTGGGCGCCCCGAAAGTGGCCACCGGAGTAATCGCGCGAATCGGCGCTTCGTTGCGCGCTTCAGTCATGTGTGACAGCCGCACCGAGTGACGGGCTTGCCAATTTCGTTCCGGGGGCTGACGCCGCCCGCCATATATGCTTGCTGATGCAATGACCTAGTAGTTTGCTTGTCTTCGCATTCAACACAAACGCCTTCGTGGCTCCTTGGGTGAGCCATTGTCCGAACGAATGCTTTCGGGTTTCCCTCGCTGCAGGAGCAATCGGTATAGTGCATCCAGCAAATCTGCGCTGTTCATCTTCTGTTTGACCGCCATGGGTAAAGCCTCGCATGTGTACTCTCCAACACCTTGAGCATCTTCTAGGGACGTCTGTTACTCAGCTTGCGTGAACATAATCGACGCTCCAGATGTGATTGGGATGTTGCGGTCAGGGCCGGATGATCGAGCTGCCCTTGTGTTGCTGAGGGAGTTGCAGGCCTTCTTCGCACCTGAGCCAATGACGGCTTTTGGACCGCTTGAAGGGGAGACGCCGGAGACACGCAGCCGAGCCGGCTTGCTCAGCCAGAGATCGTTTCATGTAACACCGGTTTCTACGTTATACAGCGGAGCAGCAAGACATAAAAGAAGCCGCCTAAAACAAGTTTTCTACTCATCAAAGTAAGCGTTGTGGGTCGTGTAAATCGCTTGGATCGTCGGTGTCAAACGGTCAAGATGCGTGCGAAGGACTTGATCGGCTGTTTGCGCATCCCCGCTGAACAGGGCCTGCAAAAGAGATTGATGATCTTGGTACAGAACATCCATTGCTTCTTTGCTGGTCAAAGCCAGCATGCAAAGGCGATCAACCTGCGCCTTGTTCTCGGCGATGATTTCGAACGCAAACGCTTGTTTGGCCGAAGCGCAAAGTAGTTTGTGAAACTGGTAGTCCAGATCATGGAACAAACTGACATCTTCTGATGAGATTGCAGTGGCCTGCTCACGTAGGTTGGCTTTTAACGCTGCATCTACCGACTTGTCGCGATCTGACGCTGCAGCACGAATGACTTCCAACTCGACCGCTGACCGCACAAAGCGAGCATTTGCGATTAACTGCCTTGAGAACGGCCGAACAACTGTTGCCCGTTGGGGTCGAACCAAAAGAAGATTGAGGTTGGCAAGCCGTGTGAAAGCCTCTCGCACAGGTTGACGTGAAAACCCGAATGATTTCGCGACATCCGCTTCGGATATCTTTGTCCCTGGAAGCAACTCCAGCCGGGTAATTTGTCCAAACAGTTCGTCAAAGACGACATCGCTACTCGTCGTACGCTCAAGGGTTCCCAATGCTGCCATTTGTTTTTTCCAACCTCTGCTTAGCACCAGTTTGGCAGATAAATGAGAGAAGTAACAGAGTAAATTAGGATACTAGGAGACATAATATTTACTGTTTTATATGGATAATTATAAATGGTCTGAAAAATTTTACAGAATCTATGTTGACTAGTATCCCAGTTTTCGTGTTGTGTATGCCCATGAACGAGGGCGGAGCAATCGTGCTAGCTGGGAGGGCATCAGATCATCCAGATTTGGGTGAAGACTGATCTGGCATGGCCGCTTGCAAGGTTTCGAACACGATCGCCAGTCAGAGACGACTGGAAGAAAACAAGACCTGAACTTGATCTGGGAGGATAGAATGTTCAATTTTTCACTAAAGACGATGGCTGTGACGGCTGTTTTGCTAAGCGGGATTCCGACCGCGCAGGCTGACGTCACGCTGCGCGGCGCAAGCATGTTTGATGAAGAGCATGCGTTCACCAAGACACTGCGCGAGTTTGAACGGTTGGTCGCCGAGAACTACGATGGTGAGGTCGAGTTTGATCTTCGGCTGAATGGTGAGCTTGGGGTCGAATCCGATTATGTCACCTACCTCAACCAAGGTGTCGCGGTAGATTACACGATCCTGGCCCCGTCCAACATGGCCGTGTTTTCAGAGTCCATTCCATTGATGGACATGCCTTTCCTGTTCCGCGATCTTGAACACTGGGATGCGGTGCTTTCATCAGATGCGCTGAAGCCTCTTGAGGATGATCTGCGCGAAGCCGCTGGCATCGTGATTGTCGGGTATCATGGCGGCGGTGTGCGGAACCTGGCCTCAGCTCAGCCCATCACAAACATGGAAGAGCTTGCAGGACACCGTATGCGCGTCATGGGGGCGCCGATTCAAGCGCAGACTTTCTCAGCTGTTGGTGCGGCACCATCTGCCATCGCCTACAACGAAGTCTATAACGCAATCCAAACAGGCGTTATTGCCGGGTTCGAAAATGAAGCGGCCTCGATCCAGAACCTGAAGTTCTACGAAGTCGCGCCGCATGTTTCATTGACCCAGCACACGATCACTGTACGCCCAATTGTGATGTCAGCGAAAATCTTCGATGAACTGCCAGCGGACCTGCAGGCTGCTATCATGGAAGCTGGCGCTGAAGCCGGTGCATTTGGTCGCGCGCTAGAGAGCGGTCAGGACGGTGAAAAGCTTCAGGCAATGATCGACGCAGGTCAGATCGAAGTGCACGAGTTCGAGGGCCGCGAGAAAATGCTGGAATTGGTTCAGCCGGTCCAAGACGCCTATGCTGAAGAGCTGGGCGCGACAGAACTGCTCAACAACGTTCGCGGAATGTAATCTCCCAGCTGACGGGCGGGTGAGTCATCAAGCTCGCCTGTCGGCATAATTTCAGATGCGCTTGACGCGTCACATTGCGGAGTAGGGCGGAACATGCTTGGAAAATATCTGGATAAGTTCTGCGCTGGGCTTCGCATATTGCTTGGTGTGATGATGGGCACACTCGCCATCCCGGTCGCGATGCAAGTTGTTTCTCGCTACACCGGTTTGATCCCGACTTACCTTTGGACCGAAGAGCTGGCGACGTTCCTGTTCGTCTGGATCGTAATGATCGGGTCGATTGTTGCTGTCTGGGACGGCACGCATTTCGATGTTCGGATCACCCGGAATGCAATGAGACCGCTACCACGTTTGCTTCAAGACGGCATTGTGCACGTTGCCATAATGATTTTTGGGGCGTTCTTCCTGTTTTACGGCATCGAATACACCGAATTTGGGGGCAACCAGCGGTCGGTAATGATGCGCGCCAATCTTGCGATTACGCACATCTCGGTCCCGATTGCCGGAGGGTTTTGGTTTCTCTTGTCGGGTTACCGGCTGTCCGAAGCCGTCGCTCAGTATCTTGACCGAGAGAGCAACCAGGCATGATCCTCGATACTGCAACTGCCGCCACGATGCTCATTGCTGGCTTTCTGGTGCTGATTTTTATTCGCATCCCAGTGGCATTCGCATTGGGTTTGGCGACCCTTCCGGTTGTGTTGCTTGAGCTGCGGCTGACGCCGTTCATCGTGCTGGATCGGATGTTCCAATCCTATAACTCCTTCATCCTGTTGGCCGTTCCATTTTTTTTACTGGCAGCCAACCTGATGAATTCCGGCAAGGTAACCGACCGGCTTATCGAACTGGCCCGTGTGCTGACCGGTTGGATGCCCGGCGGATTGGGCCATGTGAATGTCGCTGTATCAATGCTGTTTGCAGGTATCTCCGGGTCTTCAACAGCGGATGCGGCGGGCATTGGAAAAATCCTTATACCTGCCATGCAGAAAGAGGGATACGACACGCGCTTTGCCGTTGCCATCACGGCCTGCTCTTCTGTGATGGGGGTCATCATCCCGCCGTCGATTTTGATGATCGTCTGGGGCGGTGTCATGCAGGTCTCTGTTGGCGCGTTGTTTCTGGGCGGTGCAATTCCAGGCCTGATGATCGGCCTTGCCTTGATGGCTACGGTCTATGGCTTTGCAAAAGCCCGCAACTACCCGGTGACGGCGACGCCGAACTGGGGTGAGTTTTGGGCCGCGTGGAAGGCGGCCGCGCTGGCCCTTTTGACGCCGGTTTTTGTGATTGGCGGGATCGTAGGTGGGCTCGTCACACCAACTGAAAGCGCAATCATCGCAGCGGGATATGCGCTGATCTTGGGCATGTTTGTCTATCGGACGGTCACACCAAAAGACTTGGGCTTCATCCTCTATGACACTGCACGTTTTGCAGCCATTTCGCTGTTTGCAATCGGCACCGCGTCGGCATTCGGCTGGCTACTGTCCTTCTACGATGCGCCGCGTCTTATCGTCGGCGTCTTGACCGCGTGGGAGTTCGGCGCTTTTGGAACAGCACTATTGATTGCCCTGCTGTTTCTCCTCTTTGGCCTGTTTATCGACGCAATCCCGACGATCATCATTCTTGGCACGGTTCTGATGCCTGTGGCCCAAGCGGGTGGGGTTGATCCAATCGCCTTCGCCATCATCGGTATCGTCTCGCTTGCTTTCGGGCTCGTGACGCCGCCCTACGGCTTGTGTTTGCTAATCTCTGCAGCGATCGGCGGCCTAAACGTTGTGCAAGTCCTGAAAGAGGTTGTGCTCATCCTTGCCCCGATGCTGGTCATTCTCATTCTGCTGGCGGCATTTCCCGAAATCATTCTGTGGCTCCCAAAGGCACTTATGCCGGGGGCATTCCGTTAGTAGCTCCTCCCGTTGCGCTATGAGCGCATTCCGAAGGCAGCCAACTTAAACCAATGACAAATGCGAAGCTGGGTGCTTCGCTACAGGAAGGACCAAGATGAAACTTGCAGGTAAAACCGCCATCGTGACCGGGGGAGGCCGTGATATTGGTCGCGCCGTTGCACTCAAGCTCGCCACTGAAGGCGCAAATGTTGCGATTAACTACTTTTCCAGCTCGAATGGCGCGGACGAAACCGTCGCTGCAATCGAAGCCAATGGCGGTAAGGCGATCGCCTTACAAGGAGACTTGAACAAGAGAGCGGATGTTGACGCGCTGGTGTATCGCACTGTCGAAGTTTTTGGAGGCGTCGACATTCTGGTCAACAACGCGGGCGGCCTGATTGCTCGCAAAACCATTGCGGAAATGTCCGTTGAGCATTGGGACGCCGTGATGAGTCTGAATCTGACCAGTACATTCCTGATGACGCAGGCCTGCCTGTCCAGGATGACGTCAGGAGCCATTGTGAATCTCGCCAGTCAAGCCGGGCGCGATGGTGGTGGGCCGGGCGCCGTCGCCTATGCCACTGCCAAAGGCGCGGTCATGACCATGACACGCGGATTGGCAAAGGAAGTCGGCCCCGACATTCGCGTAAATGCGCTTTGCCCTGGTATGATCGACACCGATTTTCACAACGTTCACACGCCTGACGCCGGTCGTCGCGGCTTTGAAGCCAACGCGCCGCTAAAGCGTCAAGGTCATGTGGATGATGCAGCGAACCTGGTTCTATTCCTGGCCTGCGAGGACAGTGCTTTCATCACGGGCGCAAATATTGATCTCAACGGTGGCATGCTATTTTCCTAATAGAAAAGGAGAGAACCTGTGTCCCATTTTCCGATCGTCTCCACCGGTGAGCATGTCACGCGGCAGGTCCTTTCTGATCATTCGGAGATCATGGTTGTCGCCTTCCGGTTTCAGGCGGCCGGGGCGATTGGTGCCCTTCACAGCCATCCGCATGTTCAGGCGACCTATGTTGAGAGTGGACGATTTCGTTTCACACTTGGTGAACGCCAACAAGAGTTTGGCCCCGGCGACAGTTTTGTCATCCCATCAGGTCAAACCCATGGCTGCATATGCCTGGAGCCTGGTACATTGGTCGACAGTTTCACACCCCGTCGCGACGATTTTTTGTAACTGATATGCGTTTCTTGGCAATCGGGGAGTGCATGGCAGAACTTGCCCCATCAGATCAGATCGGTGAGTTCAAGCTTGGTTTTGCGGGCGATACCTTCAACACGGCGTGGTATCTTGCACAGGTCGCATCAGATATCGACGTCAGTTATCTGACCGCTGTCGGAGACGATGCGATTTCGCAGGATATGCGGACGTTTATAAAGGACAGTCGGATTTGCGATACGCACGTCCAGGTCATCGCAGGCAAAACAGTTGGGCTATACATGATCCATCTCACCAATGGTGAGCGCAGTTTTTCCTATTGGCGCAGCGACTCCGCAGCCAGACAACTCGCGGTCGACGAGATTGCACTTGGGCTGGCAATTGGCGACGCAGACTTAATCTACTTGTCTGGAATAACTCTCGCTATTCTCGATCAACCATCACGCAAAAAGTTGCTTGATGCTTTGCGTCATGCTCGAGCGCACGGAATGACTGTTGCCTTCGACACGAACCTGAGACCGCGGCTTTGGTCTACGCCGCAAGAAATGACAGACATGATTATGATGGCTGCGTCACAATCTGATATCGTTCTGCCATCATACGATGATGAAGCAGAGTGGTTCGGGGATCGCGATTCAATTGCAACGCTGAACCGATATGCTGAGATTGGGGTGGATCAGATTGTCGTCAAAAACAGCGCTCAGCCAGTGGTCTTTCAGAAAGATGGTCAACGCGGGGTGGTGGACGTTGATCCAGTAACAGGCGTTGTCGATACCACTGCGGCAGGGGACAGTTTTAATGCTGGCGTATTGGCAAGCGTTTTAAGCCACGATGATTTAACTGCCGGGATATGGCAAGGATGTCGCCTTGCAAGCCATGTCGTCCGCCACAAAGGCGCGCTCATTCCTGTCGATGTAAATCTCGGGAAAGATGAGGCGTGATGGTGACCCCGTATGATCAAAGAGCAAGACCATGAAACAGACCTGGCGGTGGTTTGGCCCTTCCGATGCGATTTCCATTGGTGAAATACGGCAAACCGGCGCAACCGGCATCGTTTCAGCCTTACATCATGTTCCAACAGGAGAGGTTTGGTCCGTCGAGCGGATCAAAGAGCGGCTGCAACAGATTGAACAGCCCGGAGGCGTTCCATCCGGGTTATCTTGGGATATCGTTGAAAGTGTGCCGGTGTCTGAAGCAATTAAATCGCAAACCGGACCGGTTAGCCATCACCTTGAAACGTACAAGGAAACGCTTTGCAATTTGGCCGAGTGCGGCATTTACACGGTCTGCTATAACTTTATGCCTGTACTGGATTGGACGCGGACAGACCTAAGCTATGCGCTTCCACATGGTGGGCACGCGATGCGATTTGATCTCTTGGATTTTATCGCATTCGATTGTTTCATCCTATGCAGGAAAGGCGCAGAGCAAGACTATTCAACCGAGATCGTAGAAGCTGCACAGGCCCGGTTTGTAAATCTGGGCGACGGAGATCGCCTGAAATTGTCGAACAATATCGTCGCTGGTTTGCCAGGGGCGAACGACAATTGGTCTCTTGCGGACGTGAAACGTAACCTCGACGCATATATCGGTGTGACACCTGAAATGCTCCGGTCCAATCTGGTTGATTTCCTGTCCGAGGTAATCCCGACGGCTGAAGACCTCGGCATCCGGTTATGTTGCCACCCCGATGACCCGCCCTTTCCTTTGCTTGGGCTGCCTAGGGTCATGTCGTCGCAAAGTGATTACGTCACCGTGTTGGATGCGGTCGACAGCCCGGCAAATGGGGTAACTCTATGCACCGGTTCATTGGGTGTTGATACAGAGTTCGACCCTGTGTCTTTCATTGCTCAGCTTGGCCATCGCATCCACTTTGTACATCTTCGCAATACGGTGCGCGACGGTCCAAGCGACAACAATCGCCACAGTTTTTCCGAGTCTGAACATCTGGCCGGAGACACCGATATGGTTGCAACAATCCGCGCCTTGTTGGCCGAGGAGCAACGGCGCCGAAATAAGGGACGGTCAGATTATGAGATCCCCATGCGACCGGACCACGGCCACGCCCTACTGAGCGATCTCACACGTCCGTCACAGCCTGGTTATCCATTAGTAGGCAGGATGCGCGGCCTCGCTGAACTGCGCGGCGTTATACATGGCTGTAGTTAGACCTTATTTGGGTTTAGTGCCTAAATTCGCAGGTTATTGGCGAGCGTCTGCCCTTCCGGACAGATAAGACCAATTGCCTGATTTGATGGAAAGCCTGAATGTCGCGCCACAATCATGTAGGGCGCGCAGCGCGGGTGTTTCATGCCTTTGCCCTGCAACCATTTAGCCAGATCGCCCGAGACTTAGTCGGGGCTCTTGTCGCTGAGCAAGCGCGGCTTGTGACCGACGTGGGCCCGATCATATGCGCGAGACATTCTCTGTCGAATCCACGCGCCCGATTGGTCATTACTTCTACTCGATGACGTGACACTGACCCCTTACATCGCGAGCGCCTCGGCACGGGCCGCACAATACGCTGCCCAAGTTCTTGCCGAGGAGGTAAACTATATCACGGGAAATCCTTTGAACAACTTTTGTGGAGCCTAGCATATGAATGAGACCAAAATCCGGGCCGAAGTCGTTGCCGCCTATCAGGAATTGAGCCTGGAAGGGATGAACAAAGGTGCATCAGGCAACGTCTCGGCCCGTTGCGGAGATCACATGCTGATCACGCCTTCAGGTATTCCCAGCGCGCAAATGTCGCCCGACCAAGTTGCCAAAATTGCCATCGATGACGAGACAGGCGCGTGGGACGGGCCATGCAGGCCCTCGACTGAATGGCGTTTTCACCGCGGCATCCTTGCTTCGCGCGAAGATGCTGGCGCGGTCGTGCACACCCACGCACCATTCGCTACCATCTTGTCAATCCTACGCAAGCCTATTCCGGCGGTCCACTATATGATTGCAGCCTTCGGTACCACTGAAATCAAATGCTCTGACTACACAACATTTGGTACAGATGATCTGTCGAAGATGGTTCTGGAGGCAATGACCGGCAGCGCCGGTTGCCTGATGGCAAATCACGGTATGGTCGTAACTGGCCCGAACATGACGCGCGCAATTTGGTTGGCCGGTGAATTGGAACAATTGGCCAGCCAGTATTATCACAGCCTCCTTTTGGGCACGCCGCATGTCCTAAGCGAAGCAGACATAGAGAAGGCTGCAGAGTTGTTCTCCAGCTATGGCCCACAGACCACAGAGGAGTAGCGAAGCCCGACGACATTGATGTATTCGTCATGGGTGGCGGAATAAAAGGTGCGAATCTCGCGCGCTCCGTCATGGGTGTGCTCACACCCGACATCAAGGTCATCGCCCGTGACAATCGCGGCTTGATCGTCGCCAGAGACACTGTTGACGAAGTGTGCGCTGCAAATGCGGTGCACACTGCGCTTCCACTGCCTCCAACGAAACTGGATACGTAAATCACACCGCCTTGCCGGCCCTCGTCGATGGCGGAGCCGATGACCTTCTCGATGACCCGTTGGCCCATAAATTTGCTCTTTTGGATCAAAGGATTGCGCAAGCCGTAGCAAGTGATGATGATCGCCCCCTCTTTGTCTCCTCGCCCCGGGCAGGGGTCTTTTGCTGCACAAAGATGCAAGTATCGGCGCAAAACCACGAACTCAGCGCGCTTGGCACACCGCTGTTACAAACCATCCGCACAGTAGGCGCGGCGGCCCGGAATGATTCCGTCATCAAAGTCCGCGAAAGCTTCTTGGACCTTCGAAGCAGTGTACCGACACATGTCAAGGCGGCCTATGGCGCGGCGCTTTTGGCGGAAATGAGGCGCAGGAATGAGCCTTGTGGCTGAACCGGTTTGCCTGTTGGTTGATCTCTACGATGCGTTCGTCATCAATCAGTTTGGCGATGAGGTTATTGTTTTTGGCCAATGGTCCTCGGCAAGAGCTTGAAAAGGCTTGGCCAATCAAAACCAACCCGCCCAATACAAGCGCTGCGTTCGCTTTCGCCACGTATCGGCCCGGTTTGGGGTGTGAGGCGTACGATACATGAGGCCGGCCAAGCCTCGCCAGTTCCACATCAGTGTTTGAGAAATGTAACATTCTCGCGATTGCTGCAATTGCGTCTCTTTTCCGCCGGAATCTCGACTGATAAGGGGGCGTGCGTAAGTGGTAGTATGTTGAAAGGTGTGAGTGGGCAGATGAGAATCGGGTTCAACGGTCGCGTAGCTATTTCGTGGAAACAAACGGATATTGATGGGCTTGAGGCTGCACCTCTGGCCTATTTGGCTGTTGGGGCGGCATGGTCCTGGCGCGGTCAAGCTATGGTGCTGAGTGAAGCTGTGGAACACAAGCTCGAACAGACCGGGTATGCTGGTGGCGCTGCGTCTCGAACGGGCAGTCGCTTTCCAACGGTCAGACAAGTGCCGGGTCACGTCAGTGGAACAATAGTTTTGACCAACGGTGCTCAGAGCTTTGATGCGGATATTGTTGTTGATTACGACAACATCTACCCGACTTTGGTTTTCGAACATGGATGCCCCCCACGCGATCAGGAGTTCTGGATCAGCGAAGTGACCGAGCAGCCCCTGCCGCAATATGCAGACAAGATAGGCGGATCCGCTGTAATCTCTTTCCCATCCCAAGCCTAGCCGAACAAAAATGTCTTCGGAATTGGCCCCCGCATTTGGGTCGCTGGAATTCGCTATGACAACAGGCCCCTTGGTTTTCTAGATATTTTTGCGACTGCGCCGCTAGGCCTGTTGACTCTGCTGTTACTGCGGATATAAGCCCCGCTTCATTGGTGTTGGTGGCCCTCGCAAGGGGATGCCTGTCATGGGGGAAACCTCAAGAGGACAACGCCCTTCATAGTTGCCCATTCGGGCTTCGATCAAAACGAAGGAGATCAGCCGTGACCAAACGCACGTCTGCCAAGCACAAAATTGACCGCCGGATGGGTGAAAACATCTGGGGTCGTCCGAAATCCCCAGTCAACCGTCGCGAATACGGACCCGGCCAGCATGGCCAGCGCCGCAAGGGCAAACTGTCAGATTTCGGCATTCAGCTGCGCGCCAAGCAGAAGCTGAAAGGCTACTACGGTGACCTGACTGAAAAGCAATTCCGCCGCATCTACGGCGAAGCCGAGCGTGTGAAGGGTGACACTGGTGAAAACCTGATCGGCCTGTTGGAACGCCGTCTGGACGCTGTCGTTTACCGCGCCAAATTCGTTGCGACCGTATTTGCGGCTCGTCAGTTCGTGAACCACGGCCACGTCAAAGTAAACGGCAAGCGGGTCAACATCCCCAGCTACCGTGTCAAAGAAGGCGACGTGATCGAAGTGCGGGACAAGTCCAAGCAGCTGGCTGTTGTTTTGGAAGCTGCGGCTCTGGCTGAGCGTGACGTGCCTGACTATATCGACGCCGACCATTCGAAAATGACCGCAACTTTCGTCCGCGCGCCGGGCCTGGGTGACGTGCCGTATCCGGTTGTCATGGAACCGAACCTGGTCGTTGAATTCTACGCGAAGAATTAATCTTCGCCGAACCAGTCTGAGTTCAGAGCCGCGCCTTCGAGCGCGGCTCTTTCTTTTTTTAAGTACGAATCCGCGTCAGCCCAGCAGAGTGATATCTGATGCGCCAATGCTGTGGCGCAAGGCATGGATTTCAGTCAGTTCGGGATCGTTGATCCAACCAAGCGCGGCCTCCCGGTCTGGAAAAGACAATAGTGCTGCGACGTCCGGCAAATCCGGCGTCCCATCCAGTGGCGTCGGTTCGGCTGTGGCTGTTTCAACCTTGCCACCATGTTGTGCTAGCGCAGCGCCAGCTTTTTCGCGATACGCCGCCAGCGCGCCGGGGTCTTTTACCGTCAATTTCGCAAATGCGTAGATCATGTTCTCAGCTCCTTGGTTGTGCTGAACCAAGTTAGGCGCAGCGCGCTCGAGCAAAAACGCGTGTAAATGCATCTTAGATATGCGAAAACGCATATCATGTTGGCGCATTGGGATGATTATCGAGCGGTATTGGAAGTCGTGCGCGCACGCTCGTTGTCGTCAGCCTCTGACCGGCTTGGGATAAACTATACCACCGTTGCGCGGCGGATCGCGCGGGTCGAAGCGGTCGTTGGCCAAGCTCTGTTCGAGCGTCTGGCTGATGGATATCGCCCAACGGAAGCTGGACTGACAGTGGCCGAGCACGCGGCACATATGGAAAGCGCAGAACTTGCAATGCGCCGCGGGCTTTCAGGGCAGGACACTCGGCTTGAGGGGGCTATGACCCTGACCGCTCCGCAGCTGTTGATCGCTCATGTTCTGGCCCCGGTACTGGATGCATTTAACAGGAAACATCCGGCGATCGACCTGAAAGTACGGGCTGACAATGAGATGCTGGATCTGAACCGGCGAGAGGCTGATATTGCCATCCGTATCAGCCGCAATCCTGGCGACAGCCTCAAAGGGTTGCGCCTGACCGGGCAACACACTGCCAGCTTCGCGACCCAAGCCTGGGTGGAACGCATCAAAGCGGAGCCGCGGGGTGTCGTCGATTGGCTGGTGTATGAGAGATATTCGGAACTGCCGGCTACCGTGCGTCAATCCCTTCCAGGATCGCGAATTCGAATGCGATTTGACGATATGGTCGCATTGTCCGCCGCGGCGCAGGCTGGATTGGGCGCTGTCAGGATGCCGATGTTTTTGGGTCGGTCGCTGCCGGGTTTGGTGCAGATCCCGGGTGTGCCGCCTCAGCCCTACGCCGATATCTGGGTGGTGGCACATCCTGATGTCTGGCCCTCTGCCAAACTTGAAGCCTTCCGATCGATTGCCGTGCCTCATTTTCGCAAGCTGCGGTCGTTGTTTCTGAAGTAATCAAATCGGCAGGGGGCGATTTTCAGCGATTGCTTCCATTGCGAAATACGACGTCACGCTGTCCAGTTCGACTTTTTCGATCAGTCGTTGATAGACCTTGTCGTAGCTGGCCATGTCCTGCGTCACCACTTTCAGTTGATAGTCATAATCTCCACCGATCCGATGAAAATCCACGACCTCGGGGATCGTCAGTACATGACTGCGGAACGCTTGCAGCCAGTCGGCTGAATGGTGTCGTGTTCGCAGCATTACAAAGACCACAAGGGTCAACCCAAGTTTCTCGCGCGCGATCCGCGCATTTGATCCCAGCAACACCCCGTCATCATTCAGGGCCTTCAGGCGACGCCAGCATGCATTTTGAGACAGGCCGACCCGATCAGCCAATTCTCGTTGCGACAGTGTTGCTTCCTTTTGCAGCTCTCGAAGGATGCGTGTGTCAATATGGTCTAATTTCGAGGTCATATCTGATCATACGACACAAAATTTCGAACGTATACGCAAAAATTGACGAAGTTTCTGCGATCCAGGCCAATCATATTGGTTCTACAGTAAGGAGCCTGTGTTATGACCCTGACCAATTTTCGTGCGGAAATCCAATCCACCACTCACAATTCCAGCCTGCGCGATGGGTTGATCGGAGAGAATGTCCTGATCCCGGGTCTGCATGGGGACGTGCCGCTTGTATATGCGGACTACGTCGCCTCAGGCCGCGCGTTGCGGCAGGTAGAAGATTTCGTAGCCGCGCATGTGTTGCCGTTCTATGCCAACAGCCACACCGAGGCCTCTTACTGCGGTTCGTATATGACGCGGCTTCGGCGCGAGGCGCGCGCAGAAATAGCCCGCATTGTTGGCGCACGGGAAGAAGATGCGGTGATATTTGCCGGATCTGGTGCCACTGCTGGGCTCAATCGGTTGGTCAGTCTGCTGGGAGTGCAGGAGGCTGACCAACCGATTGTTTTGATCGGTCCATACGAACACCACTCGAACATCCTGCCATGGCGCGAAAGCAAAGCGCAGGTGATAGAAATACCCGAGGCATCTGGCGGAGGTATTGATTTGCAGGTGTTAGAAGACACCTTGAGTGCAAATTCAGGCGCGGATCTGGTGATCGGGTCGTTTTCGGCCGCATCGAACGTGACTGGGATCATCACCGATCCTGACCCGGTGACACGGCTGCTGAAAGCGCATGGCGCGCTGGCCGTCTGGGATTATGCTGGTGGCGGTCCGTATCTGCCGATGGATATGGGGCCACATGATGCCCGTAAGGATGCAATCGTTGTGTCCCCTCATAAATTTCCAGGCGGGCCGGGTGCATCCGGCGTGCTGGTCGTAAACCGGCCTGCCGTTCAACGCACATGCCCCAGTTGGCCGGGCGGTGGGACCGTTAGCTTCGTCTCGCCCTGGCGGCACGATTACAGCGAAGATCTGTCTGCGCGGGAAGAGGCCGGAACGCCCAATGTCATTGGCGATATTCGTGCGGCACTTGCCTTTATTGTCAAAGACGTGGTTGGCACGGACGAGATCGCCAGGCGCGAAGCTTTGTACAACCGCATGGCGCTGGACGGCTGGAAGGACAATCCGAACCTGACTTTGCTGGGAACGGGCAACCCGCATCGCTTGCCGATTTATTCTTTCCTTGTCCGTGACAATGCCGGACAGCCGGTGCATCAACAACTGTTCACACGGATGCTCAGCGATATCTACGGCATTCAGGCAAGGGGAGGATGCGCCTGCGCGGGCCCTTATGCCCACCGCCTTTTGGACATTGACCAGGCGACCTCGGAAAGATTGCACGCCGAATTGTCGGCCGGGGCGGAAATGAAGAAACCCGGCTGGGTGCGGCTGAACTTCTCGTATTTGATGAGCGAGGAAACGGTCCAATTCATCATCGACAGTGTTAATGAGCTGTCCCACCGGACCGAAGAGTACGTGCCGTATTACAATGCTGATCCGGCGACGGCCCGCTTCAAGGCCGCCTGACGGAATTGCCGCTTTTCTCAACGCCTTGAGACAGGTATGAGGAGCTCAACTAACGGAGCCTCTCATGACCCAAATTACCCCTCAACCCGGCATTATGGACATTGCGCTGTATCAGGGCGGCCAGTCGCATGTTGCGGGGGTGGAACAGGTTATCAAGCTGAGTTCCAACGAAAACCCGTTTGGCCCCAGTCCCAAGGCGATTGAAGCCGCTCGCGACAGCGCGGCCACATTACATCGTTATCCCAACACAGACCACGCGAGCCTGCGCGCGGCCATCGGTGATGTGCACGGGCTTGACCCGGCACAGGTCATCTGCGGTGTCGGCAGCGACGAAGTGCTGCAATTTGTAGCCCAGGCCTATGCGGGACCGGGGGACGAGGTCATCTATACCGAGCACGGGTTTTCGATGTACCCAATCATCGCGCGTATGGCGAGCGCGACACCGGTTATGGTGGCTGAGCGCGACCGAAAGGTCGATGTCGATGCTATTTTGGATGCGGTGACGCCACAGACAAAAATCGTTTTTGTAACCAACCCCGGTAACCCGACTTCGACCATGATTTCCGAAGCAGAATTGGAGCGTCTGGCCCAGGGCCTGCCTGACCATTGTCTGATGGTGCTGGACGGTGCTTATACGGAATTCGTCGACGGGTTTGATGGCGGTGCGTCTTTGGTCGACCGCTTTGAGAACGTGATCATGACGCGGACCTTTTCCAAAGTGTATGGCTTGGGCGGTATGCGGGTCGGTTGGGGATATGCGCGGAAGCCGATTATCGATGTGCTGAACCGGGTACGCCAGCCATTCAATCTGTCGCTGACCGCGCTTGCTGCGGCCGAAGCTGCGATTAACGATACCGAGTTCCTAGAGTTCTGCAAATCTGAGAACGCGCGCCTTAGGGTTTGGATGGCGGATGAACTGGCGAAGATTGGTGTGCCCTCTGATCCATCCAGCACCAATTTCATTCTCGCGCGCTTTGCAGATCAGGCCGAGGCCGAGGCTTGTGACGACCACTTCAAAACGCAGGGTTTGATCGTGCGACGTGTTGCGGGTTACAACCTGCCAAGCGCTTTACGGATCACTGTGGGCGATGAAGAGGCCTGTCGCCGTGTTGTCGCGGCTGTCACTGCGTTCAAAGGGGGCGCTGCATGAGCCAGATTTATGACCGCGTGGCGCTGATTGGTTTGGGCTTGATTGCTTCGTCCATGTACTGGGCGATCAAACGCGCAGGCCTTGCGAACGAGGTTACGGGCTTTGCCCGGTCCACGGCGACCCGGGACACCGCCCGCCGCATTGGGCTGTGCGACCGGGTATGCGACACTGCGCAAGAAGCTGTCCAGGGTGCAGATCTGGTTGTTCTATGCGTACCCGTGGGGGCAATGGCCGCAGTTGCGAAAGACATCGCGCCGGTTCTGAAGCCAGGCGCAACAGTGTCAGATGTAGGGTCTGTAAAGCGCCACGTCATAAAATCTGTGGCTCCGCACATCCCCGAAGGCGTGCATTTTATCCCGGCCCACCCGTTGGCGGGGACGGAACATTCGGGTCCGGAATCCGGCTTTGCCGAATTGTTCGACAACCGTTGGAGTTTGCTGGTTCCAGTCGATGGGTCCGACCCGGACGCCATCGCCCGATTGCGCGCGTTTTGGGAAGGTTTGGGATCAAACGTCGATGAGATGGACGCCGACCATCATGATCTCGTTTTGGCCGTGACCTCTCATGCGCCGCACTTGATTGCTTACACGATGGTGGGTGTGGCCGATGATCTGCGGCGGGTGACCGATAGCGAGGTCATCAAGTACTCGGCAGCGGGCTTTCGTGATTTCACCCGTATTGCTGCCTCTGATCCGACCATGTGGCGCGATGTGTTCCTAACCAACAAGGACGCAACACTAGAGATCCTGGGGCGTTTCACCGAGGAGTTGTTTGCGTTGCAACGGGCAATTCGAACCGGCGACGGTGAGCAATTGTTTGACTATTTCACCCGTACCCGCGCCATTCGGCGCGGTATCATCGACGCGGGTCAGGATACCGATGCGCCGAATTTCGGTCGCGGAAAGGCAAGCTGATGAGAGTTTTGGGGGGAAGACTACTAATCGGAGTTGCAGTCATCTGGGCCTCAGCGCCTCAGGCGATGCCATTGGAACAGTCGTTGATACCGGTCGCACGACCGGCGATCTATTCAGGCGGAGCATCAATTGTCCCCGTCGCCGTCCAGAGCGCGTCGGTCCAAGTGATCGCCATCCCCAAATTGCGCCCTGAATTGCGCCCAGCCTCGCCGCAGGTTGCGGCCTTTACCGCGCGGCCGTCGGATTTGCCCTTGTTGGCACCCGACATATCTCTGATGCCGTACATGCGGCCCAAGTCGCTGGAACAAGAGGTGCTGTTCAAGAAACGGAAATTGCGTAAGAGCTCGGTGTGTGGCGACATCGCTATTCAAGGCAAAGCCGTTGGAAGGGTTCCGGGGAAAATCAAGGCGTGCGGAGTTAAGGACGCTGTTCAGATCACCTCGATCTCGGGTGTGAAGCTAAGCCGCCCGTCGACAATGGATTGCGGAACGGCAATTGCGCTGAACAAGTGGGTGGATAAGTCAGTCAAGCCAACCTTCAAGCGGCGGGGTCCGGTCGTCCAGTTGCAGGTGGCTGCACATTATGCGTGTCGCACCCGCAACAACCGCAAAGGCGCCCGTGTTTCCGAGCATGGCAAAGGGCGCGCCATAGATATCTCGGGTTTTGTGATGGCAGATGGCGAAGTGGTGAGCGTGTATCAGGGATGGCGTAAGAACCCATCCCAAAAACAACTCAAGAAAGTCTGGCGCGGCGCGTGCGGACCCTTTGGTACTGTGTTGGGGCCGAACTCAGATCATTACCACCGCGACCATTTCCATCTGGACACAGCACGCTATCGCAGCGGTCCATACTGCCGCTAGCGCAGGATCAGGCGAGGGGCAGGCCCAAGTGGCAGCGGCCCCAACGCGACGAATCCATCGCGAAAGTTCAGCTGCAGATCCAGCGCATTGGGGTTGCCACCCAAGCCGGCCAGAAAATTCAGGGCGCGCGTCACTGGGTCAACGGCCTGATCGGGCAGGGCGCCCGCAGCATTCGCCATTGCGATCATATCGCGCCAGTTCTCTGCTTTGATCGCGATCTCGCCAGTTGGGATACCCTGGGTGTCGACATCAAGCTCTCCGGCCGCAAACAACCTTAACTCGCCCCACTTGATTTCAGCCAGATTCAGATCGATTTGCGTCGGCTGCGGGCGGCTCTGCTCTAGCGCGGAGCGGTCCCATGGCTTGTCGAACGTGGCGACCATATCCAACTCCAGCGTATCGAACGCCTGCGGTAGCGACGCGGCTGACTTCATCAGGTTGCGCAGGTCATCCCCGGGCGTGAAGCCGTCCACTTTCCCCGAAATCATATAGGCCTCGGGAACGGCCGTTTGCTCCATGATAAGCCCGAGTGTGCTTCCGGCGGCCAGCGTTTCTGTGTCTTCGGTGATCATCCATGGCCCGGCAGTCAGGGCCATTTTCTCAAGCATCAAGGCAACGCCGGGCTGCAATTGAAGCTCGGCCTGAAGCGCATCTGCCTCAATGGTTGAAGTCTGATCATAGTAGGACAAGCGCTGAGGCGTTTCGGCAAAGCGCAAAACCTGCCGTCCGGGCCAGATTGCGGGGCTTTGGAATTCGATCCAATCCGCGCTCCAGGCCGTGCCGTTCACCGGATCCGCCAGCGCAGGATTGTTCAACCGGGTGAGATGATGCGCGGGATATCCAGCGGTGGCGACATCCGAGAAATCGGCCTGCCAGCCCAGGTCTTGCTGTTGGTCGAACCAGCTTGTGATCGCATTGCGCAGGCCATACCCGGCAACGAACCAGTAGGCGCTCCATGCGAGAGCCGCAAAAATGATCACTCGTATCAGACGGCGCATGCGCATTGGCCCTTTTTCCTGCTTTGGATTTGATGTTTATAGGCCGAAACGTGCAAGGACCAGTGCAATGACGATGTGGGTTTTCGGTTATGGATCTCTGCTGTGGAATCCGGGCTTTCCGGTGGCCCGCAGCGAACGCGCGACGTTGCACGGTTATGCGCGGTCATTTTGCATGAGCTCGATCCACCACCGCGGGACAGAAGAAAACCCGGGCCTTGTCTTGGCGTTGGACGAACAGGCCGAGGCTCAGTGCAAAGGGTTGGCTCTGGCGGTGGAATCCGGGCACGAAGACCTTACATTGCAAGAACTACGCGAACGCGAACTAATCTCGTCGGCCTATGTTGAACGAATGCTGGATGTTCATCTGGATAATGGCGAGGCCGTGAATGCCGTGACATATGTGATTGATGGCGATCATGTTCAATATTGCGGCGGTATGCCGTTAGAGGATCAGGCCCAGATCATCGCCCATGCGGTTGGCGGGCGCGGCCCTAACACCGAATATCTGTACAATACAGCCGAACATCTGACCGAGATCGGCTTACACGATCCGGATCTTGAGTGGTTGTCGCAACGGGTGCGCAAGCTTACCGCATAAACTCTTGGCGTCACCGGCGTAATTTCGCTAGATTCGGCCCAGAGCAGGCAAATATCGGGAACAACGCGCATGGCGCAGGCACATCAGGGCGCGAGACCCCATTTCTCGCATCCCATTCGGCAGATTGTGATGATGTTGATCGCAATCGGCCTTGCAGGGCTGGGGATATTCATGGCGCTGCCCTATGTGCTGCCGGTGTTTTTCGCGAACCCGTATCTGAACGGGTTTATTCTGTTGGTCTTTGTTATCGGTGTGTTCGCCTGTTTCTATCAGGTCACGCAGCTTATCGGCTCGGTCCGATGGATCGAGGCATTCGTTGGCGGGGTGGTCCGTGAAGACGCCCGCACGCCTCAACTGTTGGCACCGCTGGCGTCGCTTTTGCGGGAACGGGGCGCACGGTCTCAGATCAGTTCAACATCGACACGCTCGATCCTTGATTCCGTGGCGGAACGGGTCGAGGAAGAACGCGAGATTACGCGCTATATCACCAACGTCCTGATCTATCTGGGTCTTTTGGGAACGTTTTTCGGTCTGGCCACGACCGTGCCGGCCATTGTCGACACTATCCGCAGCCTTAATCCGCAAGAGGGCGAAGAAGGGCTGGCCGTATTCAACCGCCTCATGACCGGGCTTGAGGCGCAGTTACAGGGTATGGGCGTCGCCTTTGGCTCGTCTTTGCTGGGTCTGGCCGGGTCACTGATTGTCGGCCTTCTTGAAGTGTTTGCCGGGCACGGCCAAAACCGTTTCTACCGTGAGCTGGAAGAATGGCTGTCTGGTATCACCCGCGTCGGATTTGCCTCGGGTGAGGATGGCGGTGCCGAGATTGCTGTGCTGACGCCGGTTCTTGATGCGATGTCAGAACAGATGGATGCGTTGCAGTCGATGTTTATTTCGCAGGAAACTGAGAGGGCAGACGTTTCAGCAAAGCTAAGCCAATTGGTTGATGTAATTGGTGACATGAACTTGCGTCAGGCAGACAGCGAAGGCGTGACTGCCGCGCTGGAACGGATCGCGTTGGGCCAGGACGCGTTGTTGGATCATTTGCGCGATCACGGGTCAGGCGAAGGGATTGATGCCGAAAGCCGCATGCGCTTGCGATCCATGGATGTCCAATTGCTGCGCATTCTGGAAGAGATTTCCGCCGGACGGCAGGAAAGCATGAACGAACTGCGCAAGGATCTTGAACTGTTAGTCAAAGCGATGACACTGCCGCGCGGCGCGGTGCGCACCGCGCCGGAAGGGGAGTAACCCATGGCGCTCTCCCGCCGCACCGGCCAACGATTCCAAGGCTCTATCTGGCCCGGCTTCGTGGATGCGATGACGGGCTTGCTGATGGTGCTGATCTTCGTGCTGACCATCTTCATGGTGGTACAGTTTGTTCTGCGTGAAACCATCTCGGGGCAAGAAGATGAGTTGACGGCCCTGTCAGATGAAGTGGCTGCGCTAGCGGGCGCGCTTGGTCTGGAAGAACGCGAAAATAGTCGATTGGAAGCTCGACTCGGGGCGCTTACGACGACACTCTCGGAGGCCGAAGGTGACTTGGCGCAAGCGCAGTCACTGATCGCATCACTGACGACCGAGAGGGACCGGCAAGCGGCGGCATTGGATCAGGCCCAAACCCGTATCACGGATTTCGAAGCGCAGGTCGCGGCCTTGTTGTCTGATCAGGAACGGGCGTTGGGTGATATCGCTGCTTTGGAAAACCAGCGTGAACAACTACTTAGCGCGCAAGAAGCGCTGAACCTTGCACTTACCCAAAGCCGGGACGAGATTGACGCACAGGCTGAAGCAGCGCGTTTGGCGGCGTCCCGTCGCGAGGCACTGGAAGCACTGATTGCTGATCTAGAGCAATCCGAAGCGGAACGTGTGGCCCAGATTTCAGAACTGGAACAGAACCTGAGCGACGAAGAAGCGGCCCGCTTGGCGGAAGCTGCAGCTGCGGAAAACCTGCGCAATCGGTTGCAGAACGCAGATGCTGAGTTGACGGCCATGACCCTTGCGCTGGAGGCGCAGCGCAAGGAGGCCGAGGAAACCCTGACCTTGTTGGCTGCTGCGCAAGCTGCCAGAGCTGAGCTTGAACGCCAGTTTGGGGAACTGAACAACGAGGAACTACAAGCGCAGTTGGAGGCCGCTCTTGCGGCGCGGACACAGGCGCAAGTCGACGCGGATGAGCAAAGATCATTAGCGGATCAACGAGAGGCCCTGCTGGCCGTCGCGCGCGAAACAATTTTGGCAGAGAAGACAATCTCCGCTAAAGCACAACGCGAGGCTGCCTTGTTGAACCAACAGATCGCAGCTTTGCGAGGACAGCTGGGGTCTTTGCAGGCCCTGCTGGACGACTTCGAGGAGCGCAATGCAGCCTCAGAAGTTCAAATTCAGACATTGGGTCAGGACCTGAACGCGGCATTGGCACGGGCCGCCTCGGAAGAGCGTCGCCGCCGATTGCTGGAAGAGGCCGAGCGTCTTCGACTTGAGGCGGAAGCGGAATCCCTTGCCGGTGAAAATCAGGAGCTGACGGCGCAGGCCGCAGACCTTGAACGCTATCGCTCCGAGTTTTTCGGCAGGTTGCGCGATGTTCTGGGCAATCAGGAGGGCGTTCGGATCGAGGGGGACCGGTTTGTCTTTTCCTCGGAAGTTCTGTTCGATACCGGCTCGGCGGTTTTGTCAGCGGAAGGGCGTCAGGAAGTCGCCAAAGTGGCCAACATCTTGCGTGGTGTGGCGGCCGAAATTCCATCCGGCCTGAACTGGGTCATTCGGGTCGACGGTCATACGGATAACGTGCCTTTGGGCGGTGGTGGTCGATATCGTGACAACTGGGAGCTTAGCCAGGGTCGTGCCTTGTCAGTGGTGCGCTACATGGTCGACGCGCTGGGCATACCGCCGAACCGATTGGCGGCCAACGGGTTCGGCGAGTTCCAACCCGTCAACCCGGCCAACACGCCCGAAGCCCGGGCGCAGAACCGTCGGATCGAGCTGAAGCTCACCGAACGATGAAATCGTTGGTTTTCTGAGACTTCAGACTATTGACGCCCAAAACGGAAACTTTTGTCCGGTGTTCCGGCAAAGCACCTTGGGATCACCGGGTAGTCTTCGGTCAGGAAATAGGCGTAGGTTCCAGATGGGTATTCGGCTGAAACAGTAAACGCGCCGTTACACTGATCCAATGTCCCGCTGCCCTGAACATAGGCATAGTCCTCGTTGAACGTGCCATCATATCGACCGTCCGGTTGGTTGCCCCCTGGCCGATTGCCGGATTTCAAACGGTAAGATGAGGTCATTTGGATCACCTGGCCGTCAATCACACCAGTCATGGCATAAATCGGATAGCCATCGGCAGCGTACCCAATCAGGGGCGAGTGCTTTACAGGTGACCAGTCATGCAGTTCGATCAATCCGGTCGGGACGCCGTGATAGTGATATTTTCCAGTTGGCTGAACATGCGCATAGTTCGCGTCAAGACCCAGAGCAATCGCTCCACCCAAGGCATTGTAAGACCACCCTGAGCGTTGATCCCCGTGCCAGAATTCTGCTGCCAGTGGATCAAACGTCACCCCGGTCAGCGAGACGCCAAAATTCCAACCCATTTGTAACGGTGTTCTGGATCCGGTCGATTTTGGATTTGCCGGAATGTTCAGTTTTACATTCTGAGTGGAAATGCTGTGTGGATTTCCGCGGTTGGGAAACTGCCCAACAAGGTGGTCAGGAATGCCGTTGCCAGTCAGGCGCAGCTTAGATGCCGTTTCTTTGATTTCGGATTGATTGGTGCCTGGGTCGACCGTTGCAGGCACAAGGTTGATCGGTCTGGTTTCGGTTTCGTCATGATAGCGAAACCTATGCTGTGCCGTCGCTACGGCCGCGCTAACAGATGCCAAAATAGCGACACCCCAAATCATGGTTTTTTTCCTGTGCATTCCCAAACTCCTCAGATGACCGTGTACTAGGACTAAACGTATGGAGTTTCAGTTTCCGTCGCGCAGACAAGATACAGTGTCAGATTTGACCCAGACCAAAACGCAAAGCCGCCCGGCGCTGGTCAGCGGCCGGGCGGTTCTTGATAAATTTTGGTCGGTTAGATCAATCTGCCGTCAGCAATGGCGGCTTGTCGCCCGGGATACGCCGCTGATCGGGCCCCAGGATTTCTAGGTCCAGCTCACCTTTCTTGACCGATACCCGCACCACACCGCCTTTGGCCAGCTTCCCGAACAAAAGCTCTTCGGCGAGAGGTTTTTTGATATGCTCTTGAATGACGCGCCCAAGAGGCCGCGCGCCCATCTTGTCATCATATCCTTTGTCGGCCAGCCAGGCAGCCGCCTTGGTCGTCAGATCGATGGTCACACCGCGATCCAGCAATTGCGCTTCAAGCTGCAGGACGAATTTCTCGACCACTTGCAGAATGACCTCTTTCGGCAATGGTGCGAAGGAGATTACGGCATCCAGACGGTTGCGGAATTCCGGCGTGAACATGCGTTCGATCGCTGCGGTATCCTCACCCTCGCGACGATCACGGGCAAAGCCGATGGCGGCCTTGGCCTGTTCCTGCGCACCTGCGTTTGAAGTCATGATCAGGACAACGTTGCGGAAATTCACCGTACGGCCGTTGTGATCGGTCAATTCACCGTGGTCCATCACTTGCAACAGGATGTTGAACACATCCGGGTGCGCCTTTTCGATCTCGTCCAGAAGCAGCACACAATGCGGGTGTTGATCGACACCGTCAGTCAGCAGGCCACCCTGATCGAAGCCTACATATCCCGGAGGTGCGCCGATCAGACGGCTGACCGCGTGTTTTTCCATGTACTCGGACATATCAAAGCGCAGCAGTTCGACCCCCAAAGTATCGGCCAGTTGTTTTGCGACCTCAGTCTTCCCGACACCAGTTGGTCCCGCGAACAGGTAGTTGCCAATTGGTTTTTCGGGCTCACGCAGACCGGCGCGCGCCAGTTTGATCGCGCTTGAGAGCGCTTCGATGGCCAGATCCTGACCAAACACCACGCGTTTCAGAGATGCTTCCAGGTCTTTCAGAACCTCGGCATCGTCTTTGGTGACGTTCTTCGGCGGAATGCGCGCGATCTTGGCCACCACAGCTTCGATCTCTTTGACGCCGATGGTTTTGCGACGCTTGCTTTCTGCGACCAGATGCTGGGCGGCGCCAGCCTCGTCGATTACATCGATGGCTTTGTCCGGCAATTTGCGATCATTGATGTAGCGCGCAGACAGCTCAACCGCTGTCTTGATTGCATCTGCGGTATACTTGATCTCGTGATGCTTCTCGAAATAGGGCTTGAGGCCGCGCAGAATCTTTACGCTGTCTTCAACCGTTGGCTCGTTTACATCGATCTTCTGGAACCGACGGGACAGGGCACGGTCTTTTTCAAAGTGCTGACGGAACTCTTTATACGTCGTCGACCCCATGGTGCGCAGCTTGCCGCCCTGAAGCGCAGGCTTCAGCAGGTTCGAGGCATCCATAGCACCGCCTGAGGTGGCGCCAGCACCGATGACAGTATGAATTTCATCAATGAACAGCACCGCATCAGGGTGGTCTTCCAGCTCGGTTACCACCGCCTTGAGACGCTCTTCGAAATCGCCGCGATAGCGGGTCCCGGCCAACAGCGCGCCCATGTCGAGCGAATAGATTGTTGTTTCGGAGAGCACGTCGGGTGCTTCGCCCTGCACAATCTTATAGGCCAGACCTTCGGCTATGGCCGTTTTGCCAACACCGGGGTCGCCAACCAGAAGCGGGTTGTTCTTGCGACGGCGGCAAAGCACCTGAATGCAACGTTCCACCTCGTCGGCCCGGCCGATCAAGGGGTCTACATCGCCAGCGCGGGACTTTGCATTCAGATCGACGCAGTATTTTCCCAGTGCGCTTTCTTTCTGTTCTGCCTCGCCGGAACCCGCCTGCGCCTCTTCTTCGACCTGATCCGCACCGGAGACGGACCGGCTTTCGCCATATGCTGGGTCCTTGGCAACACCATGGGCGATGAAATTGACCGCGTCGTAACGGGTCATGTCCTGTTCTTGAAGGAAATAGGCCGCGTTGCTTTCGCGCTCGGCAAAGATCGCAACCAGTACATTTGCTCCGGTAACTTCGGTTCGGCCAGAACTTTGGACATGGATGGCGGCGCGCTGAATAACACGTTGGAAAGCTGCAGTCGGGACAGCTTCGGATCCGTCGATATCCGTGACCAGATTGGACAGGTCCTCATCAATGAACTCGACCAGAGTGCTACGCAGCTCGTCCAGATCAACGCTACAGGCTTTCATGACGCGGATGGCGTCAGGTTCTTCCAAAAGCGCCAGTAGCAGATGCTCTAGCGTTGCAAATTCGTGGCGCCGCTCATTCGCAGCTGCCAAGGCCGCGTGGATGGCTTGTTCTAATGTGCTCGAGAATGAAGGCACGCGGGTGCTCCTCTGTCTTGGGTCGGAAGGGGCGGGCTTCGGCCGGATCCCCATCCCAACCATGTCCTCATACTATTAGAGTTTGGTTGATCGACGCCCGGCTTCAAGGGTTTTCTTTCACTTGACAGTCACATTTCCTGTGACCGTGGCCGTGAAGAGGGCGAAATAGGCACTAAAACCTGTCTTTTCTAGACCGGATCTCGGCAAAAACTTTGGCTGGGTCCGAGTTTTCGATGCCTAAATGCGCTTGAATCGCCGGATCTGCCGCCCGCAAGAAGGGATTTGTAGCCTTTTCCAAAGCCAGAACTGAAGGAACAGTAGGTATCCCTGTTGCACGCGCACGATCAATTTCGACTACGCGGTCCTGCAAAGCCAAATTGTCCGGATCGATTGTCAGGGCGAATCTGGCATTGGATTGGGAGTATTCATGCCCCGAACATACCAGCGTGTCGTCGGGCAGGGCGGCTAGTTTGCTTAGAGAAGACCACATTTGAGGGGCGGTGCCTTCAAATAGACGCCCGCACCCAAGGGCCATCAGGCTGTCGGCTGTAAACACCGCTTTGCTTTTGGGTAGGTAAAAGGCCACATGGCCTACAGTGTGGCCTGAGACGTCCAGAACCTCGACCGGTTCGCCGCCGATTTCAAATCTATCCCCTTCAGCAACCTGCAAGTTCAGGGGCGGCAGGCGGTGGGCATCTGCCGCAGCGCCGACCACTTCTGCCGGATGGGCTTCACGAATAGCAGCAAGGCCATCAACGTGATCCCAGTGGTGATGGGTCAGAAGAATGTGGCTCAACTGCCAGTTCCGCTCATTCAGCGCGGTAAGAATCGGTTCTGCCTGCGGCGCGTCGACAAGCGCTGTGTCGCCACTGACACGGTCGTGGGCGAGAAATGCGTAATTGTCGCTGAGGCACGGGATGGTGACGATCTCAAGAGGCATGGCCTTTTGCCCTTTCGTTGCTAGACTGCACTCAGCTAAGCCGATTGACCGGGTGTCCGCAATGCATCTTGATGTGCAGGATCTGAGGAATTTCTATTACCGCAGCACGTTAGGGCGTGCGGCGCAGGCGGCGATACGTGGCCGCCTGACAGATCTTTGGCCCGAGGCAAAGGGTCAGACAGTTGCAGGCTTTGGGTTTGCTGTGCCGCTGCTGCGCCCCTACCTGAAGGAGGCGCGGCGTGTGATCGGCCTCATGCCCGGCCCGCAAGGTGTTATGCCGTGGCCGGCCGGGATGCCGAATGTTTCGGTTCTGACGGAAGAAACGCTCTGGCCCATCGAAACCGGTCATGTGGACAAGTTGGTGGTGATGCACGGGCTGGAAACCTCAGAACGACCTACTCAGCTGTTAGAAGAATGCTGGCGCGTTCTGGGCCCAGGCGGGCGGGCGCTGTTTATTGTGCCGAACCGGGCCGGGTTATGGTCACGATCGGACCGAACCCCGTTCGGCTACGGGCGACCTTATTCGGCCTCACAACTGGAAAACCAGTTAAAGGCCCATCATTTCCTGCCGGGGTCTCATTGTTCCGCCCTGTACATGCCGCCATCCTTCAAGCGCTACTGGCTGAAATCCGGCAGCCTGATCGAAAAAACAGGACAACGATTGCCGACGGTCATGGCAGGTGGCGTCCTGATGGTGGAAGCGACCAAACACATACGACCGCCAGGTGGCAACGTGACCAAAGACACCGAAAAACGACCGATAAAAGCACTCGATGGATTGCTGAAGCCTGCCTAATGGATCGAGGCTTTATAAGGTCCGTTGAAGGCAAAATCATGAGGGAAAAAAGTCACAGGAATCGCAAAAACCTGCAATTTCGTAACATTTTTCAACTGGTGTGCCTGAACCAAAGGGTCGCACTTGCCGTAAGTGTATGAATTGAAACGTTTTGTGGATAACACTGTGATGGTTATAATATATTGCTAGCTTGGTTCGGCTCTGCTACATCCCCGTTGATTTTGATCCCCGGCCTTTTGGACGGGGTTTCTTCACGCCCCCGGGGTAGCTGCCGCAACGCGAATTCGGGGCCCAAAATATCGGAAGGGTGGACGTGTCCGAACCAGCTTCGATTTCCACAGGCATTGCCATGCGCTATGCCACCGCGATCTTCGAGATCGCCAAAGAGAATAAAGACCTCGCAGGTCTGGAAACCGGCATCAATGATCTGGCAGCAGCTTTGCGCGACAGTCCCGACTTGCGCGACCTGATTGCGTCGCCACTGGTGTCTCGCTCAGAACAGGAATCAGCCATTACCGCGATTGCCGACAAGATGGGGCTGCATGCCATCCTGCGCAATACGCTGGGCCTGATGGCGCAGAAACGCCGTCTGTTCGTTGTACCGCAACTGGTGAACGTCCTGCGCGACATGCTGGCAGATGAACGCGGCGAAGTGACTGCCGATGTTGCCTCGGCCAAGGCGCTTACCAAGACGCAAATGGAAAAACTGTCCAAGACGCTGTCCGAGCGTGTTGGCAAAAACGTAACAATCAATGCGACCGTTGATGAAAGCCTCATCGGCGGTCTTGTCGTTAAAGTGGGCTCGAAGATGATCGATAGCTCGATCCGGTCGAAGCTCAACTCCCTACAGAATGCAATGAAAGAGGTCGGATAAATGGGAATCCAAGCTGCAGAGATTTCTGCAATCCTGAAGGACCAGATCAAGAATTTTGGTCAGGAAGCCGAAGTGGCCGAAATCGGTCGCGTGCTGAGCGTCGGTGACGGGATTGCCCGCGTATACGGTCTGGACAATGTGCAAGCGGGTGAGATGGTCGAATTCCCCGGCGGCATCATGGGCATGGCGCTGAACCTGGAAAGCGACAACGTTGGTGTTGTTATCTTCGGTTCCGACCGTGACATCAAAGAAGGTGACATCGTCAAGCGCACCAACTCGATCGTGGACGTTCCGATTGGTAACGGTCTGCTGGGTCGTGTTGTTGACGGTCTGGGCAACCCGCTGGACGGCAAAGGCCCCATCGAATCCACCGAGCGTGGCGTTGCTGACGTCAAAGCACCTGGCATCATCCCGCGTAAATCGGTTCATGAACCGATGGCAACCGGCCTGAAATCGGTTGACGCGATGATCCCGATTGGTCGTGGCCAGCGTGAGCTGATCATTGGTGACCGTCAGACCGGTAAAACTGCCGTTGCTCTGGACGCCATCCTGAACCAGAAAACCTACAACGATGCAGCAGGCGACGACGAGTCGAAGAAGCTGTACTGCGTTTACGTTGCGATCGGCCAAAAGCGTTCGACCGTTGCGCAGCTGGTGAAGAAACTGGAAGAGTCCGGCGCGATTGACTACTCGATCGTTGTGGCCGCAACCGCGTCCGACCCGGCGCCGATGCAGTTCCTGGCACCCTATGCCGCAACCGCAATGGCCGAATTCTTCCGCGACAATGGCCGCCACGCACTGATCATCTATGATGACCTGTCGAAACAGGCTGTGTCTTATCGTCAGATGTCGCTGCTGCTGCGTCGTCCGCCCGGACGTGAAGCCTATCCTGGTGACGTTTTCTACCTTCACTCCCGCCTGCTGGAACGCTCGGCGAAGCTGAACGAAGACTTCGGTGCGGGCTCGTTGACCGCTCTGCCGGTTATCGAAACCCAAGGTGGTGACGTTTCGGCGTTTATTCCAACCAACGTGATCTCGATCACCGACGGTCAGATCTTCCTTGAAACCGAACTGTTCTACCAGGGTATCCGCCCCGCTGTGAACACCGGTCTGTCGGTTTCGCGTGTGGGCTCCTCGGCTCAGACCAACTCGATGAAGTCGGTTGCCGGTCCGGTTAAGCTGGAGCTGGCTCAGTACCGCGAAATGGCTGCGTTTGCGCAGTTCGGTTCCGACCTCGACGCCGCGACCCAGCAGCTGCTGAACCGTGGTGCGCGCCTGACCGAGCTGATGAAACAGCCGCAGTACTCGCCGTTGACCAACGCCGAGATCGTCTGCGTTATCTTCGCCGGTACCAACGGCTACCTCGACAAGATCGACGTGTCCGATGTTGGCCGTTACGAAGCTGGCTTGCTGGCGCATCTGCGCGGCAAGCACGCCGACTTGCTCCAGTGGATCACCGACGAAGATCCCAAGATCAAGGGCGATGCTTCCGACAAGATCAAGGCTGCGATTGACGAATACGCCGCAACCTTCGCTTAAGGGAGAGGCGGGCATATGCCAAATCTTAAGGATCTTAAAAACAGGATCGAGTCGGTCAAGTCGACCCGCAAGATCACCAAGGCCATGCAAATGGTCGCGGCTGCAAAACTGCGCCGCGCCCAGGAATCTGCCGAAGCCTCGCGCCCCTATGCTGCACGGTTCAATGCCGTGATGGCGGGGCTGGCGGCATCGGTCGGGGGCAGCGACAGCGCCCCCAAGCTGCTCCGTGGGACGGGCAGTGATGATGTCCATCTGCTCGTCGTCATGACAGCTGAGCGCGGCCTGTGTGGCGGCTTCAACTCGAACATCGCCAAGCTGGCCCGCGCCAAAGCCTATGAGCTGCAAGCAAAGGGCAAGACGGTCAAAATTCTGACGGTCGGCAAGAAAGGTCGCGACGCGATCAAACGCGAATATGGCGATCTGTTCGTGGGCCATGTCGATCTGAGCGAGGTTAAGCGTCTGGGCTACACCAACGCGCAGGACATCGCAAAGGACGTCCTGTCTCGTTTCGACGGGGGTGAGTTCGACGTTGCCACGATCTTCTATTCGAAGTTCGTCAACGTTGTGACGCAGATCCCTACGGCACAGCAGATCATCCCTGCCTCGTTCGAGGATATCGAGGGTGACGACAGCGGCGCGGTGTTCGATTACGAGCCCAGCGAAGAAGCCATTCTGGCTGATTTGCTGCCTAAGGGGGTTGCGACTGCGATCTTCTCAGGCTTGCTCGAAAACGGGGCCTCGGAACAGGGTGCACGGATGTCTGCAATGGACAACGCGACACGCAACGCGGGTGAAATGATCGACAAGCTGACGATCCAGTTCAACCGTTCGCGTCAGGCCGTGATCACCAACGAGCTGATTGAAATCATTTCCGGCGCTGAGGCGCTGTAGAGACAAACCGGAGACGAAACATGGCGAATGCAAAAGGCAAAGTCACACAGATCATCGGGGCCGTCGTTGACGTGCACTTCGATGACGCACTGCCTGAAATTCTGAACGCGCTGGAAACCACCAACAACGGCAAGAAGCTGGTTTTGGAGGTTGCACAGCACCTGGGCGAAAACACTGTCCGCACCATCGCGATGGACGCGACCGAAGGTCTGGTCCGTGGCGAAGCCGTAACCGACACCGGCGCCCCGATCGCGGTTCCGGTCGGTAACGCGACCTTGGGACGGATCCTGAACGTTGTGGGTGAGCCCATCGACGAAAAAGGCCCAGTGGAAACCAAAGAAACCCGCGCCATCCACCAGGATGCGCCGGATTTCTCGGATCAGGCCACTGAATCCGAAGTTCTGGTCACAGGCATCAAGGTTGTGGATCTGCTGGCCCCTTACGCCAAAGGCGGTAAGATCGGCCTGTTCGGCGGTGCCGGCGTTGGTAAAACCGTTCTGATCATGGAACTGATCAACAACATCGCCAAAGTGCACTCGGGCGTGTCCGTGTTCGCTGGTGTTGGTGAGCGGACCCGTGAAGGCAACGACCTGTACCACGAGATGATCGAATCCGGCGTTATCGTTCCTGATAAGCTGGAAGATTCGAAAATTGCACTGGTTTACGGCCAGATGAACGAGCCTCCGGGTGCGCGTATGCGGATCGCTCTGTCGGGTCTGACCTTGGCGGAACAATTCCGTGATGCAACCGGAACCGACGTTCTTTTCTTTGTCGACAACATCTTCCGCTTTACTCAGGCGGGTTCCGAGGTTTCGGCTCTTCTGGGTCGTATTCCTTCGGCTGTGGGCTATCAGCCGACACTGGCGACCGACATGGGCGCGATGCAGGAACGGATCACCTCGACCAAGTCGGGCTCGATCACCTCGGTGCAGGCCGTCTACGTCCCTGCGGATGACTTGACCGACCCCGCGCCGGCCACATCGTTCGCACACTTGGACGCGACCACGGTTCTGAACCGTGCGATTTCGGAAAAAGGTATCTACCCTGCGGTTGACCCGCTTGACTCGACCTCTCGTCTGCTTGACCCGGCCATCGTTGGTGAAGAGCACTATACCGTTGCGACCGACGTTCAGCAGATCCTCCAGCGCTACAAGTCGCTGCAGGACATCATCGCCATTCTTGGCATGGACGAACTGTCGGAAGAAGACAAACTGACCGTGGCCCGTGCCCGTAAGATTGAACGCTTCCTGTCGCAGCCGTTCGATGTGGCCGAGGTCTTCACCGGTTCGCCCGGCGTTCAGGTTGCTCTCGATGTCACCATCGCGTCATTCAAAGCCGTCGTCGCCGGCGAATACGACCACCTGCCCGAGGCAGCCTTCCTGATGGTTGGCGGCATCGACGAAGTGATCGCAAAAGCCGAAAAGATGGCAGCAGAAGCCGCCTAAGGAGCACACCTGATGGCAAACACGATGCAATTCGACCTCGTCAGCCCCGAGCGGAGCCTTGCTTCGCTTGAGGTCAGCGCGGTCCAGCTTCCCGGCGCGGACGGGGACATGACGGCAATGCCCGATCATGCCCCGACGATTACCACGCTACGCCCAGGTCTGTTGAAGGTCGAGGCACCCGAAGGGTCCAGCGAATATCTGGTCACCGGCGGGTTTGCCCAGATCAACGGCGACAGCCTGTCGGTTCTGGCTGAAAAGGCCATTCCAGTGGCCGAAGTGACCCGGTCGCGTCTGGACGATCTGATCGCCGAGGCCCGCACCTCGCATGATGCAGCTAAAGAGGGGCAGGATCAGTCTGTTGTCGACGATGCGGCCAAGCTGCTGGCTGATATGGAAGCTCTGGGAACGCATATGAGCCTGTAAGCGTCTCTGTGCACTATGTTTTCTTTAGACGGCCCTGCGTTTGCGGGGCCGTTTTTTGTCGTGCGTTCGCCATAAGGTCGGGGTAGGCTGCAAGAATTGAATGAAAATGATGCAAGAATGAAAACGTTTAAATCCCATCCCATTGGCATTGATCAGGGCGAAGAAGTTCTATTTTCGGAATTCGCCGATGGCGGACAGATGTGGACAGGCGATGGCCCGCGTGAACGTAGGACTGAAATTGCGTTCAGCCAGCCTTTCCGGTCAGTTCCGGTCGTCCAGATTGGTGTGTCACTGTGGGACGTGGACACGTCCTCTGCCTTGCGCGCCGAAGTACAGGCCGAGGAGGTTACGGTCGAAGGATTCTATGCTGTATTCCGAACCTGGTCAGACACGCGCATCGCCCGCATCCGAGTCGCCTGGACTGCAATTGGCGAAGTGGCAAATGAAGATGACTGGGACATTTCTTAGCTAGCATCTAGCAAAAGTCGCGCTCTGCCTTGCAGAGCTGGATTCTTAATGATGGCGAGCGTCCGACAGCGATCAAAGCAAACCTTCACATAAATTCCGACTGTCATGACGGACAAGAGCGGCGCAGCAAACAGGTTGTTCGACACAGCGCAGTTTTGTTGCATCTAAGTCGGAAACAGTCTTTCGGCCAATCCTTTTGCGAAGGCGGACTTGCGATGTGAAATACCGGTCGTGCGAGTACCGGCATCTGCATCGAGCAATGGCAACAGCTTGATGTCGTCGCGCCCATCTCCGTGTGACTGCGGCACAAAAGCAATTCCCAACCCAGCCCCAATCAGTTCCATTAGTTGCATGTCGTTTGTAGCGTGTGCCGCGACAGACAACCGAGAAGGCACAAGCTCGATGCGATCGGCATTCGGGCAATATGGCCGGTGGATCAGCGGGGCATCCTCGAGATCTGCCAAATGCACTCCTGGCAATGAAGCGAGCGGATGGAAGCGTGCGACGGCGATGCGATATGGTTCTTCTGCCAGCGTGGCAAATACGTGGCCTTCTGGAACACACATATCAGACAGATAGGCAAGATCGCTGTCTCGGGCATTCTCAGTGAAGCTGAAGATCAGGGTAGGAGTACTTCTCCGCAGACTGCTCAACCCGGGCGCGATCCCTTCGATTAGAATGTCCGGGGCGCAATGAACTCGGACCGTTTGTTGTGGCTGGTCGCACAGGCGGGTCTCCAATGTGGACAAATGAGTAACGCTTTGCTCTGCTTCGTAGTAGAGCCTGTGCGCCAGCGGTGTCGGCGTCAGTCCGCTCTTTGATCGCTTGAACAGAGGCGTGCTCAGCCTGTCTTCCAGCTTTTGGATTGCCGCAGAGACCGTTGGCTGGCTGACACCGTTTACACGCGCCGCTTGGCTAAACGTTCCTGTCTCAAATGCGCTTGTAAAGTAGCGCAATGTGTTCAGATCTATCATAGTCATTGCCTATATCATAGATAGATATAATGGCAATTTTCAAATACATTGAGCGACGGCAGATTGGCATGGTCACAACAAAGGGAATTGATGACCATGCAGTTGACCTCCGTTAAGCTGGAACAAACAGCCATTGGACAGGCGCTTACGAAATTTATCTTCGGCGATGCCTCGCTTTTTGACTTGATCTCGGATGACATTGATTTTCGCATCGAGCATTTCCGCGACGAGACGGACACGAGTTGGCAACGGGCCAATTCTCGCGAAGCCTTGATGGCGGTGATCACGCAACTCGGTCAGGAAGTGTTCCCTAAAGGAACCGAAGCTCTTGGGCTTGAAGTTTTTGCGTTAGGAGATGGCTGGCATCTGACCCGTTTTGAACAGCAGTTTTTCTATGGCTTAAGGCAGCGCGATGTTGTCAGTCGCACAATTATTGTTTCGCACGAAACGGATGGTTTGCTGGATTTCTTTCGAGAGACAGTCACAGCTGTTACGAATGTTTGACTGACGTATGGCCTCTTGAACCACGAAGCCGACAATGACGATGTAAACGCATAGGTCCGCTTTGCAGGCAATCATTGTCTTATGAAGTCAGAATTTCATAGCGTTGGCGGCAAGGCACGAAATACTCTGCCGCCCCGCCCGGTTAGTCCATGTGATACATCGACTCGTAAATCGGAGTCAGCGTTTTGTCCTCGAACAAGGACGAAACGCTTGTCCCGTTCCAGATGTTGAGGATCGCTTGGGTGAAGATCGGAGCTGTTGGAACGATGCGGATGTTTTTCGCTTTGGTAATGTCTTTGGTTGGCTGGATCGAATCCGTCAGCACCAGCGATTTCATGACGGAATTCGTGACGCGCTCGACCGCTGGGCCGCTCATGACGCCGTGGGTGATGTAGGAATGAACTTCCTTGGCACCGTTATCCATTAGAACCTGTGCTGCCTTGCAGAGCGTTCCGGCTGTATCGCACATATCGTCGACGATCAGGCAGATCTTGTCTTTGACTTCCCCGATCACAGTCATTTCGGCTATTTCGCCCGCTTTTTCGCGGCGCTTGTCTACGATCGACAGCGGAGCGTTGATGCGTTTTGCCAGCTCACGCGCACGGGCCACGCCGCCAACGTCGGGCGAGACGACCATTATTTCGTCGAGTTGATCCTTGAACTGGGTCTTTACATCCAGCGCAAAAATGGGTGAGGCATAAAGGTTGTCTACCGGGATATCAAAGAAGCCCTGGATCTGGGCAGCGTGGAGATCCATGGTCAGAACCCGCTCGATTCCGGCACCGGTCAGCATGTTGGCAACAAGCTTGGCGCTGATCGGTGTACGGGCTTTGGTGCGGCGATCCTGACGGGCGTAACCGAAGTAAGGGATCACCGCAGTGATACGCGAGGCCGACGACCGACGCAGCGCGTCAGCTATGATCAGCAGTTCCATCAGATTGTCATTCGCCGGGTTCGAGGTCGGCTGGATAATGAACATATCCTCGCCGCGGACGTTCTCGAACACTTCGACAAAAATCTCTCCGTCGTTGAACCGTTCGACCCTCGCATCGACCAGACCTTGGTCAACACCGCGATACAGGCTCATGCGGCGGGCAATGGTTTCGGCAAGCGGAAGATTTGCGTTCCCAGCGATAAGCTTGGGTTCGTTGAGTGTCGGCATCGGCTGAGGTCCCCGGGCAGCGTTGGCAATGTGACAGATTCGTGATGTTGACACCGCTTAGCATGGCCTTACCGTTCCGCAAAGATAGCCCAGCGGAGAAAGTGAACATGACCCAGATTGACTACTTTTTTGCGACACTGTCGCCCTATTCCTATCTGGCGGGCCTGCGGTTGGAGGAGATCGCTGCCAAGCATGGTGCATCGATCAATTACAAGCCGCTGGACATCGTCGCCCTGTTTGGCCGGACCGGCGGGGTCTCTCCCAAAGACAGGCACATCTCGCGCATCGAATACCGCGCGCAGGAGCTGCTGCGTCAGTCCGAGAGAGTTGGGATGGAGTTCAATCTTCAACCTGCCCACTGGCCAACAAATGCGGCACCGTCGTCTTATGCCGTTATCGCCGCGATCAAGGACGGCTCTGGGGATGTCGGTCAGCTATGCTATTCAGTTCTACGCGCCTGCTGGGCCGAAGAAAAAGACATCGCGCAAGATGAGGTGATCCGGGAATGCCTGTTGAACGCGGGGTTCAACCCGGACCTTGCTGATAGCGGCCTTCTGGTTGGCGCTGAAACCTATGCGGCCAATCTGGAAGAGGCGGTAGATCGCGGTGTCTTTGGCGCTCCGTTCTACATCACCGAAGACGATCAGCGGTTCTGGGGCCAGGATCGGTTGGACGACCTGGATCGACATCTCGCAGTACTGAGTAGGTGACGATCCAAGCTGTGCCGTGTCAGCCGGGATATGTCAGATCGATGGGAGAGGGCGAGCGCAATCTGCTCGCCCTTCACTGTACGATAGCCCATTCTGGTGCATGGTCTGGTCTGGCGTCTGCTCTGAAAGGGCATGTCAGGATTTTCGCTCCTGACATGCTGTCTCATGGCCGCAGTTCAGATTGGGATGGTACAGGTGACTATTTTGATCAGACCACGGCGATGGCAAGGGCGCAATTGAGCGAACCGATGGATGTGATCGGTCATTCGTTTGGGGCGATGATTGCGCTTCGACTGGCTGTTGAGTACCCGGGCCTGGTACGCAGCGCCGTTTTGATCGAACCGGTGTTTTTTGTGGTGGCGCAACAAAACTCGCCTGCTCTGTTTCAACAATACGAAAACGATGCACAGCCCGTTGATGAGGCGTTCGCAGCTGGTGACAAACCACGCGCTGCCCGATTGTTCAATCGCATGTGGGCTTCCACGTCCAGCCCCAGATGGGCTGACTTGCCGGATCGCACGCGCGCGGCCATGATCCGGGGGATAGACGTTGTGCCAGCCGTGCGAACCGCGTTGCATGACGACAGTGCAGGGCTTCTTGCGCCCGCGTCGCTGCGCCAGGCGTCAATGCCAATCCTGCTGCTGAGCGGATCAAAAACCCATCCTGTCATGCCGGCCATCTGCGACGGGCTTGCACAACTTCTCGCTTCGGCAAGCCACGCAACGGTCGATGGGGCAGGGCACATGCTGCCGATCTCGCATCCACGCGAAACCGCTATTCTGGTTCAGGACTTCTGGCGTTCAAATGCCCCGCTGCCGGTCACAACAGATCAAGAAACCGATCGATCTCATCCGGCCCGATAGACCAATCGCAAACCAACCTGCAGGCCAGAGCTTCGTTTTCATCCGCCCCAACCAGTTCAGCACCCCACAGGTGATAAGTGGCACCCGCGTAGTGCAAAAGCTTATGTTTGGATCGCGGGAAGGACGCAAAAATCATGTTAGCCTGTGGCTCATGCAGAAACGAGGCGCCTTTCGCGCGCAGGCCATCTGCGAGGCGGGCACAGTTCGCATTCGATTGCCGCGCAAGTTTCAGCCACAGATCGTCCTGCAGGTAGGCCGCCATCTGCGCCGACAGAAAGCGATGTTTCGAAAACAGATGCGCCCCGCGTTTGCGGCGCAACTCAAACTCCCAGGCTTTGCTTTCGTCAAAAAAGACCACGGCTTCCACACCCATTAGCCCGTTCTTAGTTCCCCCGAAACTGACAACGTCCACACCTGCTTTCCACGTCATCTCGGCGGGCGAGCAATTCAAGGCAACAAGCGCATTGGCAAACCGGGCGCCGTCCAGATGAACCGGAAGGTCATACTCTTTGGCAACCGCACACAGCGCTTGCAATTCTTCCAGAGAATAAACCGAACCGCGCTCAGTCACTTGCGTGATCGATACCGGCCCGCGCTGCGGACCATGCACGCCGCGCGTTTCCTCAGCCAAAATGGAACTCCACAGAGCCGTAGGGTTCATTTTATCGCCGCCGGGGACCAGCGTCAGCTTGGCGCCACTGTAGAATTCGGGTGCATTGCATTCGTCTTCGTGGATATGGGCGACCGGCGAACAAAACACGGTTTCCCAAGGCTGTGACAAGGTCGCCAGAGCCAGCGAGTTTGCTGCCGTGCCCGTTGCCACCAGATAGACGGCAGCCCCCGGAGCCTCAAAAACACCGCGGATGCGATCACGCACTTCATTCATAAGCACGTCTGCCCCATAGGCCATCTGATATCCCTGATTGGCCTCGGTCATTTTGGCCATGACCTGCGGATGAACAGGACCAGAATTGTCGGACGCGAAATGCATCAGGTCGGCTCCTCGATGATGTAGTCTTCCCACTCTTCCATGGGGGTTTCGAACTCTGAAACAGTGCGTCCTTGAACGGAAACACCAGCCGCGTGGACACTGTCTGGTGTACCTGACAGCAATGGGTGCCAGTCGTAAAGAGGCTTACCTTCCCACAACAAGCGGTAGGCGCAGGTCTGTGGCAGCCAGTAGGCGTGTTGATCTATATTGCTGGGTGTCATCACGATGCATTCAGGTACAAATTGGTGCCGAATGTCGTATTGAGTGCAGCGACAACTTTCATCGTCCAATAGCCGACACGCAACACAGGTCAGGGCAACTTCGCCTGAGTCTTCGTCTTCCAACTTGTTCAGGCAACACTTCCCACAGCCGTCACACAGTGCCTCCCATTCGGGTTGGGTCATGTTGCGCAGGGGCTTGCGCTCCCAGAACCGCGCGGGCAGGCCTGCCCGATCAATAGGGTCTGTTGTCATAGCGATGCCAGAATACTGCGCGCCTGGTCGCAATCCGCCTCCATCTGCGCAATCAGCCCATCCAGCCGGTCGAATTTCAGTTCCGGGCGCAGGAAATCGATCAGTCCAACCGAAAGGGTCGCTCCATAGAGATCACCTGAGAAATCGAACAGGAAGGTTTCAATGTTTGGCGTCTCACCCTGGAACATCGGTCGAACCCCGATTGACGCTGCCCCATGATAGCTGCCCTGATGCGGGCCATCCAACACGTCCACCAGTACCGCGTAGACGCCGAACCTTGGGGGATGAAGGCCCTCGATCGACATGTTTGCAGTGGGAAAACCCAGCTCGCGCCCACGCTGTTCGCCGCCGATAACCTCGCCTTCGATCCGGTGCCAGTGACCCAGCATGGCAGCGGCATCCCGTGGCCGCCCTTCGGTAAGAGCGGTGCGGATTGCGGTAGACGACACAACGTTTTCCGACCGTTCCATCAGCGGGGCGATCGTGACACCGAACCCCATGTCCTGACCAAACCCAACCATATCCTGTGCGGTTCCGCTCCTGCCTTTGCCGAAACAGAAATCAGCACCAACCACGACATGAGACAGCCCCAGCCCGCCGCAGATAACGTTGTGTGCAAATTCCTCGGGCGACAAACCGGCAAGCGCCGCGTTGAACGGCAGTTCATAGAGTTTTTGTACGCCCAGTTTTTGCAACCGGTGCGCGCGTGCATTGCCACGCATCAGACGGAATGGGGGGGCTTCTGGCATGAAATATTCGCGCGGATGCGGCTCGAATGTCAGGATGCCCAGCGGCGCATCTGGTGCCGCAGTGCGGGCCAGTTCAATGACAGACTGATGCCCGACATGGACGCCATCAAAGTTTCCGATCGCCACACTGGCCCCGCGATCCTTTGGTTCGATAAACTGGAAATCCCGAATAATCTGCATGACGCGTGGGTACTGTCCAACGAGACTATGTTCAAGCGTCTCGTTTCGACGTCTATCTAAAATTCCGAACGTCTGTGGTGTCTTGCCTTGCTGATCAAGGCGCATCAGGTCGTTCGCGACCAGAACCGGCGCATACTTGCGGCCGATCCTTCCAATGGAAATCTCTTGGTTAATTGCTTGAACGGGTGATCAGTCGAATTTGCGCGACGGTGCCAGAACCATGGCTTCGCCCACCAGCACCTTCTTGCCGTCGACGGAACAATGGCAGTCCAGCTTGACGCGTCGCTTTGCGACATCCATGTCGATCACCTTGACCTCGGCATAAACCATGTCACCAGGGCGCACGGGGGCCAGAAATTTCAGCGACTGGCCCATATAGACCGTACCATGGCCGGGCAGCTGCTCACCGATCACGGCCGAGATCAGGCCCGCCGTCAGCATTCCATGGGCGATACGCCCCTCAAAGATTGTATCGCGGGCGTAGTCATCATCCAGATGCACCGGGTTCCGGTCAGTAGAGATCTGCGCGAACATCTCGATATCTTCATCTGTCACCACTTTGCGCAGATGCCGGGTCATGCCCATTTCGATGTCTTCGATACAAATCGTTCCGCGTGGAAGATTGTCCAACATGTTGCCCTCACTCGATATCGGCCGTGAAAGAAAAAACCACCATCAGGCCAAGGTTGGCAACTTTATTACTTCGCAGTTGCAGAAAATCAAGTGAAAAATATCTACCTCAGACGACCGATTGTATAGGTGGGGTTGATATTTTCTTTTTGAATATAATCGGTTAGTGATTCTGCGTGTGGATGGTGCGTTGTTTTTGTTTCCGCAGCAGCCAGACCGCCCGAAATAAAGAGGGTATCGATTCCCTCTCCCATTCCGCCCATGATGTCGGTGTGGGGGCCGTCCCCGATGGCCAGAATCTCCGCGTCCGCAACGTCGGTGCCCAGCTCCTGCAGCCGGCGGCGGGCCAGATCATAGATCGGTGGGTGCGGTTTTCCGAAATAAAGGCTCTCACCACCCATTTCGGTGTACAGCCGTGCCAGTGCCCCAGCACACCATTCGCGAACCTCGCCCCGGTCGACGACGATGTCGGGGTTGGCACATAGCAGTTTGAGGCCCATCTGCTTTGCATACAGGAAATCAGGGCGGTTCACGTCAGGATCCGCCATAGGATCAAACGGCCCGCAACACACGATACCTTCCGCCTGATCCAAAGGAACACGTTCGATGTGGATGGGATGATGGAGCAATTTCAAAGGTTCAAAGAACCCTGCATCGCGTTCCCATTCTCCCATGAAGTAGACCTTCTCGCCGACAGCGCTGCGAAACATCGCTGACCGGGCCGAGTCGCCGCTGGTTGCGATGGTGTCATAGGCATCTGGTGGGACGTTGAATTGCTCCAACTGGGTCGCAACCCCGGCGCGCGGCTTTGGGGAATTGGTGACCAGCACAACCAACCCACCGCTGGCGCGATAGGCCTGCAAGGCGGCGACGGCTTCGGGAAAGGCTGTAATTCCGTTGTGGACACAGCCCCAGAGATCCACAAACAAGGCCTTGTAGCGGTCCGAAATAGTGGCGAGGGAGGGGATGATCTGGGTCATATGTGGCCTCAAGCTGAAACTGCATACGCCTTATGACCGATTGGCAAAAGATTGGCCACTGATCGATACGCGGCGCTGCTCAGTTCGATCTGGCTTGCGGCGACATGGCGCACAGGTTGTTGTTTTACAGCCCCATCCAGGTTTGTCCTGTTCCAGGATGGAGAGCATGCGGTGAGTGAAAACGCCAAAACACCGATGAGCATTGCTTTGTGAAACAATGCTTAGTCGCCGTTCTTCCGAAAAGTATTCGGCGGCACTCGCATCAGATTCAACACTGGGTACAACTGTTGTTGGAGGCTATCTTTAGAACAATGCTGCGGGGCCTGACTGCTGCACAGCGAAAGGCCCCGCTCATTCTTTAGACTTTAAGGTTGGGGATGATCTGCTTCTTGCGACTCATCACGCCGGGGAGAACGACGCTGTCGCCTTCAACGGATGCCCCAAAGCTCTTTTCTGCGACGCCTTTGACCAGATCGTTGGGCACCAGCAGAGTGGCCTCTTCGTTCAGAATGTCGACGACGAAGAGCAGAACCTGATCAACGCCGTCTTCTTTCGAAACATCCACCATCGATTCAGCCAGGCTGGCTTTTCGGTCCAGCACAACGCCTGGTGCGGTTGTTTCCAGAACCGAGACACGGAACTTGGTGCCGTCGACCTCGTATTCCTTGCTGTCCATGCGGATCAACTCGGCATCCGAGAAGGATGAGACATCGGATTTTGCAGCGAACATGTCTGCGGCATAGGCGGAAACATCCAGTCCCAGATCGGCCGCCAGTTTCTCGGCCACAGCGCGGTCATGCGGGGTGGTCGTCGGTGAGCGGAATTCCAGAGTGTCCGACAGAATGCAGGTCAGTGCCGCGCCCTTGATAGCTTCGGGTATCTTGGCAACGTCATCGCCTATCAGGTCGATCATGATCGTCGCGGTGCAGGCCAGTGGGCGTACAGTGATGTCGATTGGGCCTTTGGTTTCCAGGCCACCAACCAGTTTGTGGTGGTCAATGATCGCTTGGATATCGGCGCTGTTGATGCTGGCGGGCAGTTCAGCAGGATTGTTGGTGTCAACGATTACAACCGCCGCGCCTTCGGCCACATCTTCGATGATCCGCGGCTTGGGCAGGTTCCAGCGGTCCAACATGAACGCTGCTTCGGTGTTCGGCTCGCCCAGCAAAACAGGCTCGGCCGCTTCGCCTTTGACTTCATTCAAGTACCAGGCCCACAGTATAGGAGAGCCGGTGGAATCGGTGTCGGGGGACTTATGGCCGAATACTTGGGTGGTCATGTCGGAATCCTGAAAAATGGGAATTTGCGCGCCTTATAGGGCGGTCCGCTTGGGTTGTCACCCGGCAGAGTTTTCGCTGCGACAGTTGGCCTGAATTTAGCCAGGTCCTGTCAAAACGCTGAGCGGGTCAGGGTGTACCCCGCCTGCTGCAATTGGTTCAACAGGCCATGTGTGCCGCCAAGATGCGCTGCACCCACGGCTATCACGGCCGTTTGATCCTGAATGTTCAGGAGATGCGACATCCAGTTGTTGTTCCGCTCGATTAGCAAGTGTTGTTCGAATGCGCTCCATTCCTCGGCAAACACTTCGGGCGACATACCAGAATACTCACGCGCCATAATTCGACCGAGTTCGATGGACTGTGCGTGATTTTCCTCGAAATAAGCATTTGTCACAGTGGCCATCTGATCGTCGCTGTTTTCATACGAATTGACCCACCGCGCCAGCGATTCCGCCTGCTCTTCGATGGTGTAGATTTCGAACATGGCCATCAGTTCCTCAATGCTCTCCAATGAAAATTGGGGAATGCCTTGTTCTTTGGCCAGCTCGGTCAGACGCGCGTCCAGCCCATGATTGGCGTCCGGGTCCTGAACTAAGCACGCAGGCATAGTCAGCGTCATCCCCAAAAACCAGGGGCGCATTTTCGCCCCCATCCAGCTGGGTATGCCACGCTCGGCCAGCGCAGAAGACAGGGTTGTCCAAGCCTCTTCGGGCAGCAGGTCAATCAGGGTCGGGCCGGACGTGATCAAGATCTGGCTTGGGTCCATGGCCAGTTCCTGTTCCCAGGCGTTCATCTCCTCTTGAGTCACTTCGAAATAAAAAGCGTCGGCCTGACTGAGTGTTGGCGTCAGCCGCGCGACGGTCGCATCCATGCGCGGATCGTTCAGGTGCATCGTTCCAATCAGATGCAGCACCGTGTAACCCTTGGTGGCGACCCAATGGTTGCCTTCCGAAAAGGGCCAGTTGATCAGGGCCTGATCCAATTCTGCTTGCAGTTCGGGGGTAAAGTCTTCTCTCAGATCGCGGCCCTCGCAGGCGGCGCGAGCTGTCGCAGGCAGCAGCAGGCAGGTCAGAAACAGGAATAGGCGCATGTGTGGTATCCTGATGGGGTCATCTCTGCACAAGACCTTGCCCCGGCGCAGGGCGGTGTGCAAGGCGAACCAAGGGGTTGCACGCGGCCTCTGGCATTCCGCAGCAAATCGCATAGCATGCGATCATGGACCGCGAGCAGGATCTTTATCCCCCCATCAAGGCTTTGTTGCAGCGTCAGGGTTATGACGTCAAAGGCGAGGTCGGCGCGGCCGACATTGTGGCCATTCGCGAAGGCTCTGACCCAGTCATAGTCGAGCTCAAGCTAAAATTCTCTTTGGCGTTGTTTCATCAGGCGATCACCAGATTGAAACTGACCGATCAGGTCTACATCGCGGTGTGCAAACCAAAGGGACGCAGTGCCCGGCGGATGTTGAAGGACAATCTCGTGCTGTGTCGCCGGTTGGGGCTGGGCCTTATCACGGTGCGGATGGATGGAGAGGTCGAGGTGCAGTGCGACCCAGGTCCTTACGCACCGCGTAAGGACAAGAAAAAGACCGCGCGCTTGCTGCGGGAATTCGACCGCCTTGAAGGTGATCCAAACGCAGGGGGTGCGACACGGCACGGGATCGTCACGGCCTACCGTCAGGACGCATTGAAGTGTGCCAGCCATCTTGCTGAGTGCGGCGCGAGTAAAGGATCGGACGTGGCCATGGCCACCGGAGTGACCGAGGCGACGCGCCTGATGCGAGACAACCATTATGGATGGTTTGATAAGGTGGAGAAGGGCATCTACGGGTTGACTGATGCCGGGTATGACGGCCTGAAACACTGGGCCTATAGCTGGGAACAGACCGATTGAAGCCAATTCATTTCGGACGAACCAAAAAATCTCTCTCATCTTGTTGACTCGCTGCAATCGACCCCCTAGCTATGCGACGTTATCACTCGCAAGGGTCGAGTGATAACGCCTCGCCAACCGGCGGGGGGAGGAAAACAAACTTTGAGCCCAAGGAGCTGCAAAGATGGCATTGAAACCGCTTCATGACCGCGTGCTGGTTCGCCGTACCGAAAGCGACGAAAAAACCGCTGGTGGTCTGATCATTCCCGACAGCGCAAAAGAAAAGCCCAGCGAAGGCGAAGTCGTCTCGACTGGCGAAGGCGCACGTAAGGACAGTGGAGAGCTGATCGCGATGGCTGTGAAAGCTGGCGACAAAATCCTGTTCGGCAAATGGTCCGGCACAGAGGTTAACGTCGACGGCGAAGAGCTGCTGATGATGAAAGAAAGCGACATCATGGGGATCATCGAGTAAGCCCTGCGCTTTCTCTGATCTCTGGACGCTTATTCTTAAAACTATTTCTCAAGGAGAAAATACATGGCTGCTAAGGACGTCAAGTTTGACACCGATGCCCGTAACCGCATGCTGGCAGGTGTGAACATCCTGGCTGATGCTGTCAAAGTAACCCTGGGCCCCAAAGGCCGCAACGTGGTTCTGGACAAATCCTTCGGCGCACCGCGCATCACCAAAGACGGTGTTTCGGTTGCCAAGGAAATCGAACTCGAAGACAAGTTCGAAAACATGGGCGCGCAGATGGTGAAAGAAGTCGCCAGCCGCACCAATGACGAAGCCGGCGACGGCACCACCACCGCAACCGTTCTGGCTCAGTCCATCGTCAAAGAAGGTCTGAAGCAGGTTGCGGCGGGCCTGAACCCGATGGACCTGAAGCGCGGCATCGATCTGGCAACTGCCAAGGTTGTTGCAGGCATCAAAGAGATGGCGCGTGAAGTCAAAGACTCGGCAGAAGTTGCTCAGGTTGGCACCATTTCTTCCAACGGTGAAACCCAAATCGGTCAGCAGATCGCAGACGCGATGCAGAAGGTTGGCAACGAGGGTGTTATCACTGTCGAAGAAAACAAAGGCCTGGAAACCCAGACTGATGTTGTCGAAGGTATGCAGTTCGACCGTGGCTACCTGTCGCCTTACTTCGTGACCAACGCTGACAAGATGATCGCAGACCTCGAAGACTGCATGATCCTGCTGCACGAAAAGAAACTGTCCTCGCTGCAGCCGATGGTTCCGCTGCTCGAGCAGGTGATCCAGTCGCAAAAGCCGCTGCTGATCATTGCCGAGGATGTTGAAGGCGAAGCGCTGGCAACGCTGGTTGTTAACAAGCTGCGCGGCGGCCTGAAAATTGCTGCTGTCAAAGCACCGGGCTTCGGCGATCGCCGCAAGGCCATGCTGCAGGACATCGCAATCCTGACCGGCGGTCAGGTCATCAGCGAAGATCTGGGCATGAAGCTCGAGTCCGTGACCATGGACATGCTGGGCACTGCCAAGAAAATCGAAATCACCAAAGACGAGACTACCATTGTCGACGGTGCTGGCGAGAAAGCCGAGATCGAAGCACGTGTTGCTCAGATCCGCACCCAGATCGAAGAAACCACAAGCGACTACGACCGTGAGAAGCTGCAAGAGCGCGTTGCCAAACTGGCAGGCGGTGTTGCTGTTATCCGCGTCGGGGGCATGACCGAAGTTGAAGTGAAAGAGCGTAAGGACCGTGTGGACGATGCTCTGAACGCAACACGCGCTGCCGTTCAGGAGGGTGTCGTCGTTGGCGGTGGTGTTTCGCTGGTTCAGGCTGGTAAAGCTCTGGAAACTCTGAAAGGCGAAAACGCTGACCAGAACGCCGGTATCACCATCGTTCGTAAAGCCATCGAAGCGCCGCTGCGTCAGATTGCTGAAAACGCAGGTGTTGACGGTGCGGTTGTAGCTGGCAAAGTTCGTGAATCCGGCGATGCATCCTTTGGCTTCAACGCTCAGACCGAAGAATATGGTGACATGTTCGCATTCGGCGTGATCGACCCGGCCAAAGTTGTCCGTACCGCTCTGGAAGATGCGGCATCGGTTGCTGGCCTGCTGATCACAACTGAAGCGATGGTTGCTGATAAGCCCGCCAAAGAAGGCGCGCCTGCCGGTGGCGGCATGCCCGACATGGGCGGCATGGGCGGCATGATGTAAAACGCGGAATTCGCCTCGGCGAGTTCTGATAGCCCTGGTGGCGCTTGGCCTTTTTGGCCAAGCTGCCGACCGGACACGCGTCAATGCTATTGAACGGGGTCGCTGTTGTGCGGCCCCGTTTTTTTGAAGCTCCGAATTCAATTGGGAATGGTTGCGCCTAGAATCCTAAATTTTGGCCGCAGATCAAAACGATCGCGAAAGTGAGTATCAATGTCGCGTGCAAGCAGCTATGCCGTTGATATGAGATTGTTTCTGCTAATAGCGCTGACAATGTGCGCCTTTGCGTCGAATTCCATCCTGAACCGTCTTGCAATTGACAGTGGTGCCAGTGATCCAGCCGGCTTTGCCGTTGTCCGGGTTCTTACGGGGGCTCTGGTCCTTGCTGGCTTGGTGAAATTGCGCGGTGGTCGTTTGACCCTGAGCAACCGTAGACGGATCGTCGGGGCTGGGTCTCTGTCGCTTTACATGATCGGGTTTTCCGTGGCCTATCTGACGCTCGACGCAGGGCTGGGTGCCTTGATCCTGTTCGGGGTGGTGCAGATCACGATGTTTGCCGCCACTTCTCTGACAGGAACAATACCGACAGCTAAGCAGCTTGCGGGCGCCGGACTGGCGCTGGGCGGGTTGGCCTGGGTCTTGTGGCCATCCGGCGCGATCCAAGTGGATCTGGTCGGGGCGGTCTTGATGGCCACGGCGGGCGTCGGCTGGGCCATTTACTCGCTTGCCGGAAGATCCGAACCGGATGCGTTGGAAGGGACGGCTGCCAACTTTGTTGTGGCACTGCCCGTGACAGCCGTGGCTTTGCTGGCCCTTGGCGATGCTTGGCAAATGAGCGTGTTTGGATACGTCTTGGCCGCGCTGTCGGGTGGTGTGACCTCAGGGCTGGGCTATGCGCTTTGGTACCGCGTGCTGCCACAGCTTGTCCCGTCAACAGCAGCTGTTGTGCAACTTAGCGTTCCGGTTATTGCTATTGTCGCTGGTGTCATACTGCTTGGCGAAACAGCCGGACCACGTTTGGTCGTGGGGGCAGTGTTCGTCCTCGGCGGCATAGCATTGGCCGTCGCGCGACCACGACGTGGCTAGGTCTTTCATTGCCGAAGGATAGGCTTTATCTGGCGGATATGAGATTCCTGTTCGCCTTCCTCTTTTGTCTTTTCCCTGCCGCAGTTAGCGCGAAATGCGTGATCCTACTGCATGGTCTTGCGCGGACCGAGGCATCTTTTTCCGTCATGGAGCAATTGTTCAAAACCCATGGCTACACAGTTGTTCGCCCTGGTTATCCGTCAACCGATATGGGCATTCCCGATTTGGCAAACCAAACCTTGCCCGATGCGTTTGCAGCATGCGGTGAAGATACTGCGAATGTCGTGTCTCACTCCATGGGGGGGATATTGCTACGTTACTGGTTGCAGGACAATCGGCCGAGTAATCTGGGCCGTACCGTTATGCTGGGCCCGCCAAATCAGGGCAGTCAACTGGTTGATGAACTCAGCGCCTGGGAAGTGTTTGGCTATCTCAACGGGCCCGCAGGTTTGCAACTGGGAACAGGGCCAGAAGGTATACCGCGACAATTGCCGCCGGTTGATTTTGAACTGGGCGTGATCGCAGGCAAAAACTCATTAAACCCGGTGTTTTCATCGCTGATTGATGGTCCGGATGATGGCAAAGTGTCGATTGAAACCACCAAAGTAGAAGGGATGGCCGACTACATCATTCTGCCTGTGACCCACACCTTCATGATGAACAATCCACGTGTCATGGCGCAAGCGCTGCATTTCATCGAATTCGGGCAGTTTGACCCGCAAATCACCTGGCTTGACGGGGTGATGGACGTGATTGATGAGATCTGCATCGGAGAAGACTGCTCAGAACCGGACTCGGAGCCGACACAATGACGGCATTGGAGGTGACTTTATCAGGCGCGGATGTCTTGCTGCCAGATGTCGGATTGTCGCGCGCGAACCTGACCATCGCTGACGGGCAGGTGCAAAAGGATCCTGCGGGGCCGCAAGTGGATCTGTCCGGCTACACTGTCTTGCCTGGTATTGTCGATCTGCACGGCGACGGGTTCGAACGCCATATTGCGCCGCGCCGGGGTGCAATGAAGCAGATGGATGAAGGCATCCTTTCAGTTGAGGCCGAGTTGGCTGCCAATGGTATTACCACCGCTGTTCTGGCGCAGTTTTACAGCTGGGAGGGGGGCGTGCGTGGGCCTGAATTTGCCTCTCAAGTCTTTGACGCGATTGCTGCTGTGAAAGGCAGTGTGGTGACAGACCTGATCCCACAGCTGCGTTTTGAGACCCATATGCTGGATGATTATGCCGGATTGCCAGAACGGATCGCGAGATGGCAGGTGCCCTATGTGGTGTTCAACGACCACTTACCGCACGGCCGGTTGGCACAAAGCCGAACGCCACCACGTCTGACGGGACAAGCCCTGAAGGCCGGGCGTAGCCCGGAAACCCATCTTGAGATGTTGCAGACCATGCACGCGCGCAGGGGTGAAGTTCCGGCTGCGCTAGAGGTGCTTTGTTCCGACCTTGCTGATCTTGGCATTCGTCTGGGCAGCCATGATGATGCAACGGCTGAGGCGCGGGCCTGGTGGCGCGCGCGCGGTGTCTCCGTCGCTGAGTTTCCCGAAACGCTGGACGCCGCCGAAGCTGCACGCACAGCCGGGGACTACATCATACTAGGGTCGCCCAACGTGGTGCGGGGTGGCTCGCACAAAGGCAACGCGAGTGCTTTGGACCTGATCGCTATGGGCCTGTGTGATGCGCTTGCGTCGGATTACCACTATCCCAGTCCGCGTCGTGCCGCGCTGATGCTGACCAAAAGCGGTCTGCTGGATCTGGCCGGTGCGTGGGCTCTGATCTCATCCGGCCCGGCCAAGGTATTGGGTCTGACAGATCGCGGAGCGTTGGCACCCGGCAAACGTGCGGACCTTGTCATCTTGAACGCTGAAAATCACCGGGTGGTCGCCACGATGGCTGGTGGGCGTGTCAGCTACATGTCCGGAGACATCGCCGCCAGGTTCATAACCTAACGCCGCGCCAACTCTTCATCTTTTCGCAAATACTCCTGCCAGATGCCTCGCGCGGATGCGCGATTAACCCTAACGAACCATCCGGTTGAAGTGGCCCATCTTACGGCCCGCCTTAACCTCGGCTTTGCCGTAGAGATGCAACGCGACATCGCTCTCCCGTGCCAGCTCCGGCACTCGGTCCATGTCATGCCCGATCAGGTTCTCCATCACCACGTCCGAGTGGCGCTGCCCATCACCCAACGGCCAACCTGTGACGGCACGGATGTGTTGTTCGAACTGATCGACGGCACAGCCGTTCTGTGTCCAATGACCCGAATTATGCACACGCGGTGCAATCTCGTTCACAATTAATCCCTTCGGCGTCACAAACAGCTCGACCCCCATGACACCCACATAGTCCAAGGCGTTCAGGATGTTGGCCGCTACTAGGATAGCATCGGTGCGCTGCGCAGGTGGCAGCCGGGCAGGGACGGTGGTCGTGTGCAGGATACCATCTCGATGCACATTCTCGCCCGGATCGAAACAGGCGACCTGACCATCCAGACCCCGTGCCGCGATGATTGAGACCTCATGTGTGAACTCAACAAATCCTTCCAAAATGGCTGGTGCTCCGGCCATCTCGGACAATGCCGCTTCGGCGTCTTCTGGTGCGCGAAGCCGCGCTTGACCTTTGCCATCATAGCCAAAACGGCGGGTTTTAAGGATCGCTGGCGCTCCGATCGCATCAATTGCGGCGCGTAGGCTGTCCAGATCGGTGATGTCGGCAAAGGGCGCGGTATTCAACCCCAGCCCCTGAAGGAAGGTTTTCTCGGTCAACCTGTCCTGACTGACCCGCAGTGCTTCGCGTCCCGGGCGGATCGGGCGGTGCGCTTCCAGCACATTCAGCGCTTCGGTCGGGATGTTTTCGAACTCGTAGGTGATCACATCGACCGAGGCGGCAAAGGCCGTCAACGCATCCGCGTCATCATAGCCCGCTGTCGTGACGTGATCTGCGACATGTCCGGCGGGTGGGTTTGCGCCCGGTTCGTAGATATGGCTGACAAATCCAAGCCGCGCCGCCGCGACCGACAACATGCGGCCCAGCTGGCCACCACCCAAGATTCCAATTCTTGCGCCGGGTGCCAGTGTTTCAGACATCTTTTGGCTCCTGCGGGATCGAGGCCGAGAGAGCCTCACGCCATGCTTCGAGCCGTCTGGCCAGCGCCTCATCCTGCAGGGCCAGAATGCCGGCGGCCATCAGACCGGCGTTGGCGCCGCCGGCAGATCCTATGGCCATAGTGGCAACCGGAAAGCCTCTGGGCATCTGCACGATGGAATAGAGTGAATCGACACCTGATAGTGCACGCGTCTGCACTGGCACGCCGATCACGGGTATCCGGGTCTTGGACGCCATCATGCCAGGCAGATGCGCAGCACCACCTGCACCTGCGATGATCACGTTCAACCCACGCTCGACCGCGGTTTTCCCATAGTCCCAGAGCCGATCAGGGGTGCGATGGGCCGAAACGATGCGCTTTTCATAAGCGACACCCAATTCATCCAGAATATCTGCGGCTTCCTTCATGGTCGGCCAGTCCGATTGGCTGCCCATGATGATCCCGACTTTGATCTCACCCATCCGCTCATATCCCCGGCTTTTTAAAGAGCGCGAACTATAGCCAAATCCGTCTTCGTGGCAATGCGTTACAGTCAGGCTGTTAGGCGTCAAGCAATGATATCTGGGGTCAGGCGATCCTCGATCAGGCGGATCAGGTCTTTCAGCTTCAGTTTCTGCTTTTTCAGCCGTTTGATTGTCAGCTGATCCGAGGTGCCCTTGGACTGCAACGCTTCGATGGCTTCGTCCAGATCGCGGTGCTGGCGGCGGAAAACCTCCAGCTCAACGCGCAGAACTTCATCTGTTTTCATCGAAAGATCGGTAGGCGCGTTCATGGGCGACTCAATTTTGAAGGTGGTGCGTTCCACACAAGATAGTGTGTTCAAGTGAATCCGGCCAGACCTTGTGGACATCCTGATTTCTTCCCATATTCTATTATGTGTGGTTGCCGAAACTGGGGCCGCTCAAAACGTCGCTTTGGCAAAAAAGGACGAGAAAACGTGTCAAAACTTACTCTTGGCTCATACCCGCATCTTTTGGGGTTCGAGCAGTTGGAACGCCTTTTGGAACGGTCTGCCAAGGCCGGTAACGAAGGTTATCCGCCTTATAATATCGAACAGACCTCGGACTTTTCGTACCGCATTACCTTGGCCGTGGCCGGTTTTGCAGAAGAGGACCTGTCGATCACCATCGAGGATCGCCAACTGGTGATCCGGGGCCGTCAACGCGACGACAGCGAGGGGCGTATATTCCTGCACCGCGGGATCGCCGCACGCCAGTTCCAGCGCATGTACGTGCTGGCCGATGGGGTCGAAGTGGGCGAGGCAATCATGGAAAACGGTCTGCTTCATGTCGACCTGACCCGTGCCGTGCCCGAAACCGTGGTGCAAACAATCAATATAAAGAAGGGGTAAGAGCTATGAATACACCGATTGAGATCAATACCGAAGGCGACCGGATCGTCTATGTGAAATCTGTGGATGTGGCTGACCTGCCGCGTGATTTGCGAGAACAGGCCGGCGATCTGGATCATCTGTATGCCGTGCACGACTCGGACGGTCAGCAACTTGCGCTCGTGGCCGATCGTAAGCTGGCCTTTGTCTTGGCGCGACAGCATGACCTTTCGCCCGTGGCCGTTCACTGACGCGGCCCGATGGCCAATGATTTGACCGCTAAGATCCGAAAGAAGGTGCATGAGCTGGTTTGAGTTTGATTGGGTGGATGCCTTCAGTGATCGCGCCTTTGGGGGCAACGGGTGTGCTGTTGTCCATGGCGGCGCGGCGCTGACCGAGGATGTTTGCACCGCTTATGTCCGTGAAACCTCGCTGGTGGAGTGCACCTTCACGGGTCCGTCGGACATCGCCGATGTTCGGGTTCGATACTTCCTTGCCAGCCGCGAAATTCCATTTGCAGGCCATCCCACAATTGCCACGGTTGCGGCCATGAAATCTCGGGGGCTTTTTTCAGGCGATAGTCTGATCCTGGAAACTGGGGCTGGGCTTGTTTCGATACAGCTGAACGGGGACGAGATTGAAATGACCCAGGTCGCGCCAAAATTTGGCGCACATGTCTCGGCTGACCTTGTTGCCTCTGCGATTGGGCTGAGTGAGGACGCGATCATTTCTCCGCCGCAGATGGTGTCAACCGGGTTGCCGTTCTGCATCACTGTTTTGCGTGATCATGAAACACTGCGAGCAGCGCGTTTGGCTGAAGGTCCGCTGCGCGAAGTCGCTGCCGCCGCGGGCTATTCGGGCTCGGATATGGCCGAGCCGTTTCTGGTGACACTTCAGGGTGCAACGGCTGGGGGTGACACGTTCTCGCGTCTATTGCTGGCACCACCCAGCCCGCCGGAGGATCCTTTTACCGGATCCGCGACGGGTGCCATGGCTGCTTATCTGTGGAAATACGGTCTGATGGACAAAGACACGTTCACCGCTGAACAAGGCCACGATATGGGTCGCCCCGGTCAGGCGACAGTAACCCGGGTTGGCCCGCCCGACGCAATGACAGGGATTAAGGTTGCAGGTCGCGGCCATGTCTTGATGCGCGGGCAGGTCAATCTGCCTGATCAATTCTGATGACTCAGGCAGTTATGCCCTTCTGCGCTGTGGCGTGACGATGGTCCCGGGATGGGGCTAACTGTCGTCCGAAAGGACCAAGTTCTGTTCCTTGACCACCTCAGCCAAGCGGGATCTCGTGGGGCACTAATTGCGTCATTCGGTCATCGAGTGGGTGTGCGAGAGGGACTATCTCTCAGGTGAACTGACCGATGCGGTTCTGTATCTTTCGGTACCGATCTATTGGGGGTACCCAACATCGGTGATTTCTTTGACACTGCCGGCATGATTCTGCGCGAAACGCACGACGATATTCAAACAGCCATCAAAACCGCCAGCCCAGAGTATAATAAAATGCGTCTGACGGCGTCAAAAAAGTGCCCAAACGCAGGCCGTGGACTATTGAGAATTCGAAAGACGAGCGGTGAAAATACTTCGGGCCGAGATTTCATCCTGGCGTGCGACGGATGATTGTCCCTTGGTGCAAGCAATTGCAATGATTGAACGAACTGCAAGCACTGGCCGTTTTTTGCGCGGATAACTTATGAATCTATCGTTTCCACGCGTTTCGTGGTAACATTGTTTCGCGGCCGTCCCGGTATTTTGCGGGGTCGGGCGGCATTTTTGAGAACTAAATTTTATCAATTTTGCGCCCGATGAAGGGCCGTTTGAATAGTAACGAGTATTATTTTAGGAGCACTTTGATGAGCGTTTCGTCATCCAGGTATGGCATTACCAGCCTCCCCAGATCCAAGAACTACAAAGGCCCATTCGGAAGGTTGTTTCGCGAACTTCCACCGTGGCGGTCTCCCCATGGCGATGACGCCACAGCCGTCGCAGCGTTACGCGATTTTGCGACCAACGAGATGAGCGAAACAGCCGGGCAGGACGATCTGGACAATGCAAATCTGCCGGCGGGTTACACCTATTTTGGTCAGTTCGTGGATCACGACATTACGTTTGACCCAACCTCCTCCCTGATGCGTCAAAGCGATCCCGAGAAGCTAGAAAACTTCCGCACGCCACGCCTTGACCTGGATTGTCTCTATGGCGAAGGCCCGGCAGATGAACCTTTTATGTACGACAAGAATCGTGGCGGGGTGTTCCTCCTTGGGACAACTGAGAAGGACTGGACGGGCGACAAGGACATCGCGGGTTCGAAAGAACCGGACCTGCTGCGCAACCGGCAGGGGCGCGCCATTATTGGCGACATGCGAAACGATGAGAACGTGATCGTTTCCCAGTTCCAGTTGGCCATGTTGCGACTGCACAACCGGGTCATGCAGAAGCTGGCAACCGGTGATCCGGATGATGAGACGACCGAGTTCGGTTTTGACGGCGAAAAGTTTCAGGAAGCACAGCGCAAAGTGCGTTGGTTCTATCAATACGTTGTGTGGAACGACTTCATTAAACGCCTGGTCAGCGATGCAATTTGGACCAGGGTTCTGGACAAGTCCGACAACCACAAATTCAACGGCACCGTTTATGATTGGAACTATCAGCCGTTTATGCCGGTCGAGTTTTCTGTGGCGACCTATCGCTTTGGCCATTCGCTGATACGTCCAGGATATCAGGTCAACGTTAACGATGATAACGATACCGGGCTTGGATTTGGAAAAGAGCTGCCGATCTTCCACCCCGATGGCCCCGAGGATGACCAAGGAGATATCCGCCACGACCTGCGCGGTTTCCGCTCCTTCCCGCATCGCCATACGGTGCAATGGGATTGGTTCTTCGACATCAATTCAGCCGGACCTTTCCCGCAGCCTGCCAGACGGATTGACACAAAGCTGTCGTCGGCGGTTTTTGCGTTGGATGAAGGCCCGGCACCCAAGCCCAACATGCTGGCCTTCCTGAATCTGTTACGCTCAATGCGTCTGGAGTTGCCAAAAGGCTCTGATGTGGCACAGCGGATGGGTTTGACACCGCATGCGATCAACGATCCTCATGAGGATATCTTGTGGCACTACATTTTGAAAGAAAGCCAAATTCTTCCGGCAAACAACTCGGGTCGCATGCTCGGGGCAGTGGGTGGTACCATCGTTGCTGAGGTGTTCGGAGGGTTGCTGGACGGCGATCCGATGTCCTTTGTGCGCAACATGCCGAACTGGAAGCCAAATGACGACGCCGATCTGATGTCGCTGCTGGACAATCCGGCACCCGTGAACGGCGGGGACTGGGAGGTTGGCGATCTATTGCGGGCTTCTGGCGCGCCGATTGATGCCAACGATGTTGCGAACACAATCGCAAACGGCCGAAACTAAAAATGAGAAGGGCAGTGCTTTGTTCAAGCGCTGCCCTTTGATTTTTTCGTCGCGCGGGTCTACTAGCCTGCGATCAGGCCCATACTTTCGAGCTTCAGCAGAACCTGGTGGGCGCAATTGTCGACTTCGACATTTTCGGTCTCTACGCTCAGTTCGGGGTTGGCTGGAACGTCATAAGGGTCCGAGATGCCAGTGAATTCCTTGATCTTGCCTTCCCTTGCCAGCTTGTACAAACCCTTACGGTCGCGGCGTTCGCATTCTTCGATGCTGGTTGCCACATGAACTTCACAAAACGCGCCGAACTGTTCGATGTCTTCACGCACCGCGCGGCGGGTCGTGGCATAGGGTGCGATCGGTGCGCAGATGGCGATACCACCATTCTTGGTGATTTCGCTGGCCACATAACCGATGCGGCGGATGTTCAGGTCACGATGCTCTTTCGAAAAGCCCAATTCCGACGACAGGTTTTTCCGGACGATGTCGCCGTCCAGCAAGGTGACAGGACGCCCACCCATCTCCATCAGTTTGACCATAAGCGCGTTGGCGATGGTCGACTTGCCTGAGCCCGAGAAGCCGGTAAAGAAGACGGTAAACCCTTGCTGGCTGCGCGGCGGTTTGGTCTTGCGCAGCTCGGTCACAACCTCGGGGAAGCTGAACCATTCGGGGATTTCCAGACCTTCAGACAAGCGGCGGCGCAGTTCGGTGCCCGAGATATTGAGGATCGTGACGTTTTCTTTGTCTTCGATCTCGTCATTAGGCTCGTACTGGGCACGTTCCTGCACATAGACCATGTGTTTGAAATCGACCATTTCAACGCCGATCTCATCCTGGAACTGGCGGAACAGGTCCTGCGCATCATAGGGGCCATAAAAGTCCTCACCGGCCGAGTTCTTTCCGGGGCCGGCGTGGTCACGGCCAACGATGAAGTGAGTGCACCCGTGGTTGGCGCGGATCAGGCCGTGCCAGACCGCCTCACGCGGGCCCGCCATGCGCATCGCCAGGTTCAGCAGCGACATCGAGGTGGTCGAGGCTGGGTATTTGTCCAACACCGCCTCGTAGCAGCGGACGCGGGTGAAATGGTCCACGTCGCCAGGCTTGGTCATGCCGACAACCGGATGGATCAAAAGGTTGGCCTGAGCTTCTTTGGCGGCGCGGAAGGTCAGTTCCTGATGCGCACGGTGCAGCGGGTTGCGGGTTTGGAACGCCACGATGCGACGCCAGCCCAGCTTGCGGAAATAAGCACGCAGTTCGTTTGGTGTGTCGCGGCGTGCGCGGAAGTCATAGTGAACCGGTTGCTGGATGCCGACCACGGGGCCGCCCAGATAGACCTTGCCAGCATGGTTGTGCAGGTAGTTCACCGCCGGGTGTGCATCATCGTCGGCGCCAAAGACTTTTTTGGCCTCACGCGCCTTGTTCGGCGCCCAGCGGTCGGTGACGGTCATGGTGCCCAGAATGACACCTTCCTGATCGCGCAGGGCGATGTCCTGACCCAGCTCAATTTTCTCTGCAAAGTCTTCGCTTACGTCCAAAGTGATAGGCATCGGCCAAAGCGTGCCGTCTGCCAAACGCATATTCTCGACCACGTTGTCGTAATCTGCTTCACCAAGGAACCCTTTGAGTGGGTTGAACCCACCGTTCATCAACAGTTCCAGATCGCAGATCTGGCGCGGACTCAGGTCCCAACTGGTCAGGTCTGCGGCTTCGACTTTCAATTTCAGGGCCGAGTCATACGACACATAAAGTTCAGGGATAGGGGCCAAATTGCTTAACATCGTCATCAGAATACTCTTATAGCAGTTTTGTATTGCCGGTGATTCCAGGCGGTTTGCAGGGCATTTGCCTCGACTATTGAGCGGAGTCCACCGACGTCAATGAAACAAAGGACGATATGCGCTGATTTTCACCGGAAGGGAAGGAATTTCCGGTCAGGCGTCGAAAATGCGACTTTGGTTCCGCCACGTGGCAACAATCTGATCAGCCTGAGTATATGTGTTCCATACCATGGACTGATTGGCCCAAGTCTGATGCGCGGGCCACTGGCAGGGCAGGAACAGGTTGCGTGACGCCGCGCAGCTGAAACAAGCGCACATCATCCGGATTGATTGCAACGTCTGCTGCCTGCAACAGCTCGTCTGAGACCAGTAACTCAACACCTAACGCCTTGGTTTCGCTCTCAAGGCGACTCGCAACGTTCACTGCGTCGCCGATGATGGTCCGTGAGGCGTGTCCGGCCGCTCCAATCTCACCCAAGACCAGATCACCCAGATGCAACCCCATCCCGATGCGAATCCGGGGGCTTCCTTCTGCTTCCAATTGTTCGTTGAACCTGTCCAGCGCCCGGCTGATGTCGATCGCAGCCTTCAACCCGGCGCGGGCTGAGCTGGAGGCATCACGTTTTTCAAAAACCGCGAGCAGCCCGTCACCCATGTATTTGTCCACAACTCCACCCTCGGCGGTGATCGCCGGGACAATCGCGTCAAAAAAACGGTTCAGCAGAAAGACGATGTCATAGGGCAGCTGCCCAGTGGTGCGCGCAGTAAAACCGCGCATGTCCAGAAACAAAACAGCCAGTTGCCGTTCCTGTCCCTGACTCGCGTGCCCGCGATTGCGGCCACCATCGGGTCTGAAAACGCGAAAAACAGTGAGTGGTTCGGTGGGGCGAATTTGGCACGCAAGCCTTGTTTGTCCGGATGCGCCAACGGCAGCCAGGCTGCGCGCTTCGACATCGCCAGTCGGAGGCAAGCTGTCTGCCCCATCTTCGACAATGACGCGACAGGTGGTGCACCGCCCTTTGCCGCCGCATAGCGCGGTGTGTGGAACGCCGTTGGCTTGAGATATCTCCAACAGAGTCATGCCTTTTTCTGCCACGACTTCGGGCCCTCGTGCATAAGTGATACGCACCGAGTGTCTGCGCCGCCACAATTTGCGGCCAACATAGAACAAGGCCGTTGCACCCAACGCGAACCAAAACGCAATCAGAGCATTGTCTTTAATGCTGAACATGGTTTGGAACGCCTCGGGTGACGGCCAATTGTAGTGTTCAACATACTGTTCGCGCAGAAATTCGTCTGAAATATCGGACCAGATGCGTCGACCCTCGGTCAGCAACCCGGCCAGGGCAAAGGACGGTATGAACACCGCCAACCCGATCAGATAAGGCACCGTGTTGCGCCACCAGTGGGTCAGTCGCAACCACATGTGCAGGCCGATGCAGCCATGTACCCAAACGATTAGCAACAAAAGGCTCTGCATCCATATCGCCGAGTTGGGCCACATCAAGACAATGATATAGCCCATCTCGTCATTGACATCGTAAATCTCATGAGCAACGCGCGTTTGGACGATGTGCGAGATCAATTGCAGCGGGATCAACAGCCCGAGCACGATCTGCAAAGCGGAACCAATAGGCATGCGCAGGGTTCTGCGCTGAGCGATTGAAGCAAGGGCCAGGCCTGCATGTACGAACAATGCCGCGTAGAAAAGCGTGCTTATTAAGTTGTTGCGGGTGATCGCTTGCCGCCCGTCTTGCATGCCGTGAAGATAGTCGGTGTGAAAAAGGCCTAAGCCAATGTTTATGAAATGAAAAAATGCGAAGGTGAATAGAGCGAGGCCGCTGCCGATTCTAAGGCGGGTTGTCCACCCGCCGCGCCAAAGAGCGTTGTCCAATGCTGTCACCCGCATTCATCCTGTTCAGCGCAAGTTTGCTGGGCCTCTGCGCGGGGGTCAAGCCAAGCGTCGATTTCAGTCGACTGGAATCGACGCAAAATCATTGCTCATTGGGTGAGGCGATGCCCCGCTTCCGATGCCCAGCATCGCTTGAAAGCGAAGCAGGGTTTTAGGACTGCGCCCGAGAACCCTGCTTTTGTCTTAGTCTTGCTCAGCCAGGAAGCGTTCAGCATCGAGGGCCGCCATACAGCCCATTCCGGCACTTGTGACGGCCTGCCGATAGATGTGATCCGTCAGATCACCCGCCGCAAACACACCAGGGACCGAGGTCTCGGTCGAGCCGGGCTTGGTGACCACGTAACCGCCCATGTGGCTGTCTAGTTTGTCTTTGACCAACTCATTGGCCGGCGCATGCCCGATAGCGACAAAAACACCCTTGCACGGGATCTCGGTGACCTCGCCGGTCTTGACGTTTTTCACGCGCACACCTTCGACGCCCAGTGGCGTGTCCGTGCCGACGACTTCATCCAGTTGGTGGAACCAGAGCGGTTCGATCTTGTCGTTCTTGAACAGGCGATCCTGCAAGATCTTTTCGGCGCGCAGCTCATCCCGGCGGTGAATCAGAGTGACCTTGCTGGCGAAATTTGTCAGGAATAATGCTTCTTCGACCGCGGTATTGCCGCCGCCGATCACAACGATTTCCTGTCCACGGTAAAAGAATCCGTCACAAGTGGCACAGGCCGAGACACCAAAACCTTTGAACTTTTCTTCTGACGGCAGGCCCAGCCATTTTGCGCGGGCACCGGTTGCCAGAATGACGGCGTCGGCGGTGTAGGTGGTTCCACTGTCGCCTTTTGCGACGAACGGGCGCTGGTTCAGATCAAGATCGCTGATGATGTCACCGATCACTTCGCACCCCATTGCTTTGACGTGATCCTGCATCCGAACCATCAGATCAGGGCCCTGAACCTCGGTATCGCCGGGCCAGTTCTCGACTTCGGTTGTGGTCGTCAATTGTCCACCGGGCTCGATCCCCTGCACCAGGATCGGTTCCAGCATCGCCCGGCTGGCGTAAACGCCGGCAGTGTATCCTGCAGGACCCGATCCGATGATCAGAACCTTGGTGTGTCGTGTGTCGGCCATGGTACCCCCGCTCGAACTGGCTGAATTGGGCCATTTGCCCGTCGCACCGATATAACGGCGGTCGCGCAGGGCTTAAAGCCCCTTCCTGCGCAACATCAGATATGCAGCTGGGGAATGGGGTCACAAAATCGAGCGTTTTGAAAACAAAGAAAATTGCGCAGATGCGAAACATTATTGCGCATAGGCGGGGTGCTGATATAAGAACCGAAAAATCAGGAGCATTTGATGGTCACGACTCGGCTGGATGAAATTGACCGCAAGATTCTGGCGGAATTGCAGGCGGACGGTCGTATGACCAACGTCGAATTGGCCAAACGCGTCGGAATCTCGGCCCCACCATGCTTGCGACGTGTTCGTACTCTTGAAGAATCCGGTTATATTACTGGCTATCATGCCGAAGTGAATTCGCGAGAGTTGGGGTTCGAAGTTCAGGTCTTTGCGATGGTCGGGCTGGACAGTCAGGCCGAGACAGAACTACGTGCCTTCGAAGACCGTTGCCGCGAGTGGCCCCTGGTACGGGAATGTCATATGCTGAACGGCGAGGTCGACTTCATTCTGAAATGCGTTGCGCCTGATCTCAGCAGTTTTCAACAGTTTCTGACAGGCGAGCTGCTGACCACGCCAAACGTGGCCAGCGTTAAGACTTCGCTTGTTATCCGCGGCGCAAAAGACGAGCCCGGCGTGCCGTTCGACGTTCTGGAAGAACGAATGAACCGGACGGCGTAAACCGCATGCGCTTTGAATGTGCCTCGCAAGGCGGAAGAATAGCGACAACCGCCAATGATATGATCCAGGTTAGTAATAGCTGCATGATGCCCCCACACTTGCAGTAATCGTTAACAACTTACGCAGATATTGCGTCCACCTCTCCATCTCCGGCGCGCGGTATCAAAAGCGGGCCAAAATCGTTCAGTGACTCAATATGCGCGAACAGGTTCAGATAAATCGACCGAAGTGAATGGCTGATCATCCGAACTGCATTAATACCTGGGTGATAGGTTTCAAATTGTAAACCATCCACCCGTATAACGCTGTGCTTTTCCAGGCAAATGTGAAACAATTCGACTGGTGTTGGCGGCATTGTTTCGACAACGCCCATCCCATCCTGAAATTCGGACACAGGTGTCAGGATAGCCTCGTTTCCATGGATATGCCGCAGGTGCGCAGGCGTTCCCAGCAGTCGCGCAGCAGGACCGGCGATCACGCCAGACAACGGCTTTTGCATTCCGAACGTATCTGCCATGATTCGTGTTAGCGGCCGTGTACGGCCACGAGAATCCTCGCGCCCAGGGATCAAAGTGACCGACCCCTTCCACAGCACCTTTTGCGAAGTGCCGTCCTGAGTCAGGACACTGTCGCCAGGCATCAGATCTTCAATCGCAACCGGCCCCAGCTCTGTTTCTACCAGAGATCCTCGCGAAAACGCACAGAATGCATCCTCGAACATTGGCAAGGCAGGCGCGATATGGCGCATTTGCGAAACGTCGCCGTTTTTCATCAAGCAGCTGACCTCATAGCGCCGCAGCTGTGCCTTCTGCGTTGTGGCTGGTCGTGGCGCCTCTCTCAGTAATGCAGATGTTTTAACAGCGTGGCTGGCCGGGCTGGCCAGTGAATTTGGAATAGTCATAATATTCCGTTCCCTTCAAAATTCCGTCAGGCGCGGCGTACCCCATACAGGCCCGCCTGGCAGATAGGTTCTTTGTCTTGAAACAAGCGGGTAAGACCTGTGCCCCGGCCAATATGGCGCGGCACAGCGAAGCAATTTCGCGTTCCTTTGGTCAACATAGTGACCCCCCAGACAAACTCGTACTTTGCAGGCCACAATTGCCTACACACACACTCCAAAAACATGCCGCGGAGTTGATCGCGACCTGTTACGCATCGGACCGGAGCAATTTCCGATGCGCGTTCTCCCCGTCAAGACCGGCAGCTTGGCCCCTCAGGTTTCCTACTTCAGCGTCGTGCGGCCAAACGGCGTGCGACCCTGACAGAATGGCTTGAAACCCGTTTCCAAGGCATTTCCAAATTCTGGTCCCGCGTGGCCGCGACCACTGCGCTGAGAAAGCGAGATTTCGTTTTCATTCCCTGATCCTGCTCTGCTTGGGGTCTGATGCCCCGAATTCCGTATTAACCTAGTGTCATGCCCATTTGAGGCAGCGATAAGGCTTTAGCTGGATGATATGCAGGCAGAAAATGAAGTATGGCAGTCCTTCTTATTTTGGATGCCAGATTTCAAAGGTCGGATCGTCAGATAACGTCTGATCTACTGGCAAAAATTCAATACGATTCTTAATAAGATAGACACAATAAATATGGCGGAAAGGTGGCAAACCTGCCTTATTTTCGGCAACTTCTATAATTTAATGACGGAAATCAGGCGGCCATAATCCGCTTCTTTCGCGTGGGTTGAACGGCGATAAGAATAAAACCGTTCAGGGTCTGAATAAGTGCAGTGTCTTGTCCATTCAGCCTGACCGATTCCCGCTTGGCGAAGCCTGTGAAGGCCAAATGCAGGGAGGTCGAATTGCAGCCTATCTTCCTGGCCATTTGCAAAAAAACGGGTGTTGTCTGGTGACTCGGCAATGAACTCGTCCATGAAGTCCGGGCCGACTTCGTAGGCCCGTTGCGAGATGGTTGGCCCGATGACCGCGCAGGTGTTCTCCCGTTTGGCACCTAGTGCTTCCATGGCGTCCAAAGTGGTCTCAAGCACCCCGTCCAAAGCACCACGCCAGCCCGCGTGGGCCGCTCCTATTACCTGAGCTTCGCGATCGGCAAAAAGGACCGGTTGGCAATCGGCTGTCAGGATTGTCAGGGCCAGCCCAGGGGTCGCCGTCACTATCGCGTCCGCCCTGGGTTTTTCGCCGTTCTGAGGTCCTTCGACCGTCAAGGCGGTGGGAGAATGCACCTGATGCACGCCGATCAACGCATCGGGCGTCACTTCCATTGCGTCGGCAACCCTGCGGCGGTTCAGCGCCACGGCCTCGGTCTGGTCAGATGATCCATGGCCGCAATTCAAACCTGAGAATATCCCGGAAGACGCACCGCCACGACGGCTAAAGAAACCATGGCGAACAGGGGACAGAATATCTGATGTCAAGATTTCCAGTGTCATGAGTCCAGTCCCGGTGGTGGCGCCGATTGTGCCGGATACAGGCCCAGCACTTTAAACAGGTTTCCCATTTCCTCGGGGTGCGTCAACCTGCGATGTGCAGCAATCAACCCTTCCAGCTCAGATCCCTGTAGCGAATTGGCCAATGTCTGGGCCCTTGCCGTGATACCCAACCGTTCCAAAAACACACCCTGCGGCGTCAGACGCGTGTATGCACACCCTGCTGCCCGGGCGGCCCCGGCCAAAGCTTCAAAGTCGACATGTGACGTCAAATCAGCCTGGCCCGGGTTTTCCAGCGGGTCCGAGTGTTTATGGTTTTGCATCGCTTGCAATGTATCGCCCAGAGAGCGCCAATCACCGTAGTCCACAATCAGAGCTGACCCGCCACATGTCGCGATTCTTTGGGCGACCGTCGTCAGAATAGGAGTTGCGGCCGAACATAGCTCGACCAGATCGGCATCCGTCGTGTCATCCATCCTGTGCTTGAGCCCGGACTGTTCTGTGCGAGGACCCAAGCCGAACGTCAGCGAGCCAGCTGACACGCCGACCAACCGTTCACGCCAGCTGTCGCCATCCCTTAAAAACTGTCGGATCGGTAAGGCGTCAAAGAATTCGTTAGCGACCAAGTACAATGGCAGATCCGGAAACTCAGCGATGTTGCCCACCCATTCCGGTGCGTATTCACGAAGGGTTTCGGCCTGCTTTTTCTCTAGTTCAGGCGACACTTCCAGCAGTACTACCTTTGCCGCCTGATGGAATCCGGGCACGCGCCGTGTTGCGCGCAAGATATCCGCCATCAGAGTGCCGCGCCCCGGACCAAGCTCACCAAGTATAAACCGAGAGGGTTGCCCCTGATCCATCCAGCTTTGCGCCAGGCACAATCCAATCACCTCACCGAACATCTGACTGATTTCAGGAGAGGTGGTAAAGTCGCCCTGCGGGCCAAGCGGGTCGCGCGTGGTGTAATAGCCCAGCTTTGGATGCAGCAAGCACTCGGTCATGTAGGCGGCCACGCTTATCGGGCCATCCTGAAGAATGCGCGTAGTAAGATGGTCCAATAGGCTCATGTTTTCTGGCGTGCGCGCAATGCAAACCAAAGACCAAGCGCGATCATAGGCAGTGACAGCAACTGGCCCATAGTCAGGCCGTAGCCACCGACATGCCACGCCAGCCCCAAGGGGTTGCCGGGTGAGACGAATTGCGCATCCGGTTGGCGGAAGAACTCGACAATGAACCGCGATGCGCCATAGCCGGCAAGAAACACACCCATGATCAGACCGGGCTTACGGAAGGCTCTGCTGCGATAGACCAGAACCAGGAGCAGGGCACCCAGCAGCACGCCTTCCAGTGCTGCTTCGTACAGCTGTGAGGGGTGCCGGGCGCACATGCCCACAACAACGTCAGGGCATTCCTGCGCGGCTATGCCCGGGAAGATCACTGCCCAGGGTAGCTCGCTTGGTCTGCCCCAAAGCTCGGCGTTAACGAAATTGGCCAAACGGCCTAGCAGCAGCCCAGGCGGCACAGTAAACGCGACAAGATCGCCCAATGAAAGCGTCGGAATGTTGTGGCGGCGAGAGTACAGGAACGAGGCAATGACGACACCCAACAACCCGCCATGAAAAGCCATGCCGCCTTGCCAAACTTTCAAGATGTCCAAGGGGTTCGAAAGATAATAGGCCGGTTGGTAAAACAGCACAAAGCCTAGGCGTCCGCCCAGAATGACACCAAGAATGATCCAGGTGATCAGGTCATCGAGTTGCTCAGCGCGCATTGGTGGCGTGTCATCCGGCCAAAGGCCAGGGCGCCTTAGGACCATCACGGCCATGCGCCACGCTATCAAGATACCTGCAATGTAAGCCAGTGCGTACCACCTCAGGGCGAACTCGATCCCGAACAATGAGATCGAGAATAACTCGGGCGACAGATCGGGGAAATTCAGAACAGCCTGCATGTGCGCCTCATTGCCCGGGGTTTGCGGGGCAAGTCAACCTTGTGCCCGGGCCATTCTTTACCCATATAGAGACCAACTGCGATACCGGAGTAAAGCCGTGCAAACCCGTAACAAGATCCTGGACGATGTCTCTCAGCTGATGACCAACGCCATGGGTGTGGCGCAAGGCGCGCGGGAAGAGGCCGAGAACGCAATGAAGTCAATGGTCGACCGTTGGTTGGCTGACCGTGATTTTGTAACGCGTGAAGAATTTGATGCCGTTCGGGCGATGGCGCAAAAAGCGCGCGAAGAGAATGCGGCACTGGAAGCCCGCATTGCGACGCTTGAGGCTAAACTGGATAAGTAAAGCCGTCGCGTTCCGTATCAATCAGGTTTTTCGGACAAGACTATTGCCGCGCAATCCAAATCTCGGGTTGTGCGATGCCGTGTAGTTTGACGCCTTGCGGAATTTAATCAAGACAAAGCTGCAAGTAGTGCCAATATTTTGATCCGCGTTGCCAGCTATCCACAACTTATTGCTGTTATCCCCAAAAATGGGGGTTGCCAGAGTATCGGCCACATCGCACCATATTTAGTACAGGCCAACGGGGGAAGCCCGGCTTGTAGAGCAGGCAACTAGCGCTGGGGCGCTGCCAGCCCCTAAATGCTAGAGAAGAGTGAGGTGGCATTATGGCCCTTTCCGAGCAGTTTCTCGAAGAAGACCTTCATCCAATCGATATTGTTGAACATCTGGCCGAACACCACGACTGGGATTTTGACCGCATCGGCGACGATCAGATTGCAATGGCTGTCGAAGGACAGTGGCGCACATATTCGATCACGCTGGCCTGGTCTAACTATGACGAGACATTGCGGATGGTCTGTTCCTTTGAGATGGAACCACCCGCGGACCGCGAAACCGAGCTTTATAAACTTCTAAACAAAATGAACGACCAGTGCTGGGCGGGGGCATTTACGTACTGGGCGAACCAGAAGCTTATGGTTTACCGGTACGGCCTGGTTCTAGCAGGCGGCCAAACGGCCAGCCCGGAACAGATCGATACGATGATCACTGCCGCAGTGCTAAGCGCTGAGCGTTACTATCCTGCGATCCAATTGGTCACCTGGGGCAACCGCGACCCCGAAGACGCGATGCAAGTCGCCATTGCAGAGGCCTATGGCCGCGCGTAAAGCTTTGCCCCGAACCGGCTAGTTAAGGGGAGGGGCAATCATGGACATGTCGCGTATCGCCGAGCAGGGGCTTGTGCTTCTGGGCTGCGGCAAGATGGGATCCGCCATGTTGGCTGGCTGGCTGGATCACGGCTTGCCCGCCGCTTCTGTTTGGGTGATTGACCCCAACCCGTCAGAGTGGCTGAAGGCCCAGGGCGTCAGCATCAATACTCCGTTGCCCGAAGCACCGGCAGTTGTGTTGGTGGCTGTCAAACCGCAGATGATGGGTACCGCTTTGCCTGCGATCCAGGCACTTGGCGGCGGCGATAGCCTGTTCATTTCCGTTGCCGCGGGCACCTCTATCGCGACGTTTGAAGACGTCTTGGGTGATAACACCCCAATCGTGCGCGCCATGCCGAACACACCCGCTGCCATTCGCCAGGGGATTACGGCGGTGATCGGGAACTCTCATACGGCGGGCCCAGATCTGGAGTTGGCCGAAAACCTGCTGTCAGCAATTGGCGATACCGTGCGTTTGGATTCGGAATCGCAGATGGATGCTGTGACCGGCCTCAGCGGTTCTGGCCCGGCTTATGTCTTTCACCTGATCGAAACGCTTGCCGCAGCAGGTGAAGCACAGGGCCTGCCACACGCGTTGGCGATGCGATTAGCCAAATCCACCGTGGCCGGGGCAGGGGCGTTGGCGATGGCCTCGCATGAGGACCCGTCGCAACTGCGAGTCAATGTGACGTCGCCCAAAGGCACTACCCATGCCGCACTGGAAGTATTGATGCACGAGGAGGAAGGTTTTCCGAACCTTCTGCACCGCGCTGTTAAGGCCGCAACTGATCGATCCAAGGAGTTGTCGCGTGAGTGAGATATCTTTTGACGACTTTCTCAAAGTCGATATCCGCGTTGGCGCAGTGATCCGCGCCGAACCTTATCCCGAGTCCCGCAAACCGGCGATCAAGCTGTGGATCGACTTTGGTGAAAAGATTGGCGAACGCAAAACCTCGGCCCAGATCACGGCGCATTACGACCCGTCAAGTTTAGTTGGGAAGCAAGTGATGGCGGTGGTCAACTTTCCCCCCCGCCAAATCGGCAAATTCATGTCCGAAGTTCTGGTTCTGGGGCTTCCGGATGAAAACAACGAGATCGTCCTGATCGGCCCGGATGGGAAAGTTCCAATTGGTGGACGGATGCACTGATGAAGCTTTGGATCACCCGCCCGATGACACCAGCGGTTGAAGCCCGCGCGATTCAGGAGTTCAATGCCGAGATTCGCGAAACAACCACGCCTTTAACCCATGACGAGATGACACGTGCCTTGTCTGAATTCGACATGGTGGTCCCGACACTGGGGGATCAGTTTGGGGAGCAGGTCTTCAAGGATGTACCCGCACCGCAGTGCAAATTGCTGGCGAATTTCGGTGTCGGTTACAACCATATCGATGTCAGCGCGGCGCAGGCCGTGGGAATCGAGGTTACCAACACGCCTGGCGCGGTGACAGATGCAACGGCGGACATCGCGATGACGCTGCTGCTGTCTACCGCTCGTCGCGCGGGTGAGGGCGAGCGTTTGGTCCGTTCGGGCAATTGGCAAGGCTGGCACCCAACTCAGATGTTGGGGCATCACGTCACCGGCAAGCGCGTGGGCATCGTTGGAATGGGTCGGATCGGTCAGGCAATTGCCCGTCGCTGCCATTTCGGATTCGGCATGCAGGTTGCCTATTTGGCACGCAGCGCCAAGCAGCTCGACTTTGCGGCGGATTTCATGCCGGATATTCTGACGCTGGCATCTGCATTGGATTTCCTTGTTGTGGCGGTTCCCGGTGGGGCCGACACACGCCACCTGATCAATGCGCAAGTTTTGGAGGCGATGAAAACTTCGGCGATTTTGGTTAACATCGCGCGAGGAGAAGTCGTGGACGAAGCCGCCTTGATATCTGGTCTGCAAGCCGGGCAAATCGCCGGTGCTGGCCTGGATGTCTACGAATTCGAACCAGTCGTTCCAAACTCATTGCAGGATATGGAGAACGTGACCCTGCTGCCTCATCTGGGCACAGCGACTGAAGAAGTGCGCACCAGCATGGGACATATGGCGTTGGATAATGTCGCGGCGTTTGTCCAGGGGCGTGCATTGCCCAATCCGGTTTAGGCGCCCACAGCCTCACGCCAGTGTTTGCGGCACAGCGAAACGTACGTCTCGTTCCCGCCAATCTGCACCTGTGCGCCTTCGGTAATGGCTTGCCCATTTTCATCCCGGCGAATCACCATAGTGGCTTTGCGACCGCACTCGCAGATCGTTCGGACTTCACGCATTTCATCTGCAAGTGCCAGCAACGCGGCAGATCCCGGAAACAGCTTGCCCTGAAAATCTACGCGTAACCCATAGGCCAGCACCGGCACGTTAAGGTCATCCACCGCGCGTGCCAATTGCCAGACCTGAACTTCGGACAGAAACTGCGCCTCATCAATGAACACGCAGGCCACTGCCCCGCGGTTCAAGCGATTCTCGATCATCGAAAACACGTCGTCTTCCGGACGAAATTTGTCCGCCTGTTCCGAGATCCCGATACGCGATGCGATCCGCCCGTCTCCTGCGCGCCCATCGACGGCGGCCGTCATCAGGTAGGTGTCCATGCCCCGTTCACGGTAGTTGTGCGAGGCCTGCAACAAAACGGTCGATTTGCCCGCGTTCATGGTGGAATAGTTGAAATACAGTTTAGCCATGGCGCGGGTCTAAAACGCTTCGGGCATACGAACAAGGCGTCAATTCCCAAAGATAAGCGACGTCGCCATCGCGGTTGCAGAGGCCGAGCGTAAGCTCTTGGGGATGGAACCCCCGCGCTCGCAACAGCGACGCCGTTGGCCATCATGCGGCCAAACCTTCGCGAAGCTAAAAAACTTGCCTCGCGTTCACTCTTTACCGGCAGAAACTGCCGCCACTCACTCACAAAATCCCCCGCTTATCTGAGGGATAGCCAATGTATGACATTTCAATTATGAATCGAGTATGGGAATTTTCCCCACGCTTTCCCCCGTATCTACCGTCGGGAAGGCGCGCGCAGGTAACAAAGGTAAAGCAATGGCAGATATCGGGGCCTATCTGAAGAAACATACAGAAGCACTCGTTAAAGATGTCGGAATCGAGGCCGCCTGTGAGATTACGGGCAAGTCCAAAGCAACGTTGGGACGATATTATTCTGACAATGCCGAGCATGCTGATCGATTTATGCCCGTGGATGCAGTGGCCCGGCTTGAAAACGCGGCAGCTTACCCCCACGTCACCTCGGCCTTGGCCGACCTGAAAAACATCACACTGTCTTATGACGGTCGAAATACCGATGCCCCTCGTACAGGTGGCGTGAATTCTGATGTCATCGCGTTGAGCCAAAGATTCGCGATGTTGATGACCGAATATCAGGCGGCAATCGAAGACGGCATCATCACAATGAACGAGGCCAAGCGGTTGTTGAGGGAAACTAGCCTTTTGCAACAGGTTCTAATCGAGATGAAGCTACATCTGGAAGAAGAAAGTGTGAGTTGATCGGGATCAACCTGTTCTGCGCAAGCAGGGCACTGTCGGCATTGGTCGGCCCAAAATATTAGGCTGTGCCAACCAACTTGCATCACAAATCCACTGTGCGATGCATCGTCAATCTCCTGCCCCATTGTTGTCAGAAAAGTTGCAAAGACCTGAAGCCACGACACAAAGGGCAGAACAACATGCAGGAATCGCAAGGATCTTACAACATCCTGGCTGACAGGCTGGTATGCTGGTCGTTCTGCGCGGCATTCCTGGTGCTTGTCTGCTTCATGATCCTCACCGGCCCCACGCAAGGCCCGGATGACATCATGCGCTGGGTCTCAGTGTTGGACCTGCAAAACGGGCAGGGCTGGTTCGATCCCTATCAGCACCGTCTCGGGCCTGATGAGGGCACTCTGATGCACTGGTCTCGCATTGTCGATGTTCCGATCGCAGCAATTTACTGGGTGAGCAGCGCGTTTCTTCCTGCGAAGATGGCATTGACCGCAACTGCATTGATCTGGCCGTCGTTTCTGGCCGGTATAACGCTTTGGGCATTTGCCGCCACGGGAGGGGCATTGGGGAACCGTGCGGGGGCGATCTCAGCTCTGGTCATGGGTGTGTTTGCGCTCATGAATTCCGGCAAGTTTGACCAGTATTCATTCGATCATCACGGGCTGCAGGTTTTGCTGTTCGTCTATGCGGTGATGTTCTTTGTTCTTAGAAAAGACAAGCCGCACGCCGGGCTGTGGATGGGGTTTTGTCTTGCTCTGTCTGTGTCAATTGGTGCTGAATCCCTGCTACAGATAGGAATAATAGGTTTATTTGTCGCCATTGACTGGGTTTTGTCAGGTTTGGCTGCCCGCCGCCGCAGCATTGAATTCGGCACTGCAATTGTCTTGACGCTGCTAGTGGCGGTAATTGCAACAACAAGTCGCGACAGTTTTTATTATCCAGGGTGTGACGCACTAACTCTTAATGTTGTCTTGCCTGCTGGGCTTGCAGCGGCTGGTTTACCATTTGCGGCCCTTGTCGCTTCGAACCGTGCACTTACCGTGCGAGCAACTTGTCTACTGGTTTTGGGTGGGAGTGTTGTTGTCGTCGCACAGATGTTTGCGCCGTATTGCCTGGAAAACCCCGTTAACCACATGGCGTCCGATGTCCGCGACTTTTGGCTGAGCCAGGTCACTGAAGCGCAAAACGTCACACTCGTTATCCAACGTTACGCGGGAGAGACTATTGCGCTGATCTGCATCGCCATTTTCTCGATTTTTGCTGCGGCCCTTTTTGCATACAAAACCGAACCAAAGATCGAGTATCTTCTGTTTCTATTTTTGATAGCAGCAGGGTTTGTCCTGTTTCTGTATCAATCCCGGATGATGACCTTTCTGACGGTGTCGCTTGTTGCTGTGCAAGCTCAAGTGCTGCGGGTCATGTACCGAAAGTACAAAGTTGAAGATCAGCGTAGTTTCGGCGTTCTTATGATCTTGTTTGTCGCGCTTATGTCGCCAAAAACAGGGGCTAGCCTGGAAAAAAGCTACAAGGCGATGACTGCGGTTAAGGAAGAAACAAATGGTCAGAGTCACGCTGCGCCCGTTCTTTCCTGCACAACCGAGAACGATTTTCTTCCTCTGAAAGAACTAGAACCGGGTTTGATCGTCGCTGATTTTGACTTCGCCTCGTATATTCTTCTCTACACGGACCACTCGGTTCTTGCTGGCAACTACCATCGCAACGAAGCAGGGATCATTGCCCAAATCGACCTTTTCAGATCAAAAGCATCTGAGATTGGCCCTCGCCTTGATGAACTTGGCGTTGACTACATTATGGTCTGCAAACCTCATCCCCGGGCAGCTTACTGGTCGTCCGTATCCGACGGTGACGGATTGCCGGCGGAGTTGCTGCGTGGAGATCTGCCAGACGGGATAGAGGAAATTCCCGGTAAACCGGACGCGGCGTTCCTGATTTTCCGCGTCAACGCATAGACCAGCAACGCGTTGACTGCTTCAAGAGTGTCTTCTGAGGATAACGGAACCAACCGAATAGCCAGCGCCGAAGGAGCAGATCAGGCCGACATCGCCATCCTCCAGATCATCAGAGTACTTTGAAAATGCGATGATGGATCCGGCTGAGGACGTATTCGCGTAGTCCTGAAGAATGTTGGGTTGTTCGCCCGCTTCAGGTTCTCGGCCCAGGACTTTCTTGCCGATGAAATCGTTCATCGTTTTGTTCGCCTGATGTAGCCATAGACGCTTTAGGCCGTCGCTGTTGATGTCTTCGGCACCCATATGATCGCTGATATGTTTACTGACCATGGGCAGAACTTCTTTGAATACTTTGCGTCCGTTCTGCATGAATTGCATGTCGCGCCGGTCGACCACGCCATCAGGACGCGAGCGGCGCAGGAAACCGTTGTTATTTCTGATGTTGTTCGAGAACGCCGTGGCGCAGCGCGTCGAAAGAATCTCAAAATGAGGGCCCTGAGCGTCTTCAATACGCTCAATCAACGTAGCAGTCGCCACATCACCGAAAATGAAGTGGCAATCCCTGTCGCGCCATTCCAGATGACCCGAGCAGATTTCCGGGTTCACCACAAGCGCGGCCCTGACCGAGCCCGACCGGACCATGTCTGCGGCGGCCTGAATGCCAAATGTTGCCGACGAACAGGCCACATTCATGTCAAACCCAAACCCGTCGATGCCCAAAGCCTGCTGAATCTCGATTGCAATCGCAGGGTACGCCCGTTCGTGGTTTGAAGCTGCGCAGATCACCAGGTCGACATCTGCGGCTGTACGCCCGGCTTGCGCCAGCGCTTTGGTGCAAGCATCCACCGCCATCTCGGTCATTATGCCTGGCTCATCATCGCTACGCTGGCGGAGCGAGGGATGCATGACCCCGGGGTTCAGAATACCTGTCTTGTCCATCACATAGCGGTTCTCGATACCGGATGCCTTCAGAATGAACTCTTCAGACGAATGTTGCATCGGTTCCATCGTTCCGGCGGCGATTGCCTCGGCGTTTTCGGCGTTCTGCTTGTCGGCATAGGCGTTGAAAGCCTGAACAAGTTCGGCGTTCGTGATGATGTTCTCGGGTGTGAAAACACCTGTACCGGTGATGGCGGGCGTATACATGATAGGTCCTGGATGTTTCGGATTCGCCCAAAATGCAGTCACAACGGGATTTGATCAAGTGATCTTGACCCAAGGGAATGTTTGCGGCGCAATGCGCTTCACATCTTGAATAGTTCGAAAATTGAAGTATATGGCAACACAGACTCGCACGAGGGCTTTGAATGCCAGATGATATCCACTCCAGGCTTGGGCGCCTCAGCCCCGAGATCCAGGCGATCATGGGGGTCTATGCCCTGTACTGGAAGCTTGAAGAAACCTTCGATTGCATCGAAACGGACCTGAGCCATCCGGAATGCCATATGCTGATAAAGCTGAATGAACCCAAGCGGATGGGCGTTTTGGCTGCGGACATGTTAAGTGTTCCGTCCACGATCACGGCCACGGCGGATGCTTTGGAGAAGCAAGGATACCTGATCCGCGAACGAGACCCTGAAGACCGCCGCGCCTGGCTTCTTGTTCTGACAGAGCGGGGGCACGAGACGCGGAACATGCTCGTGGCTGAGGCCGGAGACCTGTTCCACAGGGCCTCTGGACTGAACGCAGAAGAAACTGTCGAATTCGCGCGAATGGCTTGCAAAATCCGTGACAACATTCTGAAAACGGGAATTCCCGAGGGATTGAAGAAATGAAACTCCTGACTTCACTGGGCCTTGCTCTGGCCGTTCTGGCGACACCGATTGTCGCACAAGATGTTCCCAAGCCGGTAAAACTGATGCAGGTGAGCGAAACGACACCCGGTTTTTCGCGCCAGTTTTTTGGCCGCGTCGCCGCACGCCAAACCGTTGACCTTGCCTTTCAGGTCGCAGGGCAAATTGTTGAAATGCCGGTGACCGAAGGTTTTGTGATCCCCAAAGAAGGTCTGATCGCCCGCCTTGATCAGGAGCCATTTGAGCTGCGTCTGGATCGTGCACGCCTGCAAAAAGACCAAGCTGACCGGACCGAAGCCCGCTTGTCGCGTCTGCGCGGAACCACCGCCAGCCAGGTTGCGGTTGATGACGCCGAAACAGAAGCACAACTGGCAGCGCTTGCGCTGCGGGATGCGGAATACGAACTGGAACATGCCACGCTGACTGCGCCGTTTGATGCGCTGGTCTCCAGCCGAGCGGTCGAGGCCTTTACCACCGTTTCGGCGGGCACGCCGGTCGTGCGCATCCACGATATGTCTGAACTTCGGATCGAGGTTGATGTTCCAGAAATCCTGTTTCAGCGATCGGGGCAGAATGACGACCTGACAATCACCGCCAAATTCCCGGTCAGCGATGAAGTCTTTCCGCTGGAAATCCGGGAATTCGACGCGGAAACCTCAAGCGTAGGACAGACTTTTCGCATTCAGTTTGGTCTGACCCCGCCCGAGGGCATGCAAATTCTGCCGGGGTCCTCCGTCACCGTAAACGTCCGGGTGCAGGATGATCGCAGTGGAATCGTCGTGCCGGCAACCGCCATCGTGGCTGGTGCAAACGGAGATCTGAGCGTGATGGTCTTTTCACCGGTTGGTGCGGATGACGGTACGGTACGATCTGTGCCGGTGACGATCGAACCGACCCAAACCGGCGATGTCCGTGTTTTGTCCGGCCTGTCTGATGGCGACGAGATCGTCGTCGCAGGTGGCGCTGTGCTGACCGACGGTCAGGCTGTGCGCCGTTTTACTGGCTTTGCGAACTGAGGCGCTGACAGATGAATATTGCACGCGCCTCTATCGACCGGCCGCTTTACACGTGGCTGATAATTATGATTGCACTTTTCGGCGGCATCTGGGGATTTCTGTCGCTTGGACGCCTTGAAGATCCGGCGTTTACGATCAAAAACGCGGTCATTGCGACCCAATACCCGGGTGCTACAGCGGAACAGGTGGCCTTGGAAGTGTCAGAACCTTTGGAATCCGCGATACAGCAGATGGGTGAAGTGGATGTGATCACTTCGGTCAATCAGCCGGGCCAGTCCCTGATCGAAGTGGAAATCAAATCAATCTACGACGGCACGGAATTGCCCGACGTTTGGACGCGCCTGCGTGCCAAAGTGCGCGACGCTGCGCGTGGCCTGCCATCGGGGGTCAGCGCCCCTTATGTCAATGATGGGTTTGGCGACGTATTCGGCTTGTTTTATGCAGTGACGGCCGAGGGGTTTTCGGACGCGGAGAAACACGAGCTTGCAACGTTCCTGCGCCGTGAATTGCTTACCGTTGACGGAGTCGCAGATGTTGAGGTGCAGGGCCTGCCGAATGAGGCCATCTTTGTAGAACCCGACCTGGCGATTTCGGTTAACCAGAACGTTCCTTTACAAGCGATCAATGATGCGATTGCCAATGCGGACTCGGTCAATTCTTCGGGGTCCTTACGCTCGGAAAGTGAGCGAACCACCATTTTGACCGCTGAAGGCTCGGACAGCGTTTCGGCCATCGCCGGGCTATCCGTGGGCTCTCAGGGTCAGGTCATCAATCTGTTCGATATGTCCGATGTTTATCGCGCGCGGCAAACCGATCCCGACATTATCATCCGGTTCAATGGGACCGAGGCTTTCACCTTAGGGATTGCGGGGCTGGCGACCGAGAACATTGTCGAGGTTGGCAAACTTGCGGATGCAAAACTGGCTGAACTGGATGCGGAAATCCCTTTTGGTGTGGAAATCTTGCCGATCTACCAGCAACACGTTGTTGTCGAACAGGCCTCGAACGACTTCCTTGTGAATCTCGCCATGTCAGTGGCTATCGTGGTTGCCGTTCTGGGCATCTTCATGGGCTGGCGGGCTGCGGTTGTTGTTGGTTCAACCTTATTGCTGACCGTGGTCGGTACGTTGTTGTTCATGTCGCTGTTTTCCATCGAGATGGAGCGGATTTCGCTGGGCGCCCTGATTATCGCCATGGGGATGCTAGTAGACAATGCAATCGTGGTGGCTGAAGGGATGCAGATCTCGATGCTGCGGGGCAAATCTTCGCGCGATGCTGCCGAAGACGTGGCTTCTAAAACGCAGATCCCACTTCTTGGCGCAACGGTGATCGGCATCATGGCTTTTGCGGGGATCGGTCTCAGCCCGGATGCGACGGGAGAGTTCCTGTTCTCGCTGTTCGCCGTCATTGGCATCTCGCTGTTGCTGAGCTGGGTATTGGCCATCACGGTGACACCCATGCTGGGTCACTATTTCTTCAAGCAAGGCAAAGAGGGTGAGCTGGACGCCTACAGCGGCATTTTGTTCCGCGTCTATGGTGCAATCCTGCGCTGGGCGTTGCGGTTCCGCTGGCTGGTGGTTGCCGGATTGGTCGCGGTCACCGTGGTCTGCTATGCGGGCTTTGGTTTGATGAAGCAGCAGTTTTTCCCCAACTCGAACACACCTTTGTTCTTTGTTCACTATAAGCTGCCTCAGGGCACACCGATTGAACGCACATCGCAGGATATGGCGGTTTTTGAAGAATGGCTAGCGGCCCGGGACGATGTCGTTTCTGCGACCACTTTTGTGGGGCAGGGCGCAACCCGGTTCATGTTGACCTATTCGGCGGAAAAGCCAAATCCAAGCTATGGTCACATGATCATCCGCACTGAAACCTTGGAGGACATCCCAGCCCTTCAGGCGGACCTTGAGGCGTTTGGATCGGTCCAGTTCCCCGAAGGAGAGTTTGGCACCAAACGTCTGGTCTTCGGCCCAGGTGGCGGGGATCCGATCCAGGCGCGGTTCTCGGGCAGCGATCCGAAGGTTCTGCGCCAACTGGCTGAGGAAGCGGTCCAACAAATGGCCGCAGCCTCACCCAACGCTCTTTTGGTTCACCACGACTGGCGCGAGCAAGAGCTGGCCGTGCAGCCGATCTATGCCACCGAACGCGCACAGACCGCAGGCGTGACGCGCGAAGATATTGCAGCGACATTGCAGTTTTCCACTGATGGTATCACCGGAGGGGTTTTACGCGAGCGTGACCGCTTGATCCCGATCATCCTGCGCCGACCGGCCGATGGCGAGTATTCGATCGTCGATCAGGTCGTGTACTCGGATCAGTCCGAAAGGTTTGTTCCGATCGAGCAAATGGTGGATGGGTTCGAATACACCTCGCTCAATACGCTGGTACATCGTCGCGACCGGGTTTTGACCATTACGGTTGGGGCCGATATCCCGCCCGAGCTGACAGCGGCGCAGGTTCACGCCGAAGTTCGCGACGCAATAGAAGCAATTGACCTGCCGCCCGGGTACAAGATGGAATGGGGTGGTGAGTTCGAAGACTCGGGCGATGCGCAGGCAAGTTTGGGCAGGCAGCTGCCCCTTAGCTTGCTGATCATGGTTCTGATTTCCGTGCTGCTGTTCAACGCAATCCGTCAGCCTGTGATCATCTGGCTGCTGGTACCAATGTCGGTAAACGGCGTGGTGATTGGCCTGCTTGGGACCGGTCTGCCTTTCACGTTCACCGCGCTTCTGGGTTTGCTCAGCTTATCCGGGATGTTGATCAAGAACGGTATTGTGCTGGTCGAGGAAATCGATCTGGTCCGTGCGACCGGCACACCGTTGCGCGAGGCGATCATCGAAGCCTCAGTCTCGCGTCTGCGCCCGGTCATGCTGGCCGCGATCACAACGATCCTTGGGATGGCACCATTGCTGACAGATGCGTTTTTCGTCTCGATGGCAGTAACCATCATGGGCGGTCTGGCCTTTGCAACGGTCCTGACCATGGTTGCAGCGCCGGTGTTTTACCTGCTGTTCTTTGCGCGGGATGAGAGGAAGCAACTGGCGGTTCAAACCGCCACTTAAGCGGTCACTAAAAGCAAAAAAAGCCCCCGGTTTGTCACCGGGGGCTTTTCGTTTCAAATCTATGGCTGCTCAGCCTTGCAGCGATTTGACCTCGACATCCCCTTCGGCCTGCGCCTTGATCGCCAGCGCCGCGGCGTGGCTGGCGGCGGCGGTCGTGAAGTAAGGGATTTTGTCGTAAAGAGCGATCGACCGGATGACTTTGCTGTCTTCAACAGCCTGTGCGCCTTCGGTCGTGTTCATCACCAATTGCACCTGACCATCTTTCAGCATGTCGGCCACGTCCGGGCGGCCCTCGTAGACTTTGTTGACCAGATCACAGGCAACGGCCTGATCTGCCAGCCATGACTGTGTGCCGCGCGTGGCCACCAGCGTGAAGCCTTGCCCTGCCAACACTTGCGCAGTCTCCAGCATAGCCGGGGTTTTATCGGCGTCCTTGATCGAGATGAACGCCCGGCCCGACGATGGCAGGACCATGCCAGCCCCCATCTGCGCCTTGAGGAACGCACGCGGGAAATCCCGATCCCAACCCATGACTTCCCCGGTTGAACGCATTTCTGGGCCCAGGATCGTATCGACGCCCGGGAACCGAGCGAAAGGCAGTACGGCCTCTTTCACCGAGAACCAAGGCATATTGGGATCGGCCAAAGTCATTTGATCTGCGATCTTGGTGTCCTGACCCTCTTGATACGCGGGGCGTATTGGGAAGTTGGAAAGTTTCTCGCCCGCCATCACCCGCGCAGCGATCGAGGCAATTGCGCTGTCCGTGGCCTTAGCAACGAAGGGCACTGTGCGCGAGGCACGCGGATTGACCTCGATTAGGTAGATCTCGTCATCCTTGATAGCGAACTGCACATTCATCAGGCCGACAACGTTCAAGGCTTTGGCCAGCTTGAAGGTCTGTTCCTTGATCCGACCAATGACCTCGTCCGACAGCGAATACGGCGGCAGCGAACAGGCTGAGTCGCCGGAGTGAACGCCTGCCTCTTCGATATGCTGCATGATGCCCGCTACATGCACGTCTGTGCCATCGCAAAGCGCATCTACGTCCAACTCGACCGCACCGGCAAGATAGCTGTCCAGCAAAACGGGGCTGTCGCCCGACACGACGACGGCTTCATTGATGTAGCGCCGCAGCTGATCCATATCGCGTACGATTTCCATCGCACGACCACCCAGAACGTAAGAGGGGCGGATTACCAATGGGAAACCGATGTCTTCGGCAATCTCCAACGCCTGCTCGTCGGTCGAGGCGATGCCATTCTTGGGTTGCTTCAGGCCCAGATCATTGACCAGAGCCTGGAACCGCTCACGGTCTTCCGCCAGATCAATGGCATCCGGCGTGGTGCCGAGGATCGGGATGCCTTCTTCTTCCAGTGCATTTGCCAGTTTAAGCGGAGTCTGGCCGCCGAACTGAACGATCACACCATGCAAAGTGCCGTTTTCCTGTTCTTTCGTCAGGATTTCCATGACGTGTTCGAAGGTCAGCGGCTCGAAATACAACCGATCCGATGTGTCATAGTCGGTCGAGACAGTCTCGGGGTTGCAGTTGATCATAATGGTTTCATAACCTGCGTCGGTAAGCGCGAAACAGGCATGGCAGCAGCAATAATCAAACTCGATGCCCTGACCGATCCGGTTCGGACCACCGCCGAGGATGACAACCTTTTTGCGGTCTGATGGCCGTGCCTCGCACTCAACCTCTCCCATCATCGGGGCCTCGTAGGTCGAGTACATGTAGGGCGTCTGCGCTTCGAATTCGGCCGCACAGGTGTCGATGCGTTTGAACACTGCCGTAACACCCAGATTGCGGCGGGCGCGGCGGACGTTGTCTTCGTCGCGACCTGTCAGGTTTCCAAGGCGAGCATCGGTAAAGCCTAACATCTTGAGCCTGCGGATACCGGCCTCGGTCACCGGCAGGCCGGTTTTTATGATGTCACGCTCGGCTTCGATAATCTCGCGGATACGGGCCAAGAACCAGGGGTCGAACTTGGTGACGCCAAAGATTTCATCGTCAGACAGACCGTGACGCATGGCCTGCGCGATGGTGCGCAGACGGTCCGGGGTTTGCTTGCTGATGGCTTTGATCACCGCCGCTTTGTCAGGGGCTTCTTCCCAGACGCCAACGCTCAGGCCCGGGATTTCGACCTCATCAAAACCCGTCAGCCCAGATTCCATCGAGGCCAGCGCTTTTTGCATCGACTCGTGGATGGTGCGGCCGATGGACATGGCCTCACCCACCGATTTCATCGCGGTGGTCAGGTACGGTTCCGAGCCGGGGAATTTCTCGAATGCGAATTTCGGGATTTTGGTGACGACATAGTCGATGGTGGGCTCGAAGCTGGCCGGGGTCACCTTGGTGATGTCATTGTCCAACTCGTCCAGAGTATAGCCAACGGCCAGCTTGGCGGCGATCTTTGCGATCGGGAAGCCGGTCGCCTTGGACGCCAGCGCCGAGGATCGTGAAACGCGTGGGTTCATCTCGATCACGACCATACGGCCATCATCAGGGTTGATCGCCCATTGCACGTTTGACCCGCCGGTCTCGACCCCAATCTCGCGCAGAACGGCGATCGAGCCGTTGCGCATGATCTGGTATTCTTTGTCGGTCAGCGTCAGGGCAGGGGCGACAGTGATCGAATCACCAGTATGCACGCCCATCGGATCAACGTTTTCAATGGAACAGACGATTATGGCGTTGTCAGCGGTGTCGCGCACCACTTCCATTTCAAATTCTTTCCAACCCAGCAGGGATTCATCGACCAGAATTTGATTGACCGGCGAGGCATCCATGCCCGAGCGGCAGAAATGGATATAATCCTCACGGTTGTACGCCACGCCACCGCCGGTACCGCCCAAGGTAAAGGCGGGGCGGATGATGGCTGGCAAGCCGATCTCTTCCAGCTCGTCCAACGCCATCTGCACGCCGGCGTCCAGATTAGCACTGCCGTTTTCGTTCTTTGGTGCGGTGATGATGGTGGCCTTGGGGTTTTCCAATCCCAGCCGGTCCATCGCCTCGCGAAACAGCTTGCGGTCTTCCGCCATTTCGATGGCGTCACGCTTGGCGCCGATCATTTCGACCCCGAATTTGTCCAGCACGCCCATCTCTTCCAGTGCCAGCGAGGTGTTCAGGCCGGTTTGCCCACCCATGGTGGGCAGCAGCGCGTCGGGGCGCTCTTTTTCGATGATCCTGGCGACAACCTCGGGCGTGATCGGTTCGATATACGTCGCGTCTGCGAGACCGGGGTCTGTCATGATTGTCGCAGGGTTCGAATTCACCAGAATGACCCGGTAACCTTCTTCGCGCAGGGCCTTACAGGCCTGAGCGCCCGAGTAGTCGAATTCACAGGCCTGACCGATGACAATGGGGCCCGCCCCGATGATCATGATCGACTGAATGTCGGTTCTTCTCGGCATGGCCTACGTCCTTCGATGTTCGCGAGTCAGGGGCGCCGCCCAAGCGCCCAAATTGTCCTGCGTTATAGGGACCGCGCCAAAAGGTTCAAGAGGTATCGAAAACAAGGGCGAAATTGCCGCTTTCCCCTCTTCCCCTCGTCGGCGTAATCTCTATACCCCGTTGCACGGCAAATGAGGATGCAATTGCGTATTCGTTTTGATCAGGGGCCGGCCGGTCCGGGAACCCGTTTTGCCCGGCCTTCCCAGATAATCCGCGCTGACATGGCGGAGGACGTGCCCCAGGCAATGACGGCGCTGGATGAGGCACGCGCAAGCGGTGCCTGGGTGGCCGGGTATGCAAGCTATGAGCTTGGGTATGCGTTAGAGGCGCGCCTTCTGGCGCTCCTGCCGCAAGATCGCCGTTTGCCGTTGATGTGTTTTGGCGTTTACGATCATCCGACCCAAAGCGACCTACCAAAAGCGGATGCAGGAATCTCCGACTTTAGACCCAGGTGGGATGATGAGAGATACTCGCGGGCCTTTCAGACGGTTCACGATGCCATAGGCGCCGGAGATATCTATCAGGCTAACCTGACCTTCCCGATCGACATGACCATAAACGGCGATAGTGCTTCGCTTTTTGCCGCGCTGACAGCCCGTCAATCTGTCGGGCACGGCGCCTTTGTCGAACAGGATGACCTGCCAGACCTGCTCAGCCGGTCGCCAGAATTGTTCTTTCGAACCGATACAATGGGATGTATCGAAACGCGCCCGATGAAAGGCACGCAGCCCCGCAGCGAAGATATGGCCGAGGATGCGCGCCGGCGGAATTTCTTGTCGATTGACGAAAAGAACCGGGCCGAAAACCTGATGATCGTCGACCTGCTGCGCAATGACATAAGCCGGGTTGCCCTACCAGGATCGGTGCACGTGCCCGAATTGTTCAAGGTCGAAACTTACGCGACGGTGCACCAGATGGTGTCGCTCGTGCGGGCTCAGTTGCAGGTGGGTGCCGGGTTGTCTGATATCTTGTCTGCCCTGTTCCCGTGCGGTTCCATCACAGGCGCACCCAAAATACGCGCCATGGAAATACTGTCCGAGCTGGAGCCATGGGCGCGAGACATCTACTGCGGTGCCATCGGATGGGCGGCCCCGGATGGACGATCCGAATTCAACGTGGCCATCCGCACCCTGATGGTCGAAGATGGCGCGGCGACGCTGAACGTGGGTGGTGGAGTAGTCTGGGACAGTACAGCCCCGTCTGAATATGAGGAAGCGCTATGGAAGGCCCGCTTTGCGCACCAGTTGAGTCTGATTTCCGCCTGATCGAGACGTTGGCCCACCGGCCAGATCAGGGTTTAGTAAGGCGAGACCGCCATCTGAGGCGCATGGCGCGAACCGCCGCCGCACTAGGCTTGCCATTCATAGTGGACGAGGCTTTGGAAGCTCTGGCTGATGTGCCGAATGAGGTACCGTTGCGGTGCAGGCTGACGATGGACATCTCGGGAAAGTTCGAACTGACAACAGCGCCTCTGGCGAATAACCCGCCCCATTGGCGGTTAGCGCTGGCCGACACAAGGCTGAACGCGTCTGATCTTTGGCTGCGTTACAAAACAACGCGGCGCTCGGTATATGACACCGCCCGAGCGGCTATGGCGGACGATATTGACGAGTTGCTTTTCCTGAACGAGCACGATGAACTCTGTGAAGGTACGATCACCAATCTGTTTGTCGTGATGCAAGACGGCGAACGCCTTACTCCGGCACTGTCGTGTGGGCTGTTGCCAGGCATTCTGCGCGAAGAGCTTTTGGAAGGTCATGAGTTTACGGAGTCCAAGTTGACCCTGACCGATCTCCAGAATGCGCAAACCGTATATATGGGAAACTCGCTACGCGGGCTGATACCGGTAGAATTGGTGACCTGTTGACCCGGGCGATGCCGCAGGAGTTGCGGTTTCGGCTTGTTTTTGGCGATACCACGCAATCCCGCCGGAAGGGCGTGGGGCACAACTGTTGAACGCCGCCGTGACCGTCGCGGGCGGGCTGTCATTCAGTTGGGCTTACCATCAGCACGGGTTATTTTCCATGTTGATCTGTTGCGACCAATCTTGGGTAATATCATCGTTGCCGTGGCTTTGGGTGTGTATTTCTATTGCGGGAACCTGCAAAGGCCGTTTTGACGGCGCGACCTGCCTTGACTTTCTCAGTCTGACGCGGTGTACCGGCGCGACGAATTTTGCGCCCGAAGGGATATTTCATGCACGCCTATCGCAGCCACACCTGCGCCGCTCTGACCGCCGCCAATGTTGGCGAAACCGTTCGCCTCTCTGGCTGGGTGCATCGGGTACGAGATCATGGCGGCGTGCTGTTTATCGACCTGCGCGACCATTTCGGCGTGACCCAGGTGTTGTGCGATGGCGACAGCGCTGCTTTTACCGAGCTCGAAAAGGTGCGGTCCGAATGGTGCATCCGTATCGATGGCACGGTCAAAGCGCGTGCTCCCGAGTTGGTTAACTCCAAACTGCCCACGGGTGAAATCGAGATTTACGTGCGCGAGCTGGAAGTGCTGGGTGCTGCCGACGAGCTGCCCCTGATGGTGTTCGGCGATCAGGAATACCCCGAGGAAACCCGCCTGCGCTATCGCTATCTGGACCTGCGCCGTGAGGCGATGCAGCAGAACATGACACTGCGGTCGGACGTCGTGGCCTCGATGCGCCGTCGCATGTGGGATCAGGGTTTTCGCGAATATCAGACGCCGATTATCACCGCGTCCTCGCCAGAAGGCGCGCGCGACTTCTTGGTGCCCTCGCGCCTGCATCCAGGCAAGTTCTACGCGCTGCCTCAGGCCCCGCAGCAGTTCAAACAGCTGATCATGGTGTCGGGCTTCGACAAGTACTTCCAGATCGCGCCTTGTTTCCGCGATGAAGACCCGCGCGCTGATCGTTCGCCGACTGATTTCTACCAGCTCGACCTCGAAATGTCGTTTGTTGGACAGCAGGACGTGTTCGACACGATCCAGCCGGTTCTGACCGGTGTGTTTGAAGAGTTTGGCGGTGGTCGCAAGGTCGACCAGGACTGGCCGCAGATTTCCTACAAAGACGCGGCGCTGTGGTATGGCAGTGACAAGCCGGACCTTCGCAACCCGATCAAGATGCAGGTTGTTTCCGACCATTTCCGTGGCTCAGGTTTTGCGATCTTCGCCAAACTGTTGGAGCAAGAGGGCACCGAAATTCGCGCCATCCCCGCACCCACCGGTGGTAGCCGCAAGTTCTGTGACCGCATGAACGCCTTTGCCCAGAAAGAGGGCTTGCCTGGAATGGGTTACATCTTCTGGCGGGATCAGGGCGAAGGCATGGAGGCCGCAGGGCCGCTCGCCAAAAACATCGGCCCCGAGCGGACCGAGGCAATTCGCCAACAGCTGGGTCTGGGCGTCGGCGATGCCGCGTTCTTCCTCGGCGGCAAGCCAAAAGCCTTTGAAAAAGTTGCGGGCAAAGCCCGCGACGTGATCGGCAACGAGTTGAACCTGACCGAGAAAGACCGCTTTGCCTTCGCTTGGATCGTGGATTTCCCGATCTACGAGCAGGACGAAGAATCCGGCGCGATTGATTTTGAACACAATCCGTTCTCGATGCCGCAAGGCGGGATGGAGGCGTTGCAGGGTAACCCGCTGGATGTACGCGGCTATCAATACGATTTGGCGTGCAACGGGTACGAGTTGGTTTCAGGCGCAATCCGGAACCACAAGCCTGAGATCATGCTGAAAGCCTTTGAGCTGGCGGGTTATGGTGAGGATGAAGTTAAAAGCCGCTTTGGCGCACTCTTCAATGCCTTCCACTATGGCGCTCCTCCGCATGGTGGTTGCGCTGCAGGCATCGACCGGATTGTGATGTTGCTGGCGGATGAGGCCAATATCCGCGAAGTGATGATGTTTCCGATGAACCAGCGTGCTGAAGATTTGATGATGGATGCGCCGTCTGATCCGACCTCAGATCAAATGATGGAACTGGGTTTGCGGATTATACCGCAAGACTAGTCATCCATCGCAACCTGAACTGCGTGTAAAGACAGTCTGGTCGTCCAATCGCGCCACTGTTTTGCCGGTGGCGCGGACACCGCTAGGCCCGAATGCCCGCGCTTCCCGAGTGTTGGACTGTTCGCTGAGGTCGAAAACCGTTAGTCCAACGGGTTTTTCAGGTCGCTTCTGTTCGCCCGTATTGCTCGTGCAGTGTGGCGTGTCTGTCGGTAGACCCACAGGCACAAAAAGGTTGCTGTGATGAAATAGGCAGTGACCATTCTAGATTGCCTCCCGTTGTTCCAGGCGGTCTTGGACAATACCGGCAACCTTTGCGGCCTGCGCGGTAACCGGTGTGCCATGTGCACGCGACCTGGCCAACTGACGAGCGGCTTCCGCCAGTACATTGTCATCTGCTTCTTGCGCAACGCCGCACAAAAACTGTGCCGCATAGTCTAATGTCCGATGGTCATTCGGCCCCGCCAGCACGTCCGCGATATGGGCCATGTCATCCTGGTAAGCCATGGGATCTGGCCGGATCACCTCGTCGCGAACCGAGTGTAGGCCGCTGGGGCGTCGATCCTCAGGCAGCAATTTCAGGATGGATCTTTGAAAGAACGACATGGACTCTATCGGTTTAGCTAGAAACCCATCAGCCCCAGCGTCCAGAGCGGCGCTTTTAGTGCAATCGTCGCCGGACATCCCCAGAATGACACTGATGCGGGGGCTGGCATTCGAAAGCTCGGCAATCAGATCCGCGCCGGACCCGTCAGGCAGTCCCATATCGATAAGAATAACCGAGGGGCGGTAGATCTGCAGATGCCGACGCGCTGATTTCAGGCAATCGGCGCGCCTGATTCTGGCGCCGCTGTGCATGCACATGAGGCGTATCACATCGCAGGCATATCGGCTGTCCTCGACAACCAGAATGGTTTGCCCCAGCAAGGGCCGGGCAGCGGTTGGCGTAGCGACGGTGGTGGCGAAAGGACCCGAATCGTCCATGGCAGATCTCCTATTCAGCAGATGCCTCACGCTAGGAACTTCTGGCTAACACAGGGTTAACAGGCGATTTGGCGCACTTGTCCTTTAGCAGGTCTGCCCCCATAACCCATGCAACACAGGACTGAGGAGAATGACATGATTGGTCGTCTGAACCACGTCGCTATCGCCGTGCCCGATCTTGAGGCGGCGTCAGAGCAATATCGCAGCGCGCTGGGCGCCAAAGTCGGTGCGCCACAGGATGAACCCGATCATGGCGTAACCGTTGTGTTCATCGAATTGCCAAACACAAAGATCGAATTGCTGTACCCGCTGGGTGATGACAGCCCGATCAACGGATTTCTGGAAAAGAACCCCGCCGGTGGCATTCATCATGTGTGCTACGAGGTGGAAGACATTATCGCGGCGCGCGACCATCTGAAGGAAACAGGGGCTCGTGTTCTGGGATCGGGTGACCCAAAGATCGGTGCCCATGGCAAACCGGTCTTGTTCCTCCATCCCAAGGATTTCAACGGCTGCCTTGTTGAGCTAGAGCAGGTTTGAACCCCAGCCCGGAGGGCCTGAAATGACCATAACAGCCGGTTTGGTGTTGTTCGCCGTGATCTGGTTCATGACCTTGCTTGTTGTGCTGCCCATTCGCATCAAGACACAAGGCGATCTGGGTGAGATTGTGCCGGGCACCCACGCGGGTGCCCCCGAAGTGCATCACATGAAGAAAAAGCTGTGGATCACCACAGGTATCACGGTGATCTTGTGGGTTATCATTGCCGGGATCATTATTTCCGGTGTGATCTCGGTGCGGGACTTCGACTGGTTGAACAACCTCGAACCCCGGTAAGGCCCATCAGGAATTGAGGCCGGACAACCGGTGGTAGATGTGGGTGAACGTGGCGACACCGATGATCGGAATCACCAGATTTACCAACGGGACAGATAGTGGAATTGCCATCAAGGTTCCCGCCAACCATATGGTCGTTGAATGCTTCGCCCGGAGCTTTCGGGCATTCTCGCGCCCCAAACGGCGCATCGCTGCGAGCGTGAAATACTCGCGACCCAGCAGAAATCCGTTCATTCCCCAGAATATGAAGGGCGCAAACGGCGTGAATATTGCATAGAGGATCAGGGCCAGCAGGTTTGCCACGATCAACACACCCATAAAACTCAGACCGTCCAGCAGCGCCTCGCCAAAGGGGATTTTATGGGCAGGGGGCAGGCTGGAATAGTGTTTGTCTTCCACAGCCTGCGCGACATCTTCCAGAAAGATCGACGTTATGGCCGAGGCTACGGGCATCATCAAAAACACTGGAAGCACTAGCGCCAACAATATGCCCGAGTAGTTCAAAACATCGTTCAACCAGGGCACAGCACCGATGAAGGGCAGTGAAATCTCATTCCCGGACAGCATGTTTATGAACCAGATTGCAACGGCGCAGGCGACAATCAGTAGCAGGATCGTCAGGCCAATGCCGCGCAAAAGAACGGATCGGAACTTTGGATCACCAATTTGACCCAAGGCAGCAAAAAAGGCGTTCAGGATGATCATTCAGAAACCCATTTGGTCAGTGTGGTGACATCCGGGCGTGGACGTTCCGGTGGGGCAGCACTCTCTGTGGCAATGTGGATCATCCCTGCGACGCGCTCATTCTCCGACAGCCCCAGTGCTTTTTCACAGAATCCTCGATCATGAGTTTGCCACCCTGACAACCAGTTCGCGCCCCATCCTGCGGCCAGAGCGGCGTTCAATAGCGCCAGGCAAACGGCCCCCGCTGAGTAGGTCTGCTCGATCGCGGGTATCTTGGCCGAGGGTTTTTGTACTTCAACCACCGCAACGGCCAAATGGCCCAAGTCAAACTGGCTGCGCGCCTTCACGATTTCTTCCGGGCTTTTGTTCAAAGCGCGGCCGGTTTCTTCGGTCAGATTTGCCAGGCGCGGCATGGCGCCTTTCTCAAGAACAACAAACCGCCAGGGTTCCAGTTTTCCGTGATCAGGGCTGCGGGCTGCGGCCGTCAGCAAGGGGATCAGCTCATCCCGGTTAGGGGCCGGCGCGATCAACGTCTTGGCAGGTCGGGACCGACGCGAGTGCAGAAACTCCAGGGCGGCGGGGTTCTTCAAGGTCATATGTTAACTTTCTTTACATCGACGCTACGTATGTTGGTCAGCCGTGCCGCAGTTTCAAGGGTAAGAAGCTGAGTTCAGGCGATCAATTTCATCCCAGCGCAGGTAAAGCAAGATGGTTGGTGGAATACGATGATGCGTGCCGTTTCCAAACCGTGTAAATGGTCTGATTGATGCGAACTCATTGCCCATGCAGAGGCAGGGCACGATTGGAATACTACTTTGGCGCACTGCCCCAAATATCAAACAGGCTCAACGCAGTTGGGTTGTTGCGGTCGGCGTAAATAGCAACATCCATGGGTTCTTTCCCAAGCCGATTTGCCAATGAGATCACGTCTCCGCTTTGCAGTTCGTTGTGCACCATGCTGAATGGCAACCAGGCCACGCCTAGCCCTTTGAGGAGCATCTCACGAATCCCCGTCGAAAATGCCGTTTCGCAAATAGGATTTGTGCTGAAACCAGCGGTTCCGAACAGTCTTTCCTTTTTTCGCAATACCTGACCGAAATAGCTGTTGTCTGGATAGACAACGGATGGAGAGTCCGCCGGTATGTCACCACCGTCTTTCACAGCAAAACGCATTGAGCCGCCGACCACGGGTATGAGATAGTCGCGACCCCACGATCCTCTTAACACATTTGCTCCGAACTCCAGGGGTTCGGCAAGTTCAGACTCGTAGCACAAAAGCATGCTTGCATCCTTGCGCAAGAACATACTCACGCAATCGCTTAGGTTTGCGGGATGGAGGCGAAACTTTATGCCCGGCAGCTTTTTGCGCGCCTTGAGCGCCATATCCGGGAAACGAGAAAACACCTGGGCGTGCTGCGCCGCTATCCTGACCGTGTTTGCTTTGGGATCATGATGAACGATTTTTGTGCGCATCTCGCGTAGTTGTGAGAGAATTGCGCGGATTTCTGACTCGTTCGAAATCAACGCTTCGCCAATTTCGACGCGGTTTGTCTTCCGGTTCAAAACCGGGACACCCAGCCAATCCTCGAACGAACGTATGCGTCGGGAAAACGCAGGTTGTGTGATGTTTCGGCGTGCGGCAGCGCGGCTCAGATTACCTTCTTCCAAAAGAGCAAGGACGTCATCCAGCCATTGCGTATCCATTAATCTCACCTCCAGCCAAAGCAAAAGTATGAGCAGCCATAGAAAAAAGCACTGTTTTTCTGTGTTTCGATAGGAAACGCTTTGGGAAAACCCAAGTTGGAGGACCCCAGAGAATGGCCGAGACAGTAGACATCGCGGAACACGGCGCCGGTGATGCCGTGGATATGACTGTTAGTCTCTGCAAGGAGCTCTCGATCACGTTGGCAGGATTTCCCCGTATTTCATTCGCACATCTGCCTACTCCGCTTGAGCCGATGGACCGACTGAGTGAGGTTCTGGGTGGTCCCCGTTTGTGGGTTAAGCGGGATGATTGCACCGGTCTTTCGACCGGCGGCAACAAGACACGGAAGCTTGAGTTTTTGATGGCGGATGCCGCAGGGCAGGGTGCTGACGCGATCATTACCCAAGGGGCGACCCAATCGAACCACGCACGCCAAACCGCTGCAGCCGCGGCGAAGCTGGGGATGGACTGTCATATTCTGCTCGAGGACCGAACCGGGTCAAATGATCCCGACTATACTCTGAATGGGAATGTATTGCTGGATCGCCTGCATGGGGCAACTGTGTCAAAACGCGGTGACGGCACAGACATGAACGCCGAGATGGAGGCCCTGTCGAAGCGTTTGCGTGACAAGGGTAAAACACCGTACATCATTCCAGGGGGTGGGTCTAATTCAGTTGGTGCCCTAGGGTACGTGAACTGCGCGAGGGAACTGATTGAGCAGGCCGCCAAGATGGGCCTTTCATTGGATGCGCTTGTACATGCCACCGGTAGTTCCGGTACTCAGGCGGGGCTTGTGGCGGGGTTATCTGCAATCAAAAGCACCACCCACCTACTGGGGATTGGCGTCAGGGCGCCTCGGGAAAAGCAAGAACAAATGGTCTTTGATCTTGCGACGCGCACGGCCGATCATTTGGGAACGGGTGTGGAAATTTTGCGCGGTGATGTGCGTGCAAACTGCGACTACGTCGGACCCGGCTATGGCAAACCAACCGACGGTATGGTCGAGGCCATCAAGTTGCTGGCGCGGACCGAGGGTCTTTTGTTTGACCCGGTGTATTCCGGCAAGGGGCTTGATGGGCTGATCGACCAAATCCGCAAAGGGTATTTTGACGGGATGAACAACGTGGTTTTCCTGCATACTGGCGGAAGCGCTGCCCTTTTTGGCTATTCTGATACCTTCGGGCTTCCCGGGTATGCTTCATAATAACAATAAACAAAAAACCACCAACAAGGAGATCTTTGTAATGACACTGAAGAAAACGTTAACCGGTTTGGCATTCTTGAGCGCTTTTGGCGCTCCTGCGTTTGCTGAAGATGTCAAGATTGGTGTGCCTTCCTGGACCGGGGCACAAGCCATCGCCTATGTTCTGGGTGAGGTCGTCACCTCGCGGATCGGAGGCACAGTTGAATACGTGCCCGGCAACAATGCCACGATTTTTCAAGCGATGGATCAGGGTAAGGGCGATATCGACGTACACCCTGACGTCTGGCTGCCAAATCAGGAAAGTTTCACTAAGAAATATGTGGATGAAGCCGGCACCGTAACGCTGTCATCGAACCCATACGAGGGTAATCAGGGCTTTTGCGTTTCAAAGGATTTCGGGTCGGCTAACAATATCACCGACATTACTGATCTGGGTCGCCCAGACGTTGCGGGACTGATGGACAGCGACGGTAATGGGAAGGGAGAGATGTGGATCGGCGCACCAGGCTGGGCCTCGGCAAATGTAAACGAGGTCAAAGTGCGGGATTACGGATTGCTGGACTTTATCGAACCGATCCGGGCCGAGGAAAGTGTGAAAACCGCGCGGATCAAGGACTCGATCGCCAAGGGTGAGGGTTACGCATTCTATTGCTACAAACCCCATGCTGTGTGGTTCATGTTCGACGTCGAAATGCTGACCGAGCCTACCTTTGATCCCGCGAAGTATGTCATGGTGCAGCCTTCAGATGACGCGGATTGGTACGAAAAGTCGAACGTTGCTACAAAGGACGCGCTGAAGCAGGTGCAAATTGCGTGGTCGAACTCGCTTGTAGATCGCTCGCCCGCAATTGCCGATTTCTTTGCCAATTTCGCGCTGACCGCAGATGATGTGAGCGCGCTGGCCTTTGAGATAAGTGCCAATGGGCGCGATCCAGCGGACGCCGCAAAGGATTGGGTAAGCGCCAATTCCGATCGCGTCGACTCGATGCTGGGGCTCTGAGCGCACCCGCAACAACGACAGCACCGGCGATGGCCGGTGCTGGAACCGACCAATCTTACATGCAGGCGCGAAATGACCCCAGAATCTGTCATTGAAATCTCGAACGTCTGGAAGATCTTTGGCGCTAAGCCACAAGTGGCGCTAAAGGCGATCCGCGACCGAAACCTAAGCAAGGCCGAGGTTCTGTCCGAGTACAATTGTGTGGTCGGTGTCGCGGATGTGAGCCTGTCAGTGAACCGGGGTGAGATATTCTGCATTATGGGGTTGTCGGGAAGTGGCAAGTCGACTTTGGTGCGCCATTTCAACCGATTACTGGAGCCTACGGCTGGAAAGATTGAAATCGAAGGAACCGATGTCATGGCCCTTGGGGCCAGAGATCTTCAGCATTTTCGCAATCAGAAAATCGGGATGGTCTTTCAGAATTTCGCGCTCATGCCGCACCGGTCGGTGCTGGATAACGTCGCGATGCCGCTAGAGATCCGGCAAGTCGCCAAGAACGAGCGCATGCGACAGGCGGCAGCGATCCTTGATATTGTTGAGTTGGGCGCATGGGGCGCGAAGTTTGCGCATGAATTGTCTGGTGGTATGCAACAACGCGTGGGTCTGGCCCGCGCCCTGGCGGCAAACCCGGATGTGTTGTTGATGGACGAACCGTTTTCTGCACTCGATCCGCTGATCCGTCGCCAGTTGCAGGATGAGTTCATACGACTTTCCAAAATACTGAAGAAGACAACGATTTTCATCACGCATGATCTGGATGAAGCCGTACGGATCGGCGATCGCATCGCGATTATGCGCGATGGAAAGATGGTTCAGATGGGGACCGCCGAAGATATCGTGATGCATCCGGCAGACGACTATGTCGCTGATTTTGTGGCCGGGATTTCACGCCTGAAGGTGGTTCATGCAAAGGTGGTGATGCAGCCCATCGAGAGTTGGATCGAAACTCATGGCCCGTTGCCTGCCGATGTGTACCGCGTGGAACCCGACGAGACGTTGAGCAACCTTATCAACCTTGCCATTGACGACGACAAGCCGATCGTCGTGACCGACGCTGGCGCTGACGTCGGCGCAATTACCCGCGCTGATCTTTTGCGGACCGTTATTGAAGGGACAGAGGTGTCATGAAAGATCAGAACATCAATCCGCTGGAAGACACTGAAAGCGAGGCCGCGCTGGCCTATGCAGAAGAGCGCAAAGAAAACATCCGTGCTTTTGTCCGCACAAGCCCCGACTATTACATCGCAAATTTCGACAAGGTTGGTGCGTCGGCAAGGTTCACGGCAACCTTCAATTTTTTCGCCGGTCTTTTCGGCCCAATCTGGTTTGGCGCGCGGGGGCTATGGTCCTGGGCGTTGTGCTTTCTGATCGTCGAGGCGATTGCATTTGTGCAGATCGCGCGGGGTTTGTTTGGTGATCTGGCCTCGGACGCTATGGCGCGTATCGCCTCGATTGAAGGAACGCTGGAACTACGTCGACAACAATTGGCGGCAGCCATCGAAAGTGGCTCGGATAGGGTGGATGCGTTTCAACGTGCCGTGGATGGGCTGGAAGCCAATATCGGCGGCATTCGCGCCGAAGCCGAGGCGCTGGCCGAGCAGGGCCCGACAATTGCCTTAATGGGCCTTGCAGTCCTTGTTGCGGTTAAGCTCGTCGAAGCGATTGTCGCCAATTGGGCGCTTGAAGCGCGGTTTTCCGAATGGCTTTCGAACCGTAGTCTCCGCTCGGGCATGCCGATATCCCAAATCGCTTTTAGTGCGATTTTCATGGTCCTGATCGTCGCCGTTGCCATGGTGAACTACAGTTTCCCCGGACGCTTCGAGATCCTGAGCAACTTCCCGACCAACCCGGAAATTCGTCTGGTCAGCATCGAAGGCGTAGAAGCCTTCTTTAACTGGGCGGTGTTGAACGGCGAGGCGTTGTTCGATGGGATCACCTATTGCATTCGGTTGATGCTGGACGCGCTGGAACTGATTTTCGTCAGCACGCCGTGGGTCGTGATCGCTGCGCTGATCATACTGCTGACGTGGCTGACCGCAGGTGTCCGGATGGCGATCTATTCCGGGGCGTTTTTGGCCTATATGGGTCTGCTCGGCTTCTGGGAAAAAGCGATGACGACGCTTGCCCTGCTGGGCACCGCCGCCTGTTTGTCGATCATCATAGGCATTCCGTTGGGTATGTTTGCGGCGAGGCGTCCAAGGTTTTACGCGTTTATTCAGCCAATCATGGACTTTATGCAAACAATGCCAGCCTTTGTCTTCATGATCCCGGTGATCGCGTTCTTTGGAACAGGTAAACCCGCCGCCGTCGTCACCACAATGATTTTTGGCGGCACACCCGTCGTTCGCCTGACTGTTCTTGGCTTGCGCGGCGTACCGGAAAGTGTGCGAGAGGCAGCGATCAGCTTTGGAGCCAACAAATGGTACTTGCTGACAAAGGTCGATTTGCCCTTGGCCAGCCCCTCGATCCGGGCGGGGATCAACCAGACGATCATGTTGTCGCTGGCGATGGTAGTGGTCGCCTCATTAATTGGCGCCAAAGGACTGGGCGAAGATGTACTTGAGGCATTGCAATACGCCAACGTCGGGCAGGGCATCCTCGCCGGTTTTGCAATCCTGTTCTGTGCTATGATTTTGGATCGCATAGTTCAGGGTCAACGCAAATGAAACCGCTTGTCCTTGTCCATGGGCTGATGGGGGGAAGCGCACAATGGGATCTGCAACTCAAAGCTCTTTCAGACCATTTTGGCGTTACCGCCCTTGACCTGCCAGGATTCGGCCGCAACCGTCATTTGCCGGCCATAAGTCGCATCGATGAACTCGCTGATTGGGTTCTAAGTGCGCTTCGAGACAAGGGTATAGAACAGTATCACCTCTTGGGTCATTCTATGGGAGGGATGATCGTTCAGGAGATCGCGCGCATGGATCCAGGTGGTGTTCAACGTCTGATACTTTATGCGACTGGCGCGATCGGCGTCCTACCCGGCAGGTTCGAAACAATCGATGAAAGCAAAGCGCGGGTTCAAAGCAATGGTGTTAAAGATACGGCCAGTCGGATCGCTGCGACATGGTTCTGGAAAAACGAGCAGGCAACAAACTTCAAAGCTTGTGAACGTCTGGCGCAAATGGCGTCGATGGAGGCCATCCAAGCAGGTCTTGATGCGATGAAGAACTGGTCAGGTACCGAGAACCTTTCGGCACTGCCTCAGGAGACACTCATAATTTGTGGCGACCGGGACAGAACTTATTCGTGGGAGCAGACCAGCTTGCTCTGGTCGAGCATCCCCAACGCAAGCCTTTCGGTTATCCCAGGATGCGCACACGCAGTACATCTGGAAAAGCCTGAACTGTTTACCAGCGTGTTAGTTGACTATCTTCTGTGACCAGGTACCAGCATCAAAGGCCCGTACCCCAATGGACCCACTCCCAACCATGCAACAACTTTTAATTTGGATTACTCGAGTGGGGCTGTTCAATGCCATTCTTCATCAAGGGGACGAGCAGTATGTTATTGATATTGGACGCATCCACCATTGAAGGTACGACCGGACCGTAACCTTCTTCAGGTCGCTTTGGCCTATATCGTCAAAGACAATGTACGCCCATCCGCATTTGCCCTGTCTCGAATAGATCAATCGCCTCAGAAAACATCCCGATGCGCGCTGCCAGTGTCTGAACTCATCTTCAGATGTCCCCGGAATTAGACCTGCCAGAGGGCATTGCGCAGCGCGCAGACGTTTCAGGATCGCATCAAAGACCGGTTTCTCGTCATCGTGATTGTGACTGATGACCTGCAGGACGTCGTGCCATGCGCGCCAGTCAAGTTTAAAGGACACGGAGCTGCGCGGCGGTTTCGATGGGGATCGCCGCCTGAGCGGTGAAGGCTTCAACCAGGGCAATGTCGTCTAAGGAGAAGGGTCTTTATACCCTGCCGTTCAGAATAAAGTTCCCGAACGCACCCCGATCCTGAATAAGCGGAACATTAAGATGCGTGCGAACGCCCTCGATACCCACCGATGTACGTCGCCCTTCATGGCCGCTTTGTAGAATTCCGTTTCCTTCGAATCGTCGTAGTGGACGGCCCTTGCTTCGGTCACTGCAATGCACATGACCAGTGGAACGGCGAGTTTAAATTCCATCCCGATTGGGAATGAGCTATTGTCGTCCCACGATCCGATGGCGGAGTTGTACAAATGGGTGCCAGTTTGATTGAGCAATTGCAGGTTGCTGCCATTGGCGCCGCATAGATTCTCTACATGTTTCAGGATTGTATCGAATACAGGCCGTTTGTCATCGCGGGTTCACAGTCCTGCGCAGGATCAAGTTCCAGCCGAAGATGTTGTGTATCTACATGGCTTGATTGTTTCCGCGTCGCTAAAATACTTGTCCGTCAATTCAAATCCACCTTCGAGAAGCTGTGCGTTGGCTGCCAGTATTGCTAAAACTGGCCTGTCTGCACACGGCAGTGCGCCCACGGGTTCACTGAACCTTGATAGCAATCTCAAAGAGTGGCGCGGATCAATTCGCTGGCTTTTTCACCTATCATAATCGCAGGTGCATTTGTGTTCCCACTGACGATCTCGGGCATTATCGAACAATCAGCAACCCGAAGATTACCAATTCCGTTTACTTTCAGGCTGGGATCAACCACCGAGTTTTCGGATGTGCCCATCGAACATGTCCCTGTGGGGTGATAAATCGAGACGGAATTCGATCTCGCCCAATCCAATGTACCCTCGTAGTCGTCGCATGACAGATCCGACGTTGGTCGGAACTCTTCGGATATTTTGGAAGTCAGTGGACTATGACGTGCGATCCCGCGCGCGATATTTACGCCATCGACAATGGTTCTACAGTCCGTTTCGGTCGACAGGTAATTGGGGATGATTTTGACATACTTTGTCGGGTCTGGGCCATCCAGGCGTAGCTCCCCTCGGCTTTCCGGTCTCAACTGGCAAACGGACATGGTGAAGGCCGAAAACGGATGTACACCTTCACCTGGGCTATCGGCGGACCAAGGCTGGACGTGGAATTGGATGTCCGGTGTTTGAGCGTCCGTGCGGGTTTTAACGAATCCGGTCGCAAGGCTTGCCGCCATGGTCATGGGTCCGGCGCGGAATAGGGCGTATTTCAGTGCAATACGCGCCTGATTGAACAGGCTTCTCACCTCATCATTCAGGGTTGGTTCGTTGCACTTAAAGACAAGGCGGGCTTGCAGATGGTCCTGCAGTCCCTTGCCAACCCCAGGCAGGGCGTGAATGGGCTCTACCCCGTTGTCTTTCAAATGATCCGGATCACCGATGCCCGACAGCATCAGAATCTGGGGAGAGTTGATCGCGCCGCCAGATAGTATGATCTCGCGGCGCACCTTGAGCGTTTTCATCTGACCTGAGCGATCGCGATAGATCAGTCCGGTCGCACGTTTTCCGTCCAGTTCGATCCGGCTGACTAGAGCATGCGTGATGACGTTCAGGTTCTGCCGGTTCCGAATCGGTTTGAGGTAGGCGACGGCTGCGCTGCAGCGTCGGCCATTGCGGGTGGTCAGCTGAAAATACCCCACACCTTCCTGGTTGGCGCCATTGTAGTCTGGATTGAACGGATAGCCCGCCGTCTGCGCCGCGGCGACCCAAGCATCGCATATGGGTCGTTGAATACGCATGTTCGAAACCGCAAGAGGCCCTCCGATTCCGTGGAATTCATCCTCGCCACGTTCCTGATCCTCGCTGCGCTTAAATAAGGGCAACACATCATCCCAGCCCCAGCCGACATTCCCCATTTGGCGCCAGCGGTCATAGTCCTCTTTCTGGCCACGTACATAAAGAAGGCCGTTCAGGGAAGACGATCCACCGAGTACTTTTCCACGTGGCCAGTCAATGGATCGGCCGTTCAGGCCAGGATCAGGCTCGGTGCGGTAACACCAGTCGACCGACGGGTTGTGCATCGTCTTGAAATAGCCAACGGGGATATGAATCCAGGGGTTCCTGTCGGGCCCGCCGGCCTCCAACAGCGCCACGGATGTCTTTGGATCTGCGCTTAGTCGATTGGCAATGACACAGCCCGAAGATCCGGCTCCGACAATCGCATAATCCACTTCCATATCCGGGTCCTCCCAACGTCGTTGAAAAAAACTCTATGCAAGATGGAAGAATTATACTAGCCTTTTTTGATACAAAATGTCTCAATAATTGCGATCAGGGAGGTAAGCAATGGAGATCGGTCGAAAACTAAGTGGTATTTCGCGTCGAGATTTTTTCCGTGTGGCAGGCCGGTATGGCATGAGCTCCACGTTGTTGGCTGCTGGCGGATTCGGTGGTGCCATGAGTATCGCCAATCTGGCGCAAGCTGCAGAATCCACCTATGAAAAGCGGTTCTCGAAAGAGCCGAAGCATACGTTGAAATTCGGTGCATCCGGGTTCAATACAAGAAACCTTTTGATCGAGCGGGCCGGGGCAATTGAATTTGCACGCGACCTGGAAGAACGCACAGACGGCGAGATTCGCATCGAGTTCATTGGCGACAATCAGATCTGTGGCCAGCTAAGTTGTGTCGAAAAAACACAGCAGGGAATCGTCGACATCTATGCGGCGTCGACCCAGAACTCGGCGGGTGGCGCGCCCTATCTGAACGTGTTGGACTATGCATACATGTTCCCAAGCCGCGCGGCGCAGTATCACTTCTTCTATAGCCCCGCGAGCCAGCGCATCCTGCGTGAACCGCTCGAGAAGCGGCATGGGCTGAAGTTCTTGTTTACGCATTGTGAACTGCGTGGCCTGCAGATGGGATCTACCTTTGCTGACAAGCCGACGGTTACGAAACTGGAAGAACTGTTTGGCACCAAAAACCGTGTCACGGGCACGCAGCTGGGCCGGATCGCGATGCAGCTTCTGAACCTGAACCCGGTTCCGGTGGCGTGGGAAGAAACCCTTGATGCGTTGAAAACAGGTCTGATCGATGGTGCAGAAACCTGGGCATCCGCTGTGGCATACGCCAACATGGCGCCAGTGGTGTCGCAGTCTGTGAACCTCAAGTTCTTCTGCGGAACCGAGCATACTTCGATGTCTGCCAGCGTCTTCGATGGGCTGGGTGGCGAATTGCAGGATGCGGTTATGGAATCGTCCTACTTCACCCAAGCGCTTATTCAAGGGGCCAACGAAGCGGCCTTGCTGAACACAGTTGGTTTCTCGGATCCGCAATTGCCGAACACGATCTTTGCCGAAAACGGCGTGCGTGCCGCGTTCCTGGCCGACGATCAGATCAAACTGGCCGAAGAGATGTGCGCCCCGAACTACAATCCGGAACCCTGGGCTGAATGGCGCGAGCGTCTGAATAAATGGGCTGGTGGTATCGACACCTATCAAGAGATCTACGACATCGCGCGTGAGATCCCGGCTGATACTCTGCCAGAAAATGTTGAGCCACGCCGTTGGTGGAAGGGCGAGGCCTAATCTAAGCTCTGATGAACCGGCCCATACGGGCCGGTTCACCTAAACACCGACTGGGAGGACGGGGTTCATGTCGTTTTGGGCAGATGTCGGCGCTATTTTCAGCGCCTTGTTGAGCCAGGATTCGTTCGAGATTCAAAGTGCGTTGCGATCCGATGCGGCTTGGGTTGTTGGCACAGTTGTCGCCGCGATCGGCGGATTTCTCGTTATGCTGATCTATCGCAAGGTGCCGTTCATCGAGCGCCATTTTGAACGATCGGTCATGGTGTATTCATATCTTGCCATCGCGCTGATCATCTTTTGGGGCGTAATCGACCGATTTGTCTTTAACGATCAGGAACCTTGGTCCACAACCATTCCGCCGCTGCTGTTCATGGTCATGGCCTGGTTCGGGGCGTCCTACAATGTACGTCTGCGTACGCATCTGAGTTTCAGCGAATTTCGTAGCGCAATGCCGCGTGCCGGGCAGCTAGGCTGTCTGATTTTGGACGCAGTCTTGTGGTTTGTTTTTGCCGTCATCGTGATTGTGACAACCTCGCGACTTGTAGCGTTGTCCGCATCGAACTTCCAAATCGTCCTAGGAACCGACAACATCATGCAATGGTGGTTCCTGCTTGCGGCACCGCTTTCTTTTTTTCTGATGGTCGGCCGTGTGTTTCAGAATTTGGCTGACGATTTGCGCAATTGGAAAACAGGCGAGCCGCTGATCAAGCAGGCCGTGATTGGGGCAGACTGATGACTGACGGAACCATTGTCACACTGATCTCGCTGGGGGTCACGTTTCTATTCATGCTGGGCGTGCCGGTGCTGCTGGTCATCGGTTATTGGGTGATTGGCTGCTCTTTTGTGTTGGGCCTGACACTCGACAACATGGGCGCCGAATTGTTGAACGTCTTCAACAAAGGCTTTGCTCTGTTGGCGATGCCCCTGTTCATTCTGACCGGAGATTTGATCAACAAGTCAGGTATCGCGCGACGATTGAGCGACTTTGCCTACTCGTGTCTGGGTTGGATACGCGGCGGGCTGGCGATGGCGTCATTGGGCGCTTGCGGGTTGTTTGCGGCGATTTCCGGGTCGAACTCGGCGACCACGGCAACAATTGGTTCGATGCTGCACCCCGAGATGGTCAAGGGCGGCTATGACGAGCGCTTCAGCGCCGCGACAGCGGCGGCTGGTGGCACCGTCGGTATTATTATCCCACCGTCGATTATCTTCATCGTCTATGGGTTCCTGATGAACCTGCCGATATCCGAGCTGTTCTTGGCTGGAATCCTGCCCGGCGCCTTGATGGTCATTGGCATGCAATTTGCCTGCTGGATCATTTGCCGCATGAATGGCTGGGGCTATTTGATTCCGTTGCAACTGAACCGGATCCTTAAAACTGCGTTTGGCGCGTGGCTTGGGTTCTTTGCCATCGGTCTCGTCCTTTGGGGTATTTACACAGGCAAATTTTCCCCAACCGAAGCGGCCGGTGTTACCGTCGGGTTTTGCGTGATAGCGGGATTGGTCAGCTATCCGATCAACCGGATCATGGGCGCTCGCGACGACGTCTCACCCACCGATAAAAGCTTTGCTGAGATGCTGGTCGTCGAAGGCTTCACAATCCCCGAGATCCCTTCAATCGTCATCCGCTCGGCCCAGATTACTGGTATTCTTGCACCGCTGATCGCCATCTCGGTGGTCATGCAGCAAATTCTATCATTGCTGGGTGCACAGCAAACCATCGGCGATTTCGTGACGTCTATGGGCGGGTATTATGCGGTTTTGTTCACGTCTATGGTGATTGTCTTTTTCTCGGGCATGGTGTTGGAAAGCCTGCCGGTGACGATCATCCTTGCCCCGATCCTGGCACCGATTGCTGCGTCGGTTGGTGTTGATCCAATCCATTTCTCAGTGATCTTCCTGGTCGGTGCATCGATTGGTTTCATTACGCCACCATACGGGCTGAACCTTTATGTCGCATCCAGCGTGACGGGCGTGCCCTATTTCCGGCTGTTGCGTTACACTGTGCCATATCTTGTGGCATTGCTGTCTGTTTGGATTTTGGTTTCACTCGTACCTGATCTGGCCTTGATCATGCTGCCAAACAACTAGAATGTAGCGGGATGGCCTACACGGACACACCAGAAAAAGATACCCAAATACCGACCAACCTGCGCTTGCTGCTGATCTTGGAAGAGGTCGCCAGGCGTGGGGTCGCGGTTAAACCGTCAGACCTGATCGAGGCATTGGGTCTGGCAAAACCAACGATCCATCGCTTGCTGCAAACAGCCGAGGCAGAAGGGTTCTTGCAGCGTGACTTGGATGGGCGGTCTTACGGACCTGGTCCACGGTTGCGGCAGCTCTCCGTGAACACGGTGTCGTCCGAACATTTGCGGACCGCGCGACTTGCGATTCTGCGCGGGGTTGCGGATGAAATCGGTGAAACCTGCAACCTGGCCATCCCGGACCGAGAGGGCATGATCTATCTGGATCGGGTCGAGACAAAGTGGCCACTGCGCATTCAACTACCTGTCGGAACACAAGTCCCTTTTCATTGTACGGCCAGTGGTAAAATGTACCTGTCTACCCTCCGACAAAATACACTTGAAGGATACCTGTCCGCCCGCAAGTTGCACCAACATACTGACCAGACTTTGACCGACGCAACAGCACTACGCGAGGAGTTCAAGCTTATTACGCAAAGAGGTTATTCGACTGACGACGAAGAATTCATGGCCGGCATGGCCGCTGTTGCGGTGCCAGTCTTGGATGAAAATAACAGGCTCGTAGCCACGCTGGCCGTTCATGCGCCAACCCAACGCCGTAACTTGGGCAGTTTAACTCAGTGCTTGGACACACTTCAGAACGGGGCAAGAAAACTCTCGGGTTTGCTCGCACCTTAGGCTCCAGATTCATTGATTTAAAGCTAGAATAACATGACAGCAGCAAGTGCGATCTAGGTTCGGGTGGCGACCCGACGTCAGCACTTCTGGCGCCGAACATAGTTTCGATACAGATGCAACGGGCCTACGCCGCGATTGGAAACAAGAATAGACTAGTGATCTCTGCTCCACACACGCTCGCTAGCACAGATGTTGTGCTAGGCTCCGGTTCGGGTCTGCCAGCCAACGAGACTGAGAAAAGCAAATAAAACTGCGGCCACGCAGACGATCGACGGCCCCGCCGGCGTGTCAAAGACATAGGCCGCCCGCAGGCCAGCGACCGCTGAAACAGCTCCGATCGCGGCGGCAATCGCCGCCATTGATTCCGGCGACCGCGCCAGGTTTCTGGCGGCGGCGGCAGGAATGATCAACATGGCTGCGATCAGCAGGACACCCACCACCTTGATTGCAACTGCCACAGTGACGGCAAGGGACAAGGTCAACACTAGCTGCTCGCGTTTGGGGTCGAACCCGCTGGCATAGGCCAGCTCTTCGTTCAAAGTTGCGGTCAAAAGCCGCGACCAGCGCCATGCGATCAGCGCCACGACCAAGGCCGCTCCTCCCCAGATTACCGCCAGATCCGCGCGCGACACAGCCAGAATGTCGCCAAACAAATACGCCATCAGGTCGATACGAACGCCCGACAGGAATGAGACGGCAACCAGACCGAAAGCCAGTGCGGAATGCGCCATAACACCCAGAAGCGTGTCCATCGCATAGCCACGGCCAGCAAGCAGTGTCACGGCCAGCGCCATTATCAGAGCCACGGCGAGCGCGCCGGTAAAGATCGACATTTGAAATGTCAGTGACAGCGCCACACCAAGGATTGCAGCATGCGCCGTCGCATCGCCGAAATAGGCCATGCGGCGCCAAACGACAAAGCACCCCAACGGTGCAGCTGCAAAAGCAACGCCAACACCAGCAAGCGTTGCTCGCGTCATGAAGTCATCTAGCATTATTCCGCCGCTTCCTGTGCATTTGCGCTATGATCGTGATCGTGGTCATGGTCATGGCGATAGAGCGCTAGTGCGCCCCCTGTCCCCGTTCCAAACAAGGCGCGGTATTCCGGGGCCGACGCCACCACTGCGGGCGAGCCCTCGCAACAGACATGACCGTTCAGGCAGATCACCCTGTCTGACGCGCTCATGACCACGTGCAGCTCGTGGCTGATCATCAGAATTGCGCACCCGGTGTCACGACGTACGGCTTCGATTTGACGATAGAATGCGGCCGAGCCGGGCTGATCAAGACCCTGAGTTGCTTCATCGAGCAAAAGAACCTCGGGTTTGTTAATTAATGCCCTTGCCAAAAGAACGCGTTGAAACTGTCCGCCCGAAAGCTGTGACATCTGGCGTCTCAAGAGATCCGGCGCACCTGCAGCTACTAGCGCATCTTCGCACTTCCGCAGTGACACGCCATTTGCGAGGCGCATGAAACGCTCGACAGAAATCGGCAGCGTCGGGTCGATATGCAACTTTTGAGGCACATAGCCAATCCTTAGACCCGCCCTTTGTTTGATCCGCCCCTCAGCCGGCTTGGTCGCCCCAATAATTGCCCGAAATAAACTGGTCTTGCCCGATCCGTTGGGCCCTACAATTGTAACGATCTCACCTGGGGCAATCGTTATGTTGACATGACGCAGAACGGTGCTTGCGCCATATCGCACCGTAAGATCTTCGACAGTGATGAGTTCCATTTCTACGCCTTTTCGGAGCAGTCGGGGCACAGGCCTTCTGCTTCGACAACTGTCCGTTCTATTTCAAAACCCACTGCGCGCGCGGCTGCCCCTAACGCACCTTTAGCGGGTGCGGTATGGGCTTCTGCCACGGCGTCGCAGCTTCTGCAAATCATGAAGGCAGGCGAATGCGTAGCGCCGGGATGTGCACAGGCGACAAACGCATTCAGGCGCTCGATCTTATGCACGAACCCATTCTCAACCAGAAAATCAAGGGCTCGGTAAGCTACAGGCGGCTGCGATCCGAACCCTTCGTCCCGCAGCCGGTCCAAGATGGCATAGGCTCCAAGCGCTCGATGCTCTTGAAGCAACAAGTCCAGGACTTTACGCCTGACCGGCGTCAATCGCAGTCCGTCTTCTTTGCATCGCGCCTCGGCCGTGGCCAAGCCGGTTTCAACGCAGTTTTCATGATTGTGCTTCTGAAACCCAACGAGAGCCGAGTCTTCGGCGGGCGCGGGTCGAGTCTCTCTTGTCATGTTATTCCATATCATGTATGCGGCTCGTAACGTTATAAAATCACACAGAGGGTCTGATGTCCAGAAAGCTCCTTCCAGTTTCGATCACCACCGCGTTGTTGGGTAGTGCAGCCGTAGCAGATGTCCCGAACGTCGCGGTCGACATAGCGCCGGTTCATTCATTGGTGGCCATGGTGATAGAGGGGGTCGGCACGCCTGATTTGATTGTGCCACCGGGTGCGTCTCCACATGAATACAACCTGCGCCCGTCCGAGGCTGCGGCCCTGCAAAATGCGGATCTGGTGTTTTGGCTGGGCGAGGAACTGACGCCTTGGATGACTGGCGCGGTAGAAACCCTCGCCGACGGTGCGACTGTCACGACTTTGCTGGACTCTGACGGCACCGTCCTTTTGGACTTCCGTGAGGGAGCTTTGTTCGAAGCGCATGATCATGACGATGACGATGATCATGGCGACGAAGACCATGCAGGGCACGACAGCCACGATCACGAAGACGAGCATGGCGATGACGATCACACTGACCATGATCACGAGGAACATGCCAAGGACAAAGATCATGACCATGGTGATGACCACAGCAAAGACGAAGAACATGCTCATGATGACGGCCATGATGACCATGCGGATGGCGATGACCACGATCACGAAAAACATGCCGAGCATGAAGGCGGTGACGATCACGATGATCATGATCATGGCGCACATGACCCGCATGCGTGGCTGTCGCCTGAAAACGCAGGTGTTTGGCTCAACCTGATTGCAGCGCAACTCTCGTCAGCCGATCCGGAAAATGCGGGCGCCTATTTTGCCAATGCTGCAACGGCTCGCGAGGAAATGGATAGGCTTTCGGCGGAAGTGTCGGCGATGCTCGAACCTGCTCGCGGTGGCAGTTTCATCGTGTTTCACGACGCCTATCAGTACTTTGAGAACACCTTTGACTTCCCAGCCTCCGGCGCAATCTCTCTTAGCGACGCTTCAGATCCCAGCCCCGCTCGTATTGCAGAAGTCCAAAGCCGTATTCGTGACGAAGGTATCGATTGTGTTCTGGCCGAGCCACAGTTCAATCAAGGTATTATCGCCACCGTGCTGGACGGGACAAAAGCCAATACCGGTGTGATTGACCCGCTTGGATCTGATCTGGAGCCGGGTCCGGCCCTTTACCCCCAACTCATCAGAAACATGGCTGAAACACTGGCCGGGTGCTTGTGACTCGCCTTGTCCTAATGTGAACATAGATGAGATTGGCGCCTCTGAAGGCCCTTTGCGAAGCAAGGCGAGATGGGGTGCGTGGCCACACTAGTCCCGAATGTGAAAACAAATGGCCTGAATTGATCTATTGACACAAGCTCGAGCAAACGACGCGGGTTCTAGTGCGATGCTACGGCTATGCTCGCGCATCGAATTGCATGCATCCGCATTGCCAGCCCCGGCGGTACATACATGTCGGCCAATCTGTTCGAACAAGTGAAGACCAAGTTGGATCTTACAATTCAGGACTTGGGCACGCATGACGCTAAAAACATCTCCGAGCCGGTGCGCGTGTTCGGCCCTGCCTTGGATGATAGAGCTGCAGCCATCGTGCCCTGAACGCGCCCGTCAGGGAATAGTTTGGAAAAAGCGAGCCGTTCATCGCAGCCAGCGTCGCGGCCGCCATGGTCAAGTTGGTTATTGCGTGGTGGCAACCGTGGTGTTCGACGCGAAATCTTGCCTCAAAGGAGCAAATCGCGCCTGCGTCAGATGAATTCTCCACTGCAGTCATGGCGTTTGATGACCTTAACAATCACGCCAAATTCAGCATTCGTCCTGGCAGATTCCATTGACCCAGTGGTCTATGGCGGCAACCCGCCCCAGACCGTTGAGTGTATGAAACTAGCGATCCGGCTGAACCCGCACCACCAGCACTGGTATTTTTGGAATCTGGGTTGGGTCCGACATTTCGCTGCGAATTATGACGCAGCTAAAGCATCCTTCGAACAGATGAACTAAATCCCTGACGGATTGAAACACACCTATACGCCGGTATTGCGGCGTCTTGGGCTCGCCAGTGAGGAGCAAAGGGTTGTCGACGAATTTTTTGGTGGTGAAACCTGATTTCACGATCCACGAGGTAAAAACTGCGCCGTTCGAGAGCGATGCGTATCTCACCCGATGGCCGGATGGTCTGAAAAAAATGGGCGTGCGTGATGTCAGGGAGTGAGCGGTTTCCGCGGATTTGATGCACGCGACACCACAACAAACAGGGCTTTGTATTAATCGAGGAACACGATCGCTTTGGTCTCACTGCTGAGGCTATTGCGGCATGTCTATGTAAATTGGTAGGAAGGTCCCTTGCTTCTGCAAGCGCTTGTCCGACCGCTGCTTGGTGGAGCACGGATGGCAAGCGCCATTCTGCCCGTCAGTTTCTGTATCACTGCATCAATTTACCACGATCCTCCGTAAAGGACCGTCTGGTGATATTGGCGGCAGCTGGCCCGGCCAGAAGTATTTACATCGCGACCATATCGGCGAACCCCATCGACCCGCCCAAGAACACGCAATTTATGACGGATCTCTCACTGGTCCTCTGTCATCGATTACATCCTCCTTCTCCAAATTGGAGCTTAAAGAAGGTGTCTCGCGAGTACGTGCATATCTACACAGCCGTTAGCGTTCCAACCTGTGCCCTTTGGTCGGGTCAAAGAAATGCATATGAGTTGGTGACACCGAAAACCGCATGTTCACATGCTTGCCCTCTATTGGATGGACGCCAGGCAGACTGATGGTAATGGCTGTCTTGTTTGCCGTGAATTGACCATGCAACAGAGTGTTAGCGCCCAGCGGTTCGGATATTTGGATGGCGGCTTCGATCGGGCCATTGTCGTCCTGCACAAGGTGCTCAGGGCGAATACCCAGTTTTACAGCGCCATCCGCTACCGCTGCAGGACCGATTTCGACGTCAGCAACCTTAAGCGTGCCGTCTTTGCATACGGCGTCAAACATGTTCATCGCTGGGCTGCCGATAAACTGGGCCGCAAACAGTGTTCGCGGTGTTTCATAGACATCCAACGGTGTTCCGATTTGTTCCGCGATGCCCCCGTTCATCACGATCATCCGGTCGGCCATCGTCATCGCTTCGACCTGATCGTGCGTCACGTAAAGGGATGTGATTCCAAGCTTTTCCTGAAGCTCTCGAATCTCCAGACGCATTTGCACACGCAGTTTGGCGTCCAGGTTCGACAGCGGTTCATCGAACAGAAACACGGCGGGCTCGCGTACGATCGCACGGCCCATGGCGACCCGCTGACGTTGACCACCAGACAGCTGCCTGGGTTTGCGGTCCAGCAACGGTTCAAGTTGCAACAGCTTCGCGGCTTCAGTCACTTTTTGATCGATATCACCCTTAGGCAATCCGGCGATCTTAAGCCCATAGCCCATGTTCTGACGCACAGACATATGCGGGTAGAGCGCGTAGTTTTGGAACACCATGGCGATATCGCGATCCATGGGCTCTTTCTCGTTGGCGCGTTCGTCGCCAATCCTGATCTCTCCCGAACTTACGGTTTCAAGGCCAGCAACCATGCGCAACAGCGTGGATTTACCGCAGCCGGACGGGCCGACGATGACGATGAATTCGCCATCCGCAATGTCCACATCAATTCCGTGGATGACGTCCGTTTCGCCAAAGCTCTTCTTGACGTTCTGAAGGGTTACTGTTGCCATTTCTTATTTCTCACTATCGACAAGACCACGGACAAAGAGCTTCTGCATTGACACCACCACGATGACCGGTGGGATCATTGCCAGAATGGAGGTCGCCATAATCACAGGCCAATCCGCGACATCATCACCCGATGGGAACATTTGCTTGATGCCCATGACGATGGTGTTCATGTCCGGATCGGTGGTGATCAGCAACGGCCAGAGGTATTGGTTCCAGCCGTAGATGAACAGGATGACGAACAGCGCGGCAATGTTCGTGCGGCTCATCGGTACGACGATATCGATGAAGAACCGCATGGGCCGCGCGCCGTCAACCCGAGCTGCCTCGGCCAATTCATCGGGGATGGTCAGGAAGAACTGGCGAAACAGGAATGTTGCTGTTGCCGAGGCGATCAAAGGAAAGATCAGGCCGTAGTAGCTGTTGAGCATGCCAAACCCGGCGACAACCTCGAATGTCGGCACAATCCGAACCTCGACTGGCAGCATGAGCGTGATGAAGATCAACCAGAAGAACGTTGTGCGGCCCGGAAAGCGAAAATAGACGATCGCGAAGGCTGACAAGAGCGAGATGATGATCTTGCCCACAGCAATGCCGATGGCCATGACGAGGCTGTTGAACAGCATGGTTGCGACAGGAACATTCACACCGGAAAACAGCGCAGCCGAATAGTTTTCCCAGAACCGATCCCCAGGCCAGATCGGCATGGGCGGAGACGTGATTTCCGGCTGCGAAACTGTCGAGGCGACGAATGCCAGCCAGATCGGAAAGAAGATCACAAGGACGCCAAGGATCATCATCACGTGGGTGAGCCAGATACCGGCGCCGCGCTTTTCGACCATTCCGTGTTGTTGGGACGCCATCAGTAATGCACCCTTTTTTCAACGTATTTGAACTGGATCACTGTCAGCAGGCCGACCACAATCAAAAGAATGACGGATTGTGCAGAAGACGATCCAAGGTCCTGGCCCACAAACCCGTCTGAAAAGACTTTGTAGACAAGGATCGTTGTGGCTTGCTGTGGTCCGCCGCCGGTGATCGTGTGGATCACGCCAAATGTTTCGAAGAATGCATAGACCACGTTGACGACAAGCAGGAAGAAGGCTGTAGGGGATAACAGCGGAAGGACGATAGTGAAGAACCTTCGCCAGAAATGGGCGCCATCAATCGCCGCAGCTTCGATCACGGATTTAGGCACCGATTGCAGAGCGGCAAAAAAGAACAGGAAGTTATAGCTGATGCGGCCCCAGGCAGATGCGACCACGACCAACCCCATTGCCTCGGTCCCGTTTAGCACATGGTTCCAGTCGTAGCCCAACTGGCTCAGATACCAGGACACAACGCCAACGCGGGTGTTGAACATGAACAGCCAAAGCACACCTGCAACGGCCGGGGCAACGGCGTAAGGCCAGATCAAAAGTGTTCGGTAGACACCAGATCCCTTGATCAAGCGGTCCGCGATGACCGCCAGAAACAACGCAGGAATCATCGAACAGAGAGTAACAAGGGTCGAGAAAATCGCCGTTGTGACGAACGAAGCGCGGTAGAACTTGTCACTAAGCAGGAATTCGAAATTGCCGAGGCCAACGAATTGTGAGGACAGGCCGAACGGATCAGGAATGAACAGCGATTGCCAGATGGCCTGCGCCGCCGGGTAGAAAAAGAAGACGGCTGAAATGACAACCTGCGGTGCAATCAGCAACAGCGGCAAAAGCCAACCGCGAAATGTGACGCGTTTTTCCATTTCGGCAACCCACCCAAAAGAAGATGTGGGCCGCTAGGGCCCACATCGATTTCAACGTTATTGATTGGCAGATTCGAAACGGCGCAACAGGGCGTCACCGCGTTCCTTGGCACTGTCCATCGCTTCCTGGGCAGTCTTGTCGCCAGACCAGACGGCTTCCAGTTCTTCATCGATGATGCCGCGAATCTGGTCAAACGACCCTAGGCGCAAACCTTTCGAGTTTGCGGTGGGCTCCTTGGCCGTCATCTGGATCACAGCAATGTCCGTGCCGGGGTTATCATCATAAAACCCAGCCGCCCGTGTCGCATCTCCAGCTTCGGCAGTGATTGGCAGGTATCCGGTGTTCTGATGCCACGCGGCCTGCACATCTGATGACGACAGGAAGCTCAGGAACTCGCCGACGCCTTTGTATTCATCAGCTTCATGACCTTCCATCACCCACAGGGATGCGCCGCCGATAATGGTGTTCTGCGGCTCACTCGTGACAGCCTCCCAATACGGAAGCGGACGCACGTCGAATTCAAACTCGGCTTCCGAACTGATGCCCGCGTAACCAGCCGAGCTTTCGGTGAACAGTGCACATTCGCCCGCCCGGAAATTCGCACCGCCTTCATTTCTGCGGCCTGTATAGATGAACTTGCCGTCTTTGGCCCAATCGCCCATGGCGGTCAGGTGTGCCACCTGGGCAGGGCCGTTCAGCATCAGCTCGGTATCAAGGCCTGCAAACCCGTTATCCTGAGAGGCAAAGGGAACATCGTGATAGGCTGAGAAGTTTTCTAGGTGAATCCAGCTTTGCCAGGCGGTCACAAGTGGACACTCTTCCCCGCCTGCTTTGAGTTGATCCAGAACTGCTCCGACATTTTCCCAGGTTGACAGATCAGTGTCAGGGTCAACACCCGCGGCCGTCATCGCATCGCGGTTGACCCACAATACAGGCGTGGAGGAGTTGAAGGGCAGCGAAAGCATATCGCCGTCCGTCGTGGTGTAGTACCCTTTTACAGAGCCGATATAAGCGTCCGGGTCGAATGAAGCGCCGCTTTCCGCCATCACCTCATAGACTGGTCTGACGGCGCCTGCGGCAGACATCATTGTTGCTGTTCCGACTTCGAACACCATCAGGATATGGGGCTGTTCGCTGGCGCGGAACGCGGCGATACCAGCATTCAATGTCTCAGAATAGTTACCCTTGTGGCTTTCCACTACGACATAGTCGCTCTGGCTGGCGTTGAATTCCTCAACCTGTGCCGTCACCAGTTCGCCCAAACGCCCTGTAAAGGCGTGCCAGAACTGAACTTCGGTCTGCGCCAATGCCGCCACTGGCGACAACACTGTGGTTACGGCCAATGCGCCGAGTAGATTCTTAGTCATGATTCCTCCCATGCATCATTTTTGATGCGTCAGTTAACACCGTGCGCATCGCGTACACGGTGGACTTGATACTTTTACGACGTTACCGCCGGAAAATCATAATTCAAGTTTTGATTATTGGGTCGGAACATAACATTGCATTATACTATGGTGAAATGCGACGGCCGACGGGATAGGGAATGCGACAAACACTGAGGGTCAGACAGCTTGAAGCACTTATGGCTGTGACAGTTAACGGTTCTATGACGGCTGCTGCTGCGGGCCTTGGTATCAGCCAGCCAGCTGTAAGTCGTCTTCTGGCCGATCTTGAGAAAACCCTAGGTTTTCAGCTTTTTGATCGCCGTGATGGGCGGTTGGTTCCGTCGCAAGAGGTCCGTTTTCTACAGCCCAGTGTCGAACGCGTTCTGGAACTGATGACCCAGATATCCGATGTCAGTCAGGATATCACCCAGCGGAAAGCAGGACATATCCGCGTCGCCTGCCTTCCGGGGTTTGCCACAAGCCACATGCCAAAGGTCATCGCGAACTTTCTGAAAGACCGGCGCGGCGTGACCATGACCATCGAACCCGACAGACCGGAGCGTATCTTGGAATGGATGATAGGCGAGCAATATGACTTTGGCGTCACCGATGGGTTCAACGGGCATCCCGCAATCGAAAGCCGGGATGTGAACGTCCGAACTGTGTGCGTCTTCAAAAAAGGGCATGCCTTAGAGAATGCTGCCGAGGTTACGCCAGCCGATCTCGCGCATGAGAAGATTATTCACACGCGGCGCGACAGTGATTTCTTTGTTCGACTGTCAAAGACGTTTCAAAACGCCGAAGTCCCGCTGAATTCTCACATTGAGGTACGCCAATTCACTGCGGCTTGCGAATTGGCGGTTCAGGGCGTCGGGGTTTCGATCGTTAGTGAACTGGATGCTGTCAAATACGTGGATTTGGGGCTGAGCTTTCGCCCCTTCAAACCCTTCCAGCCGCATACCTTGTCACTGGTTCGGCCGGTTCTGAAACAACCTTCCCTGATCACGCTTGAGTTCATTGAACATTTCAGTGAAAGCCTGCGCCCCTTTATGGTGCCAGCCGGCGGAGCAAAGTAATACGTTGGTTCAAGCCCGATGTGGTTGTTGCGTTCCATCGCGGGTCAAGCATGTCAGCGGCGCTGCTTTACTCGGCTAAGAGAATGGTATCAAATTGATCCGGTAAGTCGTCTCAGCCCGACGTGCGTGGTGGTTTCCAGTTTTGTGTCACATCTCTGTTGTCAAAAGCATCCAGAAACCGCGTCAATCAAAACTCTGAAAGGTGCCAAATGCCCTACATCCATCGTTCCTCTATTTCGCGCCGTCAGTTTCTTGCAACAACGGCAACCGGCGCCGCTGTCATTGCCTTGCATCCATACTCTGCTTCTGCGGCGAACAATCAGGCGCACCTGCGGATCATGGAAACCACGGACATCCACGTTCACGTGTTTCCCTACGACTATTATGCAGACAAACCGCGTGACACTGTTGGCCTGTCTCGGGCCGCTTCGATCATCAATGAGATCCGTTCAGAAGCGACCAACTCGCTTTTGGTCGACAATGGCGACTTCCTGCAGGGCAACCCAATGGGCGACTACATCGCTTATGAGCGCGGCATGAACGAGGGCGACAGCCACCCGATTATTACCGCCTTCAACACTATCGGGTACGATGCGGCCACTTTGGGGAACCACGAATTCAACTACGGTCTGAGTTTCCTTGAGAAGTCGCTGGCCGGGGCCGAGTTCCCGGTGGTGCTGGCAAACGTCGCCAAGGAAAAGGGCGGAACTCCGCGTGAAGACAAGACACTGGTCAAGCCCTACGCGATTCTCGACCGCGAGATCGAGTTGGGTGACGGGTCCAAGCATCCGATCAAAATCGGTGTTATCGGATTTACGCCACCGCAGATCATGAACTGGGACCGCAAGCACCTGGAAGGCAATGTCGAAGCGCGCGACATTGTGGAAACCGCCAAAGCCTATGTACCGGAAATGCAAGAGCAGGGCTGTGATCTGATCATTGCTCTGTCGCATTCCGGGATCGGTGATGCCGATCATGCCGACGGGATGGAAAATGCATCGGTTGTGCTCGCCGGCGTTGAAGGCATCGATGCGTTGGTGACCGGCCACAATCACTTGGTATTTCCGTCACCCACTTTTGCGGATCTTCCTGGCATCGACGTCGACAAAGGCACATTGATGGGCAAACCAGCCGTCATGGGCGGGTTTTGGGGATCGCATCTGGGATTGTTGGATTTATTGCTGGAACGAGATGGCAATGCGTGGCGCGTGGTCACAACCACGTCCGAGGCACGGCCAATCTCGCGGCGCAACGAAGATCGCTCGATCACAGCACTGGTCGGAGATGACCAATCCGTATTGGACTCGGTGACCGCCGATCACGAAGAAACGCTGGCGTATGTGCGCCGCGCGGTCGGCAAAACATCCGCCCCGCTGCACAGCTATTTCGCCCTGGTGGCTGATGATCCGTCTGTACAGATCGTCTCCATCGCCCAGAAATGGTATGTTGCAGAGATGCTGAAAGGTACCGAGCATGAGGGCTTGCCAATCCTGTCGGCAGCAGCCCCATTCAAGGCAGGAGGTCGCGGAGGACCGGAATATTACACAGACGTACCGGTCGGCGATGTCGCGATCAAAAACGTGGCAGACCTGTATCTCTATCCCAACACAGTGCGCGCGGTGCGCGTAAACGGGGCACAGGTGCGTGGCTGGTTGGAACGTTCGGCTGGAATGTTCAATCAGATCGAAGCGGGCTCGCAAGATGCCATCCTGCTGAATCCGGCCTTCCCGTCGTATAACTTCGACGTCATGGATGGTGTCACCTACCAGATCGACCTCTCACAGCCCTCACGTTTTGACCCGGATGGCGAGGATCTGAACCCTGAAGCGGAGCGTATCGTCAACCTCACTTTTGACGGCGTGCCAGTGACGGATGACATGGAGTTCATCATCGCTACCAATAACTATCGCGCCTCCGGAGGAGGGTCATTCCCCGGAGCAAAAGGCGATACCGTAGTGTTCGAAGCTCCGGACACCAATCGCGACGTCATTGTGCGTTACATTGTTGAGCAAGGAACGATTGATCCAAAGGCCGACGGCAACTGGTCATTCGCACCGCTTGGGGACACCACTGTCTTGTTTGAAACCGGCCCGAACGGGCGGGGGTACATGAGCGACGTTGGTGGCATAGAGATAGAAGATGCCGGTGACGGAGCGGACGGTTTTGCGGCATTCCGCATCAAGCTTTAGAAACGCTTATCTGGCGCGAACAAAGTGATCGGTCTGAAGCCCTTCGAACTGGTATTCCGATTTCAATACAAAAACCACCTATGGGAGAATGTGGTGTAGTTCTGTTGTGACTGCCAGCGACTTCCAAGGCACGAGTTTGGACATTCGGAAGCCTTTCAACTGTGTTGAAACTGCCGAGCAAGCCGCTGGCAGCTTTCCGCGCGATGTTCGTGTACCCTGCGCGCACCCAAATCAGCGCCCACTTCGGGATCCCATTGTTGAACGTACGTCTGCGCAACGGGATCCCACTTGCCTGCCAGCCTGCATCGTCCAGCATAGGCTGCGTGAAAAGCTTCCCGAACGCTTTCATATTCTCTTTCGGGCCAGTCACCGTGGGCTGATGGTCTAAAGCTGGGACAGTGTCGCCTAACACCAAACGGTCAAGCCGATCCGCACAAGATGAACGCGTTGTGCCTAAGCAATGCTGTCAGTTCCGCCGCCTCGGATGCCGGGCGATCGAATGACGTATCCGCGTAGCCATCCGGTTTGTCTGAGCAGCCATTTCTGGAATGGTCACAGTAGACAACAGTGTATGTTGCGGACCACCAATCGAAATAGGGGCGTAGGTACTCGTGGATTAGCCTATTTCGCCGTGTATAGTTAGGAGTGGTGGTCCGTCCCCGATGACCTAATGGTAGAAACTTGCGCCGTGTGCTTCGGCAATCTCTGCAACCGCTGAACTCGCAACTATTGCGGCGATGACAGTGGAGCCCGTTGGAAACCTATCCCAAGTCATGGTGATCCTCTTTTGGGTCTTATCTGGCATAATTGAATTTATTAGCCCAGTTAAGTTTTTGCATAAACTCATTTGGTAGCGGTTTGTGTTTTCACGCGGATTTCCAACTAATAAAACAATATCCCCGATTTTTGATCGCTGGCGAGAAAATGGGTTTTGAACCAAGTCATTTCCTTATCGGCGTCTCCTCGAGAACAAAATTTGGACGCAATGAGAAATTTTAACAATTTGGCCGGCTTTTTGTTTTGGGAACATAGATGTTCCTGTGGTTCAAAGCTGGAATGGGGGCTCCGCATGATGGAGCACATTCCCATCATGTTGTTAAGGTAAAAGGTGTCGATTGATGTTTAAATACAAAAGCCCACTGAGCCGAATTCTCGATGGAACCGGTACGCCCGCTGAAGCAGGCGAAGATGCAACCGGTCAGAAAAAAACGGTTGAAGTTTTCAAAGATACCGACGTTTTGCGTCGGACGCTGTCCGGGGAAGGCCTGGAACAACAGCCTCATGATGACGTCTCGGCTCCGGTGGCGGACGACGATGCGCGAGAAGATGAGGCTGGCACGGTATCTGAACAGGCTAACGATGAAGCGTACGCCACACCGGCTATCGAACTTGTAGAGGCTTCCGACGACAGCCTTAAGCAAGAAGAAGTCGCATTCTCTTCTGAGCCCACAACCAACCCTGAACCACCGGTGTTATCCGAGGTTATGCCCGAGCCTGCCGCTGTACCCGAGGCTGCGCCAGCTGTTGCGGAGGCATCGGAATCTCTGGCTGCAAATCGGCGCAAACGGGTTAAAACCACGTTCATTGGATTTGGACAGACAGAAAACCGCGTTCAGGACTTGATGGACAGCGCTCCGGTTGCCAAATCGGAGGCGGCTCGTGCTAGTTTCCCGGTCGGGTGGCTTGTCATTTCCGATGGGCCTGGCCGCGGGACAAGCATTGCTTTGTCGGGCGGTCTCATGCAAATCGGCCGCAATGACGATCAATCCATTCAACTGGATTTCGGCGACAATGGCATTTCGCGTAGCAGCCACGCGGTGATTGCCTATGACCCCGAGGATCGCAAATGCTATTTGGGTCACGGTGGTAAGGCGAATCTTGTGCGATTGAACGATAGTCCAGTGTTGAGCACGGTGGCGCTTGCTAGCGGTGACAGCATTCGGATCAGCAAGACAACGATGCGATTTGCTGCATTCTGTGATGAGACATTTGACTGGCAGGACGAGTAATCGACGCATCCATTTCGAACTCTGGTGTGGACTGTTTGCCAACCTAAGGTAACGTATGTTGCACCAGAGTATTTCGTTGGCATATTCCGCTGGGCTAGGCGATTTCCAAGACTTCTCCTGGACGACGACAACCCGTCTTTGCAGCGTAATTTCAGAGTAGCGGAGTGTCGAGGCGGCGACCCGAATGAGGGATGCCGCACCGGTTAATTTCAGATCCGTGTCAATTTCACTTTCGTTGTAAGTGGGCGTGAAGAAAACGCCCAGATTGCGCCGTCCAGAAGGCTGGGCGGTGCAACTAGATATTATAAAACAAAGCGTTACGACCAAACCACTGGGCGCACGCCAGTCCTAAAATCACCACATTTTCTTCTTGGGCGGACCACATTGGCGTACGAAATGTCGCAATAGGTAAAAGCGGTGGGTTAACGATTAAAAGGGTAAGGTTGACTGCTATGACACTAAACAGACGCGCGTTCATGAACAGCGCTGCACTAGCTGCGATTGCGACGTTACTGCCGGTTGGCGGGAACGCATTGGCAATGGCCGTTGGTCAGGTTGCGCACAGAATTTTGGCCGCTGACAAGCTGAGTTTTCTGACCGAGAAGGTTGCAAAGGCCGTTGTGCTTCTGAGCCTGGGTGCTGAGGTCGAAAAGGACCTTAAAGAACTGCAGTATGCGCACGATGAATTCGACAACATTCTGCTGGGCTTCAAAGAAGGTAAAGGTACGTCGGGCGTTGACCGTGAACGCTTTGTATCGGTGAACAACGCCTTGAAAGAAGTGGAAGCACTTTGGGCGCCCTACCGTAAAGCTATCGAGGAAATCATCGAGGCCGGCTCGGTCGATGATGAACACCTTCACCTTATCGTCGACAATGATGAGGTTCTGGAAAAAGCCTGCCATGAGGTCGTTCGCAAGCTGGAAGAGGCTTACGGCGACGTAGATATTGATCTTGCGTTGGCCTTGGCATTGGATTTTGCTGGCCGTCAGCGGATGTACACGCAGAAAATCTGCAAAGAGATTGCTCTTGCCGCGACAGGTAAGGAAACTGCCGAGCACCACAAAAAGTTCAAAAAGAACGCCAAGAAATTCGGCAAGATCATCGATGTGTTGATCGAAGGCAGCAGCAGCTCGATCACGATGGCAAAACCGCCTAGCAATGCCGCGCTTGAGGCTCTGACCGAAGTTCAGGTGCATTGGGCGAAATTGCAGCCGGTTGTAGAACAGCTTGACAGCCAGGAAGTGCCGAATATCGATGATGTTGTGCATTTCTGCGAAGAAATGGATGTTCTGGAACTCGAATCAGAAAAAGCCGCTTTGCTGTACGAAGAGGCGATCAAACTGGATTCCTAATTTCCGGCCTGATTTCGACTGTTTCAAGTCTCAGTCGAATACGTAACCGGTTTTCACTTGAGAGAGAAAACATCTTTCAACAGCCATAAATTACCCCTGAAAAACAAAGTGCAGGCTTCGTAATCTTTGGTGGTTAGAAACAGGTGAAGACCAACTTTGTGGTTTAGTCGCTTCATACATCGGAAAAGCAACGAAATCGAAACGATGCCACAATCCCGACCTTTTTGTTGCACAAATTTAGTGCATCAAAAATACATCAAATGAGTGCTGACTCGAGGAGTTAAGATGTTGAGTTCCAAGTTTTCACGGCTCTGTATGGCCGCATCAATCGTCTCAGGTTGCATCGCAACCGGGGCCTTCGCACAAGAGGTGCGACTGGTTGGTAAAGACAGCAATATTGACGTCATCGGCAATCTGCTTTCATCGAAAGATGGTAAGTTCCTAGTCGAGACGGACATCGGCGAATTTGTCATCAACCAAGATCTGGTGACATGTGAAGGCGAAGCCTGCCCAACCGAGCAGACCTACGTCTATGATATGGAGATTTCGGCCCCGGACGAAATCGCTGAGGTTTTGGTGCCAATTCTGGCTGAAGGCTACGCCGCGGCAGCCCTGGAAGCCGAAGCTCAGTTGTATGACGAAAATGGCGAGCCGGTTGATACCGAAACAGTGGATGTTGGCGACCATAAATATGGTGAAGAACACGACTTTGCATTGGTTCTGACGGATCTCGAAGGTGATGACGTCGCCACCTTTGGAATTCACACAGCGAATGGTGCGCGGCTATATGAACGGCTGGCAAAGAATGACGCAGCAATCATTTTTACGGAAACAGCTGCACGAAAAGCGGATCGTTCGATCGTGTCCGAAGGGCAGGGTGGTAACTTGCGTGCCTTTGATCAGGAGCGGGTTATCGCTGTGGACGGTTTTGCAATGATTGTGAACCCGTTGAACCAGATCCCCAGCCTGACTGCTAAGCAAGCGCGTGACATCATGGCCGGTGACATCACCAACTGGTCAGAAGTGGGCGGTTCAGATGCACCAATTCACGTGTATTCCTTCGACCCGCAAACTGAGGCATATCATCATATCGAAAAGCTTCTGTTCAAAAAATCCGACAAGACGCTGACGAACGAATCCAGCATCGTGCATGACAGAACCGAGCTTACGACGGCAATCATGGAAGACGTCGCCGGCTTTGGCATCGTAAACTACGCGGCCAAGCGTTCGGCTCGGGCTGTACCGTTGCGGACAACCTGTGGCATCATTCAGGATCCTACTAACTTCAACCTCAAGACCGAAGAGTACTATCTGCAGGAACGCGTTGTGGCTTACAACCGCTCGGATGTTGAAGGGTATGCACGAGAGCTTGTTGATTTCCTGGACGACAGCAGCCTTGACGGTTTGGTCGCCAAAGCTGGCTACATCGACCTGTCGATCGCAGCAGACAACCAGGAACGTGCTGCAGAACGACTGGCTGCAGAGCTTGAAGAAGGTGAGAACGAGTACGAGGCCGAATTGGTCGAGAGCCTTCTCAAGAACATGAACACGCATTCGCGTCTGTCCACGACGTTCCGTTTTGCACCGGGTTCCAAACGCTTTGATAACAAGGCCGAGCGAGATCTGATGCGTATGGTGCGCTACCTGAAAGAGAACAAGCCAAGCGAAGTTTTGGTCGTGGGTTTCACCGACAACAAAGGCCCGTTCGACTCGAACCTGCTGATCTCTCAGGAACGCGCAGAAGCCGCCCTGGAACACATCATCGAAGTTGCGACAGATGGTGAGCTCGATGGGATTGAGATGAAAGCGGCTGGCTTTGGTGAGCTTGAGTCGGTGGCGTGTAACGACAGCCCGCGTGGCCGTGCAATCAACCGCCGTGTCGAAGTTTGGATCGCGGAGTAAATGACGAATGGAAGCCACGGCGCGTATTGCCGTGGCTTCCTAATATCAAGTTCAATGTTTCCAAGGTGTAGTTCGAGTATGAAGACCTGGTTAAAATACACTGCAGTGATTGCTTTTGCCGGATTTGCGTCTGCGGGTCTTGCACAGGAGGTCACCCTGACGGCCAAGAAGGGCACCAGATCGGTTTCTGGTAAGCTTGTCGCCGCGCAGCCCGGAAAGTTCATTATTCGGTCCAATATCGGTGTTCTGTCTTTAGATGCGGATGCGTTTGACTGTCAGGGCGCTGCATGCCCTAAAGCTCTGCCAACAAACACGGATCTGGTCGTTGCCGGGGCGGCAGGCCTTGCTGACATCCTGCTGCCGCTGGTTGTTGAAGGGTTTGCCGCTGAACAAGAACTTCTGTCTGATGTGTTTGATCTGCAAGGTTCGCCGCTTGGTGAACAGTATGAATTCAGCACACTAGGTGACCGTAACTCTACTGCTGACGAAAAGACCGCCTTTGACATCCTGATCACGGATGAAGATGCAAACCCTGTTCATAATGTGCTGGTCAAGGAAGCCTCTGGCCAGGGGCTGTTTGACACCCTGATTTCGCGCTCAGGCGATTTGATTATCAGCGAAGAGCCCGTTACGCCCGAGAATTTCGCGCAGGCCAGAAAAAACGGCCTTGGGGAGCTGACCGCTTTTGAACAAGAGCATGTTCTGGCCGTGGATGGCTATACCGCCACTGTACATCCGAAAAACACCCTTGGAACTCTGACAATCGAACAGATTTCACAGGTCATGTCCGGTGAAGTTGGCAATTGGCAAGACCTGGGTGGCCCTGATCACAAGATCAACGTCTATACTTTGCCAAAGGCATCAGAGGCCTTTCATCGGATCGATGCTCTGATCCTGTCGCCGCAGGGGCGTCAGGCCCGCTCAGACACAAAAACGGTTAAATCTGTGCGTGAGCTGTCACGCGCTATTGAATCCGATCCATACGGTTTCGGCGTCATGCGGTTTTCCAGCATCCGCGACGCCCGTCCCGTCCCATTGCGCAGCGAATGCGGCATCGTTCATCTGCCGAACCAATTCGCCATGAAGACCGAGGAATATGGCCTGCAAAACCGGGTCACTGCGTATAACCGCCGTGATCTGAACGGTCTTAGCGCATCGTTTGTGAGCTTTCTCGACAGCCCCAAAATCGATGGGCTGGTATCGAAATCGGGGATCACAAGCCTGTCCGTTATCGAACAGGACGAGGTAGAGAAATACCATCAGCTGCAGGCGGACATCGAAACGATGTCGGCTTCGGCCAACGCGACAGAAGTCCGTTCTTTCGTCGCGGACAGGCTTACGACAACACGCCTGTCCACAACGTTCCGCTTTGCGCCCGGGTCCGCCAATTTGGACAACAAGGCCAAACGGGATATCGCCCGGATTGCCGATTACATTGCCGACGTCAAGCCAGACAGAATTGTGCTGGCCGGTTTCGCTGATGCAGGCGGCAGTTTTGGCAAGAACCGCAGCTTGTCGCTGGCACGTGCGAAAAAAGTGCTGAGCGAACTGAAAGACAACGTTGACCAAAACGGGGCAGAAGGCACCGTGATCGAAATCAGGGGCTATGGCGAAATGGCTCCTGTTGCCTGCAACACAAACGCGGCAGGTCGTGCGAAAAACCGACGCGTTGAGGTTTGGAGCGAAGTACAAAGACCCAATGCGGATGGGTTCGCATGGGAAGGTTAGGAATTAAAAGTCAGTGCCTTAACACACTCAGGTAGCGGCGCTGACAAAACAACGGCCAGTCACAGATTGACCTGGTCAAAGTAAGGTAACGATTATTCATGGTACAACCAGTTCACACTAGCCAGCAGTTCCAGGATGAACTTGCGCCGGGAACTCAACTGTTATCCGGTCAGTATACGATCATCCGTTTTCTAAACAGCGGCGGGTTCGGCATCACATATCTTGCCAAGGACAGCCTAGAACGAACTGTTGTGATCAAGGAGTGCTTCCCCGAGGCAATTTGTCGGAGAAGCGAGACGGCGGTCCGCCCTCGCTCGCAATCGCATGTCTCATCCTATGAGGCACTTGTAAGGTCTTTTGAAAAAGAAGCCCGCAACCAGTCCAAGCTTGTTCATCCGAACATCGCAGGTGTTCATCAGGTCTTCCGGGACAACGAAACAGCTTACATGGCGATCGACTTTATCGAAGGCCAAGATTTGTTGGACACGATAGAAGAACGCGAGAACATCCCACCGGACGAAGTTGAAAGAATGCTGCGCCAGACGCTCGAAGCGGTGGGTTTCATTCACAGCAACGGAATGCTTCACCGGGATATTTCTCCGGACAACATTCTGATCAACCAGAAAGGTGAACCTGTCGTTATCGATTTCGGCGCTGCTCGGGAAAGCGAAGCCAAATCTGACCGGGCCATGTCGATGCTGCGTGTCGTCAAAGAAGGTTACTCCCCGCAGGAGTTTTATCTTCAGGGGGGGGAGCAGGATCAATCCAGCGACCTGTATGCGCTGGCCGCCACTTTCTATCACGTCATCAAAGGGAATGCGCCGGATGACAGTCAGGCACGGTTGGCCAGCTTGGCTCAGAACGGAGCCGACACCTACAAGCCGCTGGAAGGCGCAATAGAAGGGTATCGCCCGTCTTTCCTAAGATCAATTGATCGGGCGCTGAGCATTCCACCCGCAGACAGGTTCCAGTCCGTTCAGGAATGGTTGGATGCGCTGAACGAAAAAATGCCGGTCGAAATGAAGGCTGTACCCGCGGATGTCAAAGAGGTCAGCGATACGGTTGAAGTGAACATGGGCCCCGAGCGCAGTGGCGGGTCCAAACCTGTTGCTCTCATCGCGCTCGTTGTTGCTGCGGTGATCGGCGGGGTTGGATTTTTTGTCATGCAAGGCGGCGCTCCAGCTCCGACTGAAACGAATGTGACCAATATTGCAACTTCAGAAGTGGAGCCTGTGGTCGAGGAAAGCGTTGTGGCGGCCGCGGCATCGGCTGAGGAACTCGCATCTGTCGCAGACGCCGCAGTTGTCGTTCAACCCGTGGCAGACGAAGCTGATATAGCGGAGGCCGCGGTTACACCAGCTGCTCTGGCAACGAGTTGGATTGGGTGGTCGGGGCAGGCAGTTGACCTGCCGTTCACAACCGTTACCACGGCGCAGCCACAAGGCAGCTTTTCGATGGTCACCTTGGTCCGGTCAGACCTTGATCAAAACGCAACGGACTGGTTGAAATCCGGCACCATCATCTATTCGGTCAACGGCCATCTGGTCGTGGATGATGCATCAATCATTCGTGCGATCCAGTCAAAATCCGATGTCTCTGGCACGGGTGAGAAGCTGGTCGAAATGAGGGTCAAAACCGAGAGAGACGGCCCCATTGTCGAACAGAGTTTGATTGTCGGCACCGGCAAGGCCACCGAACTGACAAATGGTGTGCAATTCATGACGGTTAGCATCGGCGACGACAAGTGGATCACAAAAGTGTCCCGGTCCCCATCCGCAATTTCATCTTTACGCGTTGGCGATGTTGTCGTCTCGGAAGCCGCTTCCAAAGTTACTTTTGAAGGTCAAAACGCTCTTGAAGAAACATTTGAAGCCTTGGGGAATACTGGAGTGGAAACGGCGCTGTTGACGATCGCGCGGAACGGCGAATTGAAGGCCGTCGAGCTTCCACTTGCGCCTTAGTGACTGAATTCAAATAGGAAACTACAGTCAGGCCAACGGTGGATAGGAGGTCGAATGACTTCAAAACGTGTTGATGAAGATCGCGAGAGACCTTTGGGTGCTGAGAGATATTCGAAACTAAGTAACGCGAAAGATCACGAACCCGACCCGTCAAATAGCCCTATCCTGTCGCGCAACGCGCGAGCGTATTCGGGGATTTTTAGAAGGGGCGTGATCCAAACCAGAAAGCCTCTAGGCAACTTCGTCGCAGGTAGCCAAATGAACTTGAAGAACTTATTAGATCCGTACTCAGAAAAGCTAATGGTACAATTTGAAAAAGTGAAACGGCCAAAAACCCGGGGTCAATCCGCCACCCAGCTTGATATTGCAACCGTCATCGACCCAGGAAAACGCGAGTATCAAGAGGACGCGATCCTGATGGATTGCCCCGTGGGTTCTGACATCGGTATCGTGGTTGTGTCTGACGGTATGGGTGGTCACGCGGCAGGGGATATCGCATCCAAGATTGTATCCACTGAAGTGTTCAACTACTGGAAGTTCTCCGGTTTGAATTGCCTATCCTCGGACGCGGAAGTGCGAGAATGCCTTATGAAAGCAGCCGAAGTAGCAAATGGCTGTTTACGCGAGGTTGCTAGTCGTTATTCCGAAACCAGGGGCATGGGTGCGACCCTTTTGGTCCTGGTGCTGATCGAATCTCGGGCCTTCTGGCTGTCCATTGGAGATTCGCCGTTATATCGCCTGCGTGACGGAGAGTTGTGTCAGATGAATGAGGATCATTCGATGGCACCTCAGATCGACATGATGGTCAAATTGGGCATCCTGGACCAACAAAGCGCTTATGAACACCCCGACCGAAACACGCTGACGTCGGTGATCATGGGAGGCAACATTCCCAAAACAGATTGCCCGGAACACGCTTCCCATCTTGAGCCCGGCGATATCCTGATAGCAGCCAGTGATGGCCTGCAATTCTTGAGCGAAGAACGCATCCAATCCATCGTGGCTGGGAATAGGTTATATCAGAGCGAAGCAATAGCGGGCAGATTGGCTAAAGCGCTAAAGGATCTGGATTCGCCTGACCAGGACAACTTCGCCTTTTCCGTGATCAAGTTTGGCGGATGATTTTCTGCCGTCCAGTGACGTCCATTCCGATGCTTGGATTCAGGTGAAATGACATTGAAATCAGGCCTCTACCAGATATTTCTCTGAAAGAGGTAAGCTCGCTGCCCCAAGCGAGCGCGCGTCTGGGCCAACAGATCCGGCGTGAATTTCCGGTCGCTCAAGACCCGTCAGATTGATGCGGGACAACTGCGCTTCGATCCCTTCAATCAGGCGGGTTTTGATGTCCGGTGGCATCCAGCCGTCTATTTTCACGCAATTAAAATCAATAACACTGCAAGATGAGGCGATGGCATATGCCAGCCCGAGTGACGCTTGTTTCAACCAGTTGTTCAGATGGAGGTCTGGTACGTCCCATCGGCTTGTCGATTCCCACATCAAATTGGCTGCATCACCGCTGCCTGCAATCGAACGTTCAAGAACGTAGAGGCTGGCAACGTCGATCAAAGGTTGCACCTGACCTGTTTCCGTTGGCACTGGCAGGGGCCCCAACGCTCCTGCATTTCCTCTCCCTGAAAAGATCGATCTGTTTAGAACCACCCCTCCGCCAATGAAGTAGCCGACATAGAAATACAGGAAATCTCGGGGGCCTTCGGCGGGACCAAAAACCAGTTCTGCCCCGCAGGCAGCTGTTGCGTCATTTTGCAGGAAAACCGGGAAGTCATAGGTCGCAGCCAAAGCCGCTTTGATATCTGTGGTGCGCCATGGGTCCATTTTTTCTTGTGGTACCCGCAGCGTTTGGGCCCAATCCCAAAGAAAATAAGGCATTGCGATCCCCAGGCCTGAAACTCTGCCCCGCTCGACCGGGGGGAGATCGGACAGCATTTTGTCAAGCGCTTCGCGTGCGAAATCCAGCGTAGCAACAGGCGTGGGATAGTCATATGTCCGTCTTTCGCGCTGGCGGACATTACCCAGAAAGTCTGTCAAAACCAGTTCAGTGCTGCGGCGTCCAATTTTCAAACCCAGAAACAACGCACCTTCAGGGTTCAGTCGCATTGGAACCGAGGGTTGCCCGACTTTGCCGCGGATCGGTTCACCCCGGAGCAATAGCCCGTCTTGTTCCAGCTGGCGCATGATGACGGAAACCGTTTGCGCCGAAAGCCCCGTCATGCGCGCAATTTCGGATTTGGCCAATGCCTGGTGCCGTCTGACAAGGGACAAAACAAGCCGTTCATTGCGCGCGCGCATACCGCTTTGGTTGGTGCCGCGCACGTCTGAAACCCGATCTGACGGGGTGTCGTCTTGCTTCAAGTCCACAGGCAACGCGCTCCCTCCCTTGCTCAACAATGTGAGGATCGCCCCAACCTGTCAATAATAATTAAGAGTGATTTAATTATTGACAAAAATACCGAATCTCAAGATGATTTTTCCTGTGGGGTCGGGTCGTTATCCACCCGATCACCCATATGCCCTTGCGGGCATGGGAGAAACTGGGAGGATTACTAATGAAACTTGCAAATCTTGCGGGTGCTACGGCGCTGGCGGTAACTGCCATGGCGGGTAGCGCGATGGCAGCAGGCGAAACCGTTTGCCTGATCACCAAAACTGACACCAACCCCTTCTTCGTCAAAATGAAAGAAGGTGCCACAGCCAAGGCTGAGGAATTGGGAATGACGCTCAAGGCATTCGCAGGCAAGGTCGATGGCGACCACGAAACTCAGGTGCAGGCGATCGAAACCTGCATACTGGATGGCGCCAAGGGCATTCTGCTGACAGCGTCGGACACCTCGTCAATTGTTCCGGCTGTGCAACAGGCCCGCGACGCAGGCCTGCTTGTGATTGCACTGGATACACCGCTGGAGCCGATTGACTCGGCCGATGCGACATTTGCCACCGACAACTTCCTGGCCGGGCTGCTGATCGGTCAATGGGCGAAAGCGTCCCTCGGGGATGCCGCTAATGATGCTAAAATCGCCACGCTGGACCTTGCGGTCAGCCAACCCACCGTGGATGTGCTGCGCAACCAAGGCTTTCTGGAAGGGTTCGGAGTTGATCTAGCAGACCCGAATGTCATCGGGGATGAAGATGATCCACGCCTTGTCGGCAGTGACGTGACCGCAGGCAATGAAGAAGGCGGTCGCCGCGCGATGGAGAACCTTCTGGCCAAGGACCCGACGATCAACGTTGTTCACACGATCAACGAACCTGCAGCCGCGGGTGCGTATGAAGCGCTGAAAGCCATTGGGCGCGAGAACGATGTGCTGATCGTATCCGTCGACGGGGGCTGCCCAGGTGTGCAAAACGTGGCAGACGGTGTAATCGGGGCAACTTCACAGCAGTACCCGCTTTTGATGGCGTCTCTGGGTGTTGAAGCGGTCAAGAAATGGGCGGACGAGGGCGTTAAGCCTGAAAACACGCCGGGAAAAGACTTTTATGATACTGGCGTTGCGCTTGTGACCGATCAAGCCGCTGAGGGCGTTGAGTCCATTTCAGTGAAAGAAGGCATGGACCTCTGCTGGGGCTAAAGTAACCTGCGGGAGGCTGCAAATGTGGCCTCCTGACGCCAAACCACCCTCTCACCCAAAAACTTGCTAAAGTGGTCCGTAAACGGGCACTTGACGCTTGGGGGATTCTTAATGTCCGAGACTTCACGACAATCCGATGACTTCGAGGCCGCAGCAGCTGGCAGCCCGGAGCAAGTCGCCGAGTTTGATGACCATCACCGTGGTTTTGTCGGGACGGTTCAGCACTTTTTGCATGTTAACCCGTCCCTGGTTCCGTTGATCGTTCTTGTCGCCGCTATTGTTGTGTTTGGGCTTTTGCTCGGCGCAAAATTCTTCTCACCTTTCGCGCTGACCCTGATCCTGCAACAGGTTCAGATCGTTGGCATCGTGGCCGCAGCCCAAAGTCTTGTGATCCTGACGGCGGGCATCGACCTGAGCGTTGGTGCGATCATGGTGATGTCTTCCGTCGTCATGGGGCAATTCACATTCCGCTACGGATTGCCGCCCTCTGTTGCGATCCTGTGCGGGCTTGCCGTTGGTACCGCGTTCGGGGCGGTGAACGGATTTCTCATCAGCCGGATCAAGCTGCCACCCTTCATCGTCACGCTTGGCATGTGGCAAATCGTGTTGGCCGCAAACTTTCTGTATTCGCAAAACGAAACGATCCGGTCCCAGGACATCGAGGCCAACGCACCCATATTGCAGCTGTTCGGAACCAAGTTTAACGTGGGTGGGGCGGTGTTCACTGTTGGCGTGTTGTTCATGCTGCTGCTCATCCTTGGGCTCTCCTATGCGCTGCGCCATACGGCCTGGGGACGGCATGTTTATGCGGTCGGCGATGACCCGGAAGCGGCTGAGTTGTCGGGGGTCAACGTCCATCGGACGCTGATGTCAGTTTACATGTTGTCGGGGCTGATTTGCGCTTTTGCGGGTTGGGCACTGATTGGGCGTATCGGGTCGGTATCCCCGACGTCAGGGCAGTTGGCCAATATCGAAAGCATTACGGCGGTTGTGATTGGTGGCATCTCGCTGTTTGGCGGTCGCGGGTCGATCCTCGGATCGCTGTTCGGAGCGCTGATTGTCGGGGTGTTTACGCTCGGCTTGCGCCTGCTCGGGGCTGATGCGCAATGGACCTTCTTGCTGATTGGCATTCTCATCATTGCAGCGGTCGCCGTTGACCAGTGGATCAGAAAGGTAGCAGCCTGATGGAACCCATTCTCAAAGGACGGAACCTGGTCAAGCGCTATGGAAAGGTAACCGCGCTGGATCAATGCGACTTCGACCTGATGCCAGGAGAGATCCTGGCGGTGATCGGGGATAATGGTGCCGGTAAGTCGACGCTGATCAAGGCCGTTTCGGGCGCGGTGGCGCCTGACGAAGGTGAGGTCTGGCTTGAGGGCCAGAAGGTGAATTTTCATTCTCCGATTGATGCACGGGGAGCAGGGATCGAAACTGTGTATCAGACACTTGCCATGTCTCCGGCGCTTTCTATTGCCGACAACATGTTTATGGGCAGGGAAATTCGTCGAAAAGGCCCGTTGGGTTCGGTTTTCAGAATGCTTGACCGGCCTGCGATGGAAAAATTCGCCCGGGACAAATTAACCGAACTGGGTTTGATGACGATCCAAAATATCAATCAGGCCGTCGAGACCCTTTCAGGTGGTCAGCGTCAGGGTGTTGCGGTCGCACGCGCTGCTGCCTTCGGGTCTAAGGTGATCATTCTGGACGAACCAACTGCGGCTTTGGGCGTGAAAGAAAGCCGTCGGGTGTTAGAGCTGATAATCGATGTGAAGTCGCGCGGTATTCCGATCATCCTGATCAGCCACAACATGCCGCATGTCTTTGAGGTTGCCGACCGTATCCACGTGCACAGGTTGGGCAAACGGCTTTGTGTCATCGATCCCAAGGACTACACCATGTCTGATGCCGTGGCCTTTATGACAGGCGCGAAAGAACCACCGAGCGCGCCTCGGGCGGCGTGAGGGCGTGAAGGGGCTTTCCCAAAGCACTTAGGGCCAGCTAAGCAGCAGTACCTGGGTGGTCGATCCTCCCTGACCGAAATAGAAAATGCCCGCATGATCAATGCGGGCATTCTTAGTTTAGCGCTTTTGGCGGCTTTACTGCGGGATTTCGCCTTCCAGCCCTTCAACGTAAAAGTTCATGCCCGCCAATGTGCCATCATCTGCGGTTTCACCGTCCGCCAGCCAGTCACTACCGTCCTGCTTTTTCAGCGGGCCTGTGAATGGGTGATAGCTACCGTCAGCAAGCGCCGCTGTCATCGCCAGTGCTTCTTCTTTGATATCCGCTGGAACCGCGTCCGAGATTTCGCCAATCTCGACCATACCCGGGCCGATACCGTCCCAGGTGTTCGCCGTTGCCCAGCTGCCATCCATCACGGCCTGCGTGCGCGCGATATAGTAGGGGGCCCAGTTGTCGATGATCGAGCTGACGCGCGGCATCGGAGCGTATTCGCTCATGTCCGAGGCCTGACCAAAGGTGATCACGTTGCCGGCCTCTTGCGCAGCCGCTTGCGGTGCCGTCGAGTCGGTGTGCTGCAGGATCACGTCCGCGCCCTGTTCGATCAGAACCGAAGCTGCATCAGCCTCTTTTGCCGGGTCGAACCACGTGTAAGCCCAGATGATTTTGAACTCGACATCCGGGTTCACCTTTTTGGCGTGGATGTAGGCCGAGTTGATGCCACGGATCACTTCGGGGATCGGGTAAGACCCGATATAGCCGATGATGTTCGACTCGGTCATCTTACCAGCGATGTGCCCCTGAACGGCACGGCCTTCATAGAAGCGAGCCGAATAGACCGATACATTGTCAGCCGTTTTGTAGCCGGTCGCATGCTCGAACTTCACGTCCGGGAACTTTTGGGCCACGTTGATGGTCGGGTCCATATAGCCGAACGAGGTGGTAAAGATCAGGTCCGCGCCTTCCAGCGCCATCTGAGTCATCACGCGTTCTGCATCCGGGCCTTCGGGCACCGATTCAACGAACACCGTCTCAACCTTGTCGCCGAAATGTTCCTCGACGGCCAGGCGACCTTTGTTATGCTCATAGGTCCAGCCGCCGTCGCCGACAGGACCGACATAGACAAAGCCGACCTTGGTTTTGTCTTCGGCCATGGCACCCGAGGCCAGACCCAGCGCCATGGCGGCGCTTGCCAGAAGTGATGTGAATTTCATGTAGTTACTCCCCAAGTTGGTTCAATTGGCCCCGTCTAATGCGAGGCGTGGAAAATCCGGCCCAGTGAGGCAGGTGCGCTGCTCTTGTCGGCCGAAAGGATCACAAGCACAAGGATCGTGATGATATAGGGTGACATTGCCAGATACTCGACGGGAATGGCAACGCCCGCTGCCTGCAGATTAAGCTGCAAGACCGTGATTCCGCCAAACAAATAAGCACCCAAAAGCGCGCGCCATGGTTTCCAACTGGCAAAGACAACCAGTGCCAGCGCGATCCAGCCGACACCGGCCGTCATACCCTCGGTCCACTGCGGCACTCGGATCAGGCTGATGTAAGCGCCGCCCAAGCCAGCGCAGGCGCCGCCAAACATGATCGCCATAATACGGATCTTGATAACTTTGTATCCCAGAGCATGGGCGGCATCGTGGTTTTCGCCCACCGCGCGTAGCACAAGGCCGGCGCGCGTGTATTTGAGAACGGCCCAGACTGCGGCGGTTAGGGCGATGCCAACGTAAAGGATCGGATCATGCTGGAACAGGATTGGTCCGATCACCGGGATATCGCTGATCACCGGGATATGAATTTCACCCATACTTGGCGGTTTTACCCCAACGTAGCCTTGCCCAAGAAGGGCGCTGAATCCCAACCCGAACAACGTAAGGGCCAACCCGCTGGCCACCTGATTGGCCAACGCAACCTGAGTTAGCAGAACGAACAGCAACGACAACACGGCGCCGCCGACCGCTGCTGCAAGGAATCCCAGCCAGGGCGAGCCGGTTTCGACGGATGTCGCAAAACCGCTGATCGCGCCAACGATCATCATGCCTTCGACACCGAGATTCAGCACACCAGCTTTCTCGACCACCAGCTCGCCGATGGCGGCCAGCAGCAGCGGGGTTGCAGCCACCATCAACGAGGCGACCAGAAGAACGGGATTGATTTCACCTAGATCCATGGCTCAGGCTACCTCGCTACGGGCCGCACGGATGCGGTAATTGGTCAAAAGATCAAAGGCCAAGAGGAAGAACAGAAGCATCCCCTGGAACACCTGAATGGCGGCGGCCGGCAAACCCAATTGGGATTGTGCAATTTCACCGCCAATATAGGTCAGCGCCATCAGCCCACCGGCCAGCAGGATACCCACCGGATGTAGACGGCCCAGAAACGCCACGATGATCGCGGTGAAACCATAGCCGACGTTGAAATCGATGCTGACCACACCAGAGGGGCCAGAGACCTCGAACATACCGGCCAACCCGGCCAGCGCGCCGGAAAGGCCGAGGCAAAACAGGATCAAGCGGGCCGGGTTCACACCCGCAAATTTAGCGGCGCGCGGAGCCTCACCCGTAAGGCGGATGTGGAACCCCAACATGTGCCGGTTCAGCAGAACATAGGCAAAGATCACGGCAATCAACGCGGTCACAACACCCCAATGCATGCCAGATCCGGAGATCAGCTCGGCGTTATGGGCAGCGTCGTAGGATTGCAGGTTGCGCGAGCCGGGAAAGCCAAAACCCTCGGGGTTCTTCAGTAACCCCAGTGAGACTGAGGCCAGCATCTGCTCGGCCACATAAACCAACATCAGCGAGACGAGGATTTCGTTGGTGCCAAACCGCACCTTCAAAAAGGCCGGAATAGATGCCCAAAGCCAGCCACCAAAGGCCCCGGCCAGCACCATGATCGGGAAAACATAGAACGCATCAATTGGATAAAACGCCAGACCGGCGCCCGCCCCAAAGATTGCACCCATGATGTATTGCCCTTCGGCACCGATGTTCCAGATGCCGGCGCGAAAGCCCAGCGACAGGCCGATCGCAATCAGCACCAATGGCGCGCCTTTCACCAGCAATTGCGGACGATAGTAGAACGCAAATTCGCCAAACAGAGGCTCCCAAAAAATGGTGCCAATGGCTTCGATGGGGTTCTTGCCCAGAATGGTGAACAAGATGCCCCCAAACACCATCGTTGCCAGCACAGCCACCAAAGGGGTCGCATAGGACCACGCCTTGGACGGCTGAGGCCGCTTCTCCAACACAATCACACGCTCATCCCCCCGCGTTCTTCATCTTTTTGTAAATACTCTCGCCAAAGGCGATTCTGCGGCTCACACATGAGCAACCTCCATGCCATGTGCGCCGCCCATCATCAGGCCAATCTCTTCCACGGTCAGACCGGTCGTCTCGCGCGGAGCGCTTAACCGCCCTTCGTTCAGCGCGGCAAAGCTGTCTGAGATTTCCATGAGCTCATCCAGGTCCTGACTGATGCACACAACCGCGGTGCCTTTAGCGGCCAGATCTAGAATGGCCTGTCGGATCGCGGCCGCCGCGGCCGCATCCACGCCCCAGGTTGGTTGGTTCACCACCAGCACGTCGGGATCTTGCAAAACCTCTCGCCCGATGACGAATTTCTGCAGGTTTCCGCCCGACAAGGACCGCGCCGCGTTCTCGGGGCCGGGTGTGCGAACGTCGAACGCGTTGATGATCTTCTCGGCAAAGCTTTGGGTTTCGGCCCACTTGAGGAAACCGTTGTTTTCCAGCCCTTCGCGGACCGATCCGGTCAGCAACGCGTTCTCGGTCAGGCTCATGTCAGGCGCCGCCGCATGGCCCAGCCGCTCTTCTGGCGCGGTCAGGACGCCCAGCTTGCGCCGCGCGGTGGGTCCAAGCTTGCCAATAGGCTGACCGGCGAATTTAATGGCATCAGCTGCGGTCGGAATTTCACCGGACAGCACGCCCAGCAATTCGTCCTGGCCGTTTCCGGCGACCCCACCGATGCCCAGAACCTCACCTTTGCGTACCGTCATATGCACATTGCGCAGTGCTGTACCGAATTCTGAGGGCGACGGCACCGACAAGCCGCTGACATCCAGTGCGACATCGCCAAACTCACGCCCGCTACGCTCTGGTGTCTGCAAGGTCGATCCGACCATCATCTCGGCCATATCGCGCGCCGAGGTCTCAGACGGAACGCATTCGCCGACGTTCTTGCCTAAACGCAGGATCGTGGCGTGGTCACACAGCGTCCGGATCTCTTCCAGCTTATGCGAGATATACAGGATCGAGGTCCCCTCGGACCGCAACTTGTTCAGGGTCTCGAACAGAATCTCAACCTCTTGCGGCGTCAGAACCGAGGTCGGTTCGTCCATGATCAGCAGCTTTGGGTCTTGCAGCAGGCAGCGAATGATCTCAACCCGCTGCCGCTCACCGGCTGACAGGTCACCAACAGTACGAAACGGGTCCAGCGGCAGGCCATAGGTCTCGGATACCTCCCGGATGCGCGAGGCCAAATCCCCCATCGCAGGTGGGTTCTCCATCCCCAACGCAATGTTTTCGGCCACGTTCAGCGCGTCAAACAGTGAGAAATGCTGGAACACCATCGCGATCCCATCGGCGCGCGCTGCGCGGGGCTCGGATGGTGTAAAGGACTGCCCCCGCAGCAGCATTGTGCCGCTGTCGGGTTTCACCAAGCCATAGATCATCTTAACAAGTGTGGATTTGCCCGCGCCGTTTTCGCCCAACAAGGCGTGAACCTCTCCCTCACCGATGTCAAAGGACACCTGATCATTGGCCACGACGCCGGGATAGGCTTTGGTCAGCCCTTGCAGGCTCAGAAGTGGAGTGGTCACGCGCTCAGGTCCTTCTTCAGTTCGTTCTGCCGGGCTGGGCGCAGGATCTGCGCCGCGACACCAACGGCGATCATCTGCGGGTGCTTACCCAGTGATGGGTCACCAATTGGGCAGGTGATCCGCCCGATCCGCTCGGGCGAATGCCCAAGGGCCGCCAGTCGCGACCGAAACCGTGCCCATTTCGTAGCCGACCCAATCAGGCCCGCAAAGCGGAAATCGTGCAAAAGCAGCCTGTTGCACAGTTCCAGGTCCAGATTGTGTGAATAAGTCAGCACAAGATGTTCGGCATCGTGCGGGGCGTGGCGGACAAGCTCGGCGGGTTTCGCCGCGGGCACGGTGGTTACGCCCGCTGGTACCATTTCGGGAAACCGCTCTGGTCCGGTGTCAACCCAGGTAATGGCCAGATCAGGGAGAGGTGCCAGAACATCAACCAACGCGCGACCAACGTGGCCAGCGCCCCAGATCCAAAGATGACGAGTTGGGTTATGCACCGGCTCTACCATCCAGCCATCGATGAGTTGCGGATCTGGCTGCGCACCCTGTCCACGGGCCTTTGCCAGCAAGCGCTTCACCGACAAAGGCATCTCACCACAAGATACCGAACGAGCAATAATGGCGTCGTCCAGGCAGTCTACAGCTGCTCGGTCATAGCTCTCGCTTAACAGCGTCACCGCCCCTCCGCAGCATTGTCCCATATCTGGCCCAAGCGCATGTTGCGTCAGGCGGGACGGCGCAGTTTGCAACCGCGCCGCCTCAGCTGCCTGAAATTCCAAAGTGCCGCCGCCGATTGTCCCGCTTTGACCCTTCTTCCAAACAAGCATCGAAGCCCCAACCTCGCGGGGAGACGATCCCTTGATCCCGGCGACCACAACGCGGACCACGGTGCCGTGGTTAATGACCGCCTCCCTCAAAGCCTCCCGATCAAATCCCATCAGGTATCTCCCCTTACCCGTTGGACGCCGTGCCAGATCTGTTCAGCCGTGGCAGGGGCGTCCAGCGCCGAATAACGAGTGCCGCAGGCTGCCACCGCATTCGACAGCGCCAGCCATGCCGATATGCCCAGCATGAACGGCGGTTCACCCACCGCCTTGGACCGATAGATCGTGTCCTCTCGGTTCTCCGCGTCCCAGAGCGCCACGTTGAATACGTCGGGCCGGTCAGAACAGGCCGGGATTTTGTAAGTCGACGGCGCGTGGGTACGAAGGTTGCCCTTGTCGTCCCAGATCAGTTCTTCCGTCGTCAACCAGCCCGCGCCCTGTACGTAGCCACCTTCTATCTGCCCGATATCCAATGCAGGGTTCAGCGACGCGCCTGCATCATGCAGGATATCCGTGCGCAGGATGCGGTTTTCGCCTGTCAGGATATCCACCGCAACCTCTGTGACCGAGGCTCCGTAAGCGAAGTAAAAGAAGGGCCGACCGTGCCCCTTGATGCGATCCCATTCGATCCTGGGGGTTTTGTAGAACCCGGTTGCGGACAGGCTGACTCGCCCCTGATAGGCAAGCGCCGCTGCCTCGGCAAAACTGTAGCGCTCCTCGCCAACTTCCACATGGCCGTCGGTGAAACGAACGCTTGACGGATCGGCCTGATGGCGTTCGGCCAGATAGTCCGCCATGCGGTCCCGGATCGTATCGCAGGCGGCTTTGACCGCCATCCCGTTCAAGTCACTACCGGACGATGCTGCCGTGGCCGAGGTATTCGGCACCTTGGCCGTATCAGTTGCGGTGATCTTCACCATCTCCAAAGGGATGCCAAAACGCGACGCCGCAACCTGCGCCACTTTCTGGAATAGCCCTTGCCCCATCTCGGTGCCGCCATGGTTCAGATGGACCGAGCCATCCTGATAGACATGCACCAGCGCACCCGCCTGATTTAGATGTGTCAGCGTGAAAGAAATACCAAACTTGACCGGAGAAAACGCAATGCCTTTCTTGATCACGAAATTCTTGGCGTTCCATTGTGCGATGGCCGCTTTACGCGCTGCGTAGTCGCTGGAGGCCAGCAGGGCGGTCGTCATGCCATGCAATTCAAAGTCGCTAACTTCCATGCCGTAGGGCGTCGTGTTACCGCCTTCAGGTACCGGGCGGACCGGCGTGTTTGATGGGGCCATTTCAGCCGCGCCGCGGCTGGTCAGATCTTCGTGCGGATCCGGGTGTCCTAGTGGCTTCGGTGTTGGCGCGAGATCGGCAACCGCATGCGCAGGCTCATAGTAGTTCCGCTGCCGCAACTCGACCGGGTCAAGCTTCAGTTCATGGGCCGCGTGGTCCATGACGCGTTCGATGCCGACCATGCCCTGCGGACCGCCGAACCCGCGATAAGCGGTGGCGGATTGCGTATTTGTCTTAAGCCGATGGCTCTCGATCCGCGCATTCGGAAGCAGATAGGCATTGTCCGAATGCAACATGGCACGGTCCGCGACGGGCAGGGACAGGTCCTGCGCCCAGCCGCAGATCGCATAGTGCAGAAAAGAAACCCCCTGAATATGACCGTGCTCGTCAAACCCGGCGCGGTACGAAATACGGAACGCATGGCGCTTGCCGGTGATGATCATATCGTCATCCCGATCGTAGCGCATCTTGCAAGCCTTACCGGTCGCACGCGCCGCGATCGCGCAGGACACGGCCAAGGCGTTGCCCTGGCTTTCCTTGCCGCCAAACCCTCCGCCCATGCGGCGGGTCTCGACACGGACCGCGTGCATGGGAACGCCCAACGCATCCGCAACTTTGTGCTGAATCTCAGTCGGGTGCTGGGTCGAGCTGTGCACCAGCATATCCGCACCCTCATTCGGCACGGCCAACGCGGCCTGACCCTCCAGATAGAAATGCTCCTGGCCACCAATCTCGAACGTGCCCTCGATCACATGGGTCGCGGCTGAAATGGCGGCCTCCGCATCGCCCTTGGCATAGATGCGTGGGCCATCTTCGAACCGACTGTCGGCGGCCAATGCCTCTTCCACTGTCAGGATCGGCGTCTCTTCGGCATAGTCGATCTTGCCTAATCTTGCGGCTTTGCGCGCGGCTAGATGGCTGGTCGCGACCACAAGGAAAACAGGCTGACCGATGTAGTGAACGGTGCCGTTGGAAAGCAGGGGTTCATCATGGATAGAAGGGGAGACATCGTTGGCAAACGGAAGGTCTTCTGCTGTCATCACCATCAAAACGCCGTCTGCAGTCTTAACTGCAGACAGATCCACGGTCTTGATCGTACCCTTGGCAATCGGGCTGAGGCCAAAGGCCAGATGCAACGTTCCCTTGGGCGTTGGGATGTCATCTACATAGCGGGCAGTGCCAGACACATGCAGCGGCGCCGCGTCGTGAGGGAGGGGTTTAGTCACGCTCATGCCGACACCTCCAACACATTGGTCGCTTCGCCCTGATCCTCAAGGAAATAGCGCTCAAGCAATGCCTTGGCCGTTTCAAGCCGATAGAGTGCCGAGGCGCGCATGTCCGTCATCGGGGTAAAGTCGTCGGCAAAGGCGGGGATAGCAGCCCGGATGGTTTCAAGGGTCCAGGGCTCTCCGACCAGCGTGGCCTCGACACATGCAGCCCGTTTCGGAATGCCCGCCATGCCGCCAAAGGCGATCCGTGCGTCGGCAACGACACCGTCCACGACCGAAATCTTGAAACATCCACACACCGCCGAGATATCCTGATCGAACCGTTTGCTCAGTTTGTAGCATTTCAACCGGTCTGTCTGACGCGGGAAGCTGATGGCTTCGACGAATTCGCCGGGAGCGCGGTCCTGCTTGCCATAGTCGATGAAGAAGCTTTCCATCGGGATCGAACGTTGCACGTCGCCCTTACGTAAGTGGACATCAGCATTCAGCGCAATCAGCGCAGGCGGGTTGTCTCCGATGGGGGAGCCGTTGGCGATGTTGCCACCAAGGGTAGCTGCGTGGCGCACCTGTACACTGGCATAGCGGCGGATCATCTCGGCGTAAGATGGATGCAGATCCGCCAACGCCTCACCCATCCGGTTCATGTCAACCATGGCCCCAAACCGGATTTTTTCCTCTGTGATGGTGATTTCTTTCAGGTCGTCACAGCCATTCAGGAAAATCACCGGATCCAGATCGCGTAGCTGCTTGGTGACCCACAGGCCCACATCGGTCGCACCGGCGACCAGGGTCGCGTCCGGGTATTGCGCGTAAATCCGGGCCAGCTCGTCCGACGATCCGGGCAGCAAGGTAGAAGTCACCTGCGTCGCTACTGGCGTGTCTTTTACCCAAACCGGTACTGGGTGCTTTTCGACGGCTTCGGCGGCGCGAATGATCGGCGCGTATCCCGTGCAGCGACATAGATTGCCCGCAAGTTGGGTGTCGTGATCCGTGGCGCCATTAATGTGACTGGAAACCATCGACATCACGAAACCAGGCGTGCAGAATCCGCATTGCGACCCGTGCAGGTTGACCATCGCCTGTTGAACCGGGTGCACCTCTCCATTTGGGCCGCTGGCCCCTTCGACGGTGCGCACAGCCCTTCCATGCAACTGAGGTAGAAACAGAATGCAGGAATTCAGAGCTTTCGCGCCGCCTTCATCAGTCACCATGACGGTGCAAGCCCCACAATCGCCTTCGTTGCAGCCCTCCTTGGTGCCGGTGAGGCCGCGATCTTCGCGCAGCCAGTCCAGCAAGGTCGCTGTCGGATTTACATCCGCCAGCTCCACTGTCTCTCCGTTCAGAAGAAACGTGATGTTCATTCGTGAAACCCGTCGCGTTACCCGGTTGCGCCCCTCGGTGCCCTCCTTCGATGCGACGTAGAAAGAGTAGCGGGCTGGTAGCTTGCCATAAGATGTTAGAAACAGCGTGCGTGATCTGGCAAGAAAAACTACCTGTAATATGCACCATTCCATCAATGCAGCGTAAGATCGTCGTGTGTGTGTAGTGTTTAATTGTTTGGAACTAAAGCATTTTATGCTGGAGGTCGGCGCCGCCTTGCGAAGCACCTTCTGAAAAAGCCGAATAATCAACGATGATTTTTTTGACAGTTGGTGGTTAAGGTTCCGGCTTTTGCGCGACCGCCGGCTGGGATAGCTTGCGTGGTATGAGCAGTATTCCCCGATTCATTCACCTCCGCGTTCACACCGAATATTCCCTGCTGGAAGGCGCCGTACGGCTGAAAAAGCTGCCGGGTCTTTGCGAGAAGATGGATATGCCGGCGGTCGCGGTGACCGACACCAATAGCATGTTCTCGGCGTTGGAGTTTTCGGTGTCCGCCAGCGATGCAGGTGTCCAGCCGATCATGGGATGCCAGGTTGACCTGACCTATGTGCAAGCGCAACCCGGTGAAAAGCCCAAGATCCCGGCACCGCTGGTGCTGCTGGCTCAGTCCGAGGTTGGGTATGAGAACTTGATGAAACTCAGTTCCTGCCTCTACGTGGACAAGGGCGGTCAGTTGCCGCAAGTCACGTTGGAGGAACTGGCAGAACGTTCCGACGGCCTTATCTGCCTGTCCGGCGGGCCGGACGGGCCGGTCGGGCGGCTGCTGCAACAAAGCCAGCGCCCAGCGGCCGAAGCCTTGATGGATCAGTTGGCGTCGATGTTCCCAGACCGGCTTTACGTTGAGCTGCAACGTCATCCCGGCGAGGATGGTCAGCCCGAGGCCGAACGCTTGACTGAACGCGGTCATGTCGAGATGGCCTATGCCAAGAACTTACCACTGGTGGCCACAAATGACGTCTATTTCCCCACCTCGGACATGTATGAGGCGCATGACGCGCTGATCTGCATTTCCGAAGGGGCTTACGTGGACCAGCAGGCCGGTCGCCGCCGCCTGACCGCGCAACACTACTTCAAGTCTCAGCAGGAAATGGCGACGCTGTTTGCCGACCTGCCTGAGGCCATCGAGAACACGATCGAGATTGCCAAACGCTGCGCCTTCATGGCCTATCGCCGCGATCCGATCTTGCCTAAATTCGCCGATGACGAAGTTGCTGAACTGCGCCGTATCGCCAATGAAGGCTTGCAGAAACGCCTTGCCGTGATCCCACATGCGGTGACGCCTGAGGAATATCAGGAACGGCTGAATTTCGAGCTCGATATCATCGAAGGCATGGGCTTTCCTGGCTATTTCCTGATCGTCGCGGATTTCATCCAATGGTCCAAGGATCAGGATATTCCTGTTGGTCCGGGGCGAGGCTCTGGCGCGGGCTCTTTGGTGGCCTATGCGCTAACGATTACGGACCTTGACCCGCTGCGCTATTCCCTGCTGTTCGAACGGTTCCTGAACCCCGAGCGTGTCTCGATGCCGGACTTCGACATCGATTTCTGCATGGACCGCCGGGAAGAGGTGATCCGTTACGTGCAGCAAAAATACGGGCGCGACAGGGTAGGGCAGATCATAACCTTTGGTGCGTTGCTGTCCAAAGCTGCCGTGCGCGATATCGGGCGCGTTCTGCAAATGCCCTACGGCCAGGTGGATCGCCTGTCCAAGATGATCCCTGTCGAGGGTGTGAAACCCGTCTCCATCGAAAAGGCACTGAAAGACGAACCCCGCCTGCGCGAAGAGGCTCGCAATGAAGAGGTCGTCGACCGCTTGCTCACCTACGGCCAACAGGTTGAAGGGTTGTTGCGGAACGCTTCGACCCACGCGGCAGGTGTTGTGATCGGGGACCGCCCTCTGGACGCGCTGGTGCCGCTGTATCAGGATCCGCGCTCCGATATGCCCGCGACCCAGTTCAATATGAAATGGGTGGAGCAGGCCGGGCTGGTGAAGTTCGACTTTCTTGGTTTGAAGACGCTGACTGTGATCCAGAATGCGATGGATCTGATCTTCAAGTCCGGGCGCGATTTGCACATCGCCCCTGACGGCACCGAGCTTTATGAGCCCGCTGAAGGGGCGGTAAACCAGATCAACGCCATCCCGCTGGATGACGAGGCGACATACAAACTCTATTCCGCCGCCAAGACGGTGGCAGTGTTTCAGGTGGAATCCAGCGGCATGATGGATGCGCTCAAGCGCATGAAGCCGGACTGTATCGAAGACATCATTGCCCTCGTCGCGCTCTACCGTCCCGGCCCGATGGAGAACATCCCCAAGTTCTGCGAGGTCAAGAACAAGCTGAGCGAGCGGGACACGCTGCACCCGTCCATCGACCACATCCTGGACGAGACCCAGGGCATTATCGTCTATCAGGAACAGGTGATGCAGATCGCTCAGGAAATGGCGGGTTACAGCCTTGGCGGCGCGGACTTGTTGCGCCGCGCAATGGGTAAGAAAATCCAGGAGGCGATGGACGCCGAACGGCCCAAATTCCTCAAAGGTGCGGCTGAAAACGACGTGGACGAAGCCAAGGCGACCGAGGTTTGGAACCTGCTCGACAAGTTCGCCAATTACGGCTTCAACAAATCGCACGCGGCGGCCTATGCGGTGGTCAGCTATCAGACCGGCTGGCTGAAAGCGAACCACCCGGTCGAGTTCATGGCGGGTGTCATGAATTGTGATATCCATCTGACCGACAAACTGGCTGTGTACTTCGAAGAAGTCCGCAAAGGGCTGGAACTGCCGTATGTGCCACCTTGTGTGAACCGGTCACAGGCGACGTTTGACGTCAATGAAGGGCATTTGGTCTATGCGCTGGGCGCGCTCAAGAATGTAGGTGTCGAGGCGATGAACCTTGTGATTGAAGGACGCGGTGCGAAGCCATTCGTCAATCTTTTCGACTTAGCCCGCCGGGTCGATCTTAAGAAAGTTGGTAAACGTCCGCTTGAGATGTTGGCGCGGGCAGGGGCATTCGACGAACTCGACAAAAACCGTCGCCGTGTATTCGATAGCCTCGATCCGTTGGTACAGTATTCGGCGGCTATTCACGAACAGAAGAACTCCAACCAGGTGTCGCTGTTTGGTGAGGCGGGTGATGATTTGCCCGAACCGCGCCTGTCGCCGACGCCAGATTGGTTACCGGCCGAGCGCCTGAGCGAAGAGTTCAAGGCAATTGGCTTCTACCTGTCCGGCCATCCCCTAGATGACTACATGCCTGCGTTGAAACGCAAACAGGTTCTGACCTTGGACGAGGTGATGGAAAAGGCGCGATCCGGCCCGTTGATCGCAAAGATGGCGGGAGTGGTTGCGGGGCGTCAGGAACGGAAATCCGCCCGGGGTAACCGCTTTGCCTTTGCGCAATTGTCTGACCCAAGCGGTGCTTACGAGGTCACTCTGTTTTCCGAAACTCTGGAAAAATCGCGCGAGTTTTTGGAAACCGGTGCGCAGGTCGTGCTGACCGCTGAGGCAACGATGGAGGCCGATCAGCTCAAACTGCTGGGGCGCTCAGTTGGACCAATTGATTCGGTTGTTGCTGACGCAGGCGCCACCGGTCTTCGGATTTTCGTGGATCAGGCTCAGGCGGTGCCAACGCTCGCCAAAGTGTTGGAAGACGCCGCCAGCGCCGCACGCAGCGCGGCCAAAGGCCCAATCCAGCTTTGTTTGCTGGATCCAGGATTGCCCGGTGATGTTGAACTGGATCTGGGTCAGGATTTTCCCATCAATCCACAGATCAAAGGTGCGCTGAAGTCGTTGGAAGGTGTGATGTCAGTCGAAGAGATCTGACCGAAGACGGCTTTGTTGCCAGATAGTCCAGGCCTCGCTAGGCTGAATTCAGAATGTGTATTCAAGGGTCAGATCACAGGAGAGCGCCCAGATGAAAATTGCGGATACCGGTTTCAGAACAATCACTTTCGCCGCGGCTGCGTCGCTGGTGCTGTTGTCAGCATCGGCGGGGCTTGCCGACAACAAAAAGAAGAAGAATACGATCGAAGGCGCGTTGATCGGCGCGGGGGTTGGCGCCCTGATCGGAGACGGCAAGGGCGCAGCCATTGGTGGTGTGGCCGGGGCATTTATTGGACACAACTGGAAGTGAATGCGATGCGTATGACCCCCTTAAGAGCCGTATTGGCAAGCGTTTGTGTAGCACTGCCAAGCGTGGCCTTTGCTGATGAGGCCGCCGAACAAATGGTCCAGGATGCGTTGCCCGTGATGTATCATACCTGTGTCTCAGTCGTAGAAGAGGCAGACGGGGATGAAGCCTTTATCTATGCCGTCGTCGAAAAGCTGACCGCCGTATCGATCTATAACCGTCAGATCGATATCAATGACCACGCGGCCTCTGACGAGGAAAAAGCCAAACTGCATCAGGCGTTTGTGGAAGCCCTGCGCGACGGATGCGCGGATGACAAAGACGCATTGCTGGCTGGTGTTGTTGACAATGCGGTGAAATCAACGCTGGGACTATGATGGGCTTATCGCCAGGTCTGTTGCGGCTTAGCTTCGTGACCTCCTAACAGTCCTGACGAAGCGCGGGCAGCCCGACGCCGGTGCTGTCAAACCCGCCATCGGATGCGATCACCTGTCCGGTCACATAGCTGGCCTTGTCCGAGCACAGAAAGCAGATCACCTCGGCGATCTCTTGTTCCGACCCATAGCGGTTCAAGGGGATCGCGTCGTGATAAGCTGCGATGATATCGGGCGTGTGCACGGCCATCGCCAGTTTGGTGCGGACCGGACCGGGACAGACACAGTTGGCCCGGACGCCATACTCACCCAGTTCCGCCGCCTGCTGTTTCGTCAGGTGGATGACCCCCGCCTTTGATGTGCCATATGCCACGCGCAAAGTGCTGGCGCGGAGCCCTGATATTGACGCGATATTGACGATTGCGCCTTTGCTGGTCTTCAAGGGCTGCACAGTCGCTTGACTGACCAGAAATACACCGTCGAGATTGGTTTCCATGACCCGTCGCCAGGTCGCAAAATCCGCCTCTTCGATAGGACCAAAATCCGCTACGCCCGCATTGTTCACGACCGCGTCGATCTGCCCGAAATGGTGGAGTACCGCCTCAACCATTTCGGATACTTGCTCCGGGACCGAGATGTCGTAGAAAAACGGCTGCGCACTGCCCAACCCCTCAGCGGCCAGCTTCAACTCATCCGCGTCCCGGTCCACCATTGCGACCTGCCACCCTTGTTGTAAAAACAGCTTTGTGGTGGCCAAGCCGATGCCACGGGCAGCCCCGGTCACAAGCGCAAGTTTTTGGGTCATCGGCTATCTCCGTCTGCTGCCTTTTGGGGCGGTTTGCGTCGTTCAGGGTGTTGTACAAGTCGTAACATCCACGCTCTGAGTGTTGTACAACTCCTTAAATTCACCGCACCTTCAGTAATGCGGTGGGCGTTCGTCCCCCAAGACGATACCGCCTGTTCCTTCCTGAGCCCGTTCCCCTTCGCGTCGCATCAGGATCTCAACCCGGCGGGTGAGGTTATCAATCTCGTCCTGTTGCCGGGTGACAATTGCGTTCAAGTCTTCAACCGTACGGGTCAGATGGGCGATCTGTTCTTCCAGATGCTGCATATCGGGTTCCTGTGGGGGCTTGTGTCTGTCTCGCTCATAGCGGCCCGGCAAGCGCATGACCAGTGAAACCGCGCTGTGCGGCCGCGCGTTGGCTTGCCCCGATCCCGGCCATGGGATAGACCGCGCGCGGAACGACTAACTCCCAAGGACGCCCCAAATGGCCAAGCCCAAGAAACAGCCCCGCCCCAAGGCCATCACGCCAAAAGGGTTCCGCGACTATTTCGGCCAGGAAGTCACGCAGCGCACCGAGATGCTGCGGGCCATTGCGGACGTCTATCATCGCTACGGATTTGACGCGCTTGAAAGCAGCGCGGTTGAAACGGTTGAGGCGCTGGGCAAGTTTCTGCCCGACGTAGATCGCCCGAACGAGGGTGTGTTTGCGTGGCAGGAAGTTGACGAGAATGACAAGGGCGACTGGATGGCCCTGCGCTATGACCTGACCGCGCCTTTGGCACGCGTTTATGCGCAGCACCGTAACGACCTGCCGACGCCTTATCGTCGCTATGCGATGGGGCCCGTCTGGCGCAACGAAAAACCCGGACCAGGGAGGTATCGTCAGTTTTATCAATGTGATGCGGATACGGTAGGCACGGCCTCAATGGCGGCTGATGCCGAGATCTGTGCCATGTTGTCGGATACGCTGGAAACCGTGGGTATTCCGCGCGGCGACTATTTGGTGCGCGTCAACAACCGCAAGGTTTTGAACGGTGTACTTGAAGCAATGGGGCTGGGCGATGATGTCGCTGCCCGCGACAACGTACTACGCACCATCGACAAATTCGACAAAGTCGGAGAAGCCGGGGTGCGCGAGTTGCTGACCAAGGGTCGTGTGGATGCGTCGGGCGCGTTTATCGACGGTGTCGGCCTCAGCGATGATCAGGCGGAACCTGTGATTGCGTTCCTGACCTCCAAAGCTACGGATACCGCGGGAACACTGGCCAATCTGCAGGCTGCTGTGGGTGATAGTAAGATCGGCGCGGATGGTATTGCCGAGCTCGAACAGATTGGTGCGCTGTTGGCTGCGGGTGACTATGGCGCGGATCGGATTGAGATCGATCCATCGGTCGTCCGTGGCCTCGGCTACTACACCGGGCCTGTGTACGAAGCCGAGCTGACCTTTGAAATCTTCGACGAAAAAGGCCGCAAGCGGCAGTTTGGGTCCGTAGCAGGCGGCGGTCGCTATGATGATCTGGTGAAACGCTTTACCGGACAAGAAGTCCCGGCAACTGGTATTTCTATCGGAGTTGATCGGCTACTGGCCGCCCTGCGCGAAAAGGGTCGTATCAGTGCCCAAGCCACTGGACCTGTTGTCGTGACCGTCATGGATCGTGACCGTATGGCAGACTATCAGGCAATGGTGGCTGAACTGCGCAATGCTGGCATTCGCGCCGAGGTCTATCTGGGAAACCCCAAGAACTTTCGCAATCAGCTGAAATATGCAGACAAGCGCAATTCTCCGATCGCCGTGATCGAAGGTGGTGACGAAAAAGCGAGTGGCATCGTGCAGATCAAGGATTTGATCCTGGGTGCAAAGATTGCCGAAAGCGCCACGCTGGAGGAATGGAAAGAACGCCCCAGCCAGTTCGAAGTGCCGCGCGGCGATTTGGTCGCCAAAGTGCGCGAAATTTTGGACAGTCAGGACTGAACTATGCCCAACCGTTCTCAGATACAGGCCCGTTCTGCGGCGATGCGCCTGCGGTTTGAGGCCGCCGGGGCGCGGGTCGTGGACCCGCCCTTGCTGCAACCGGCTGAGACGTTGCTGGACCTTTATGGTGAGGACATCCGCGCGCGCGCCTATGTCACCTCCGACGCTCTGCGGGGCGAACAGATGCTGCGCCCCGATTTTACTCTGCCCGTTGTTCAGATGCATATGAACGAAGGCGCAGAACCCGCGCGATATACCTATTCAGGTGAGGTCTTTCGGCGACAGGAACATGATCCCGACCGGGCGAACGAATACATTCAGGTGGGCTACGAAGTCTTTGATCGCGACGATCCCGCTGGGGCCGATGCAGAAGTATTTTCGCTTTTTGCCATGCAGTTGCGCGGACTACCTTTGCGCGCCGCCACAGGGGATATCGGCATACTAACGGCTGCGGTGCAAGGATTGCGCACAACGGATCGGCGCAAGGCCGCGTTGATGCGGCATCTTTGGCGCCCCCGCCGGTTTCGCACTCTGCTGGATCGGTTCGCAGGGCGGAAACCTGAGCCGGAACACAGAGCCGGTCTTTTGGATGCGAAGGATCCGATGGCATATGAGATGCCGATGGTCGGCAAGCGGCGCCCCTCGGAAATTGAAGCGCGGATCGAAGCGCTGCGCGAGGATCGTGAGACCCCACCCATTTCTGACACCGAGCTTGCGGGTCTCGAGTCCTTGCTGGCCGTGCGTGAAACCATGCCGTTTGCGTTGGAACAATTGCGTGATGTAGCAGTGGATCTACCGCAGATCACGCCAGCTCTGGACCGGTTAGAGCGTCGAATTGCAGCGCTTCAGGCGCGGGGTGTTGATGTCGAAAAGCTGGATTTCGAAGCGGCTTATGGCCGGACCTCCATGGAGTATTACGACGGGTTTGTCTTTGGGTTTTATGCCGAAGGTCGTCCCGACCTGCCTCCGATTGCAACGGGCGGGCGGTATGACGCCTTGACGCGCCAACTGGGCAAAGGGGCAGAAATCCCAGCCGTCGGTGGCGTGCTCCGACCGGATCTGATGCTTGAGATCGAGGGGGTCGCCTCATGAGCTTGAAACTTGGCGTGCCATCCAAGGGTCGTTTGATGGAAAAGACCTTCTCGTGGTTTGAAAAGCGTGGCATCACCTTGTCGCGCAGTGAATCCGAGCGGGAATATGCGGGCAAAGTCGATGGTATCGACGGAGTTTCTCTGGTTCTGATGTCTGCAGGTGAAATTCCGCGCGACTTGGCTTCCGGGCGCATCCACCTTGGGGTTACGGGCACAGATCTTGTGCAGGAAAAGCTGCCGCGTTGGGAACAGCAGGTCGAAGAGGTTTCTCCTTTGGGCTTTGGTCAGGCTGATCTGATTATCGCGACGCCTGCATGTTGGGTTGATGTGGATACACTGGATGATCTGGACGCTGTCGCAGCGGCGTTTCGCAAAACTCACGGACACCGATTGAGGATTGCGACAAAGTACCATCGCCTGGTTCGGGAATTTCTGTCTGACGCCGGAGTGTCCGATTTCACCCTTGTCGACAGTCAGGGCGCGACCGAAGGCACGGTAATGAACGAAACAGCTGAGGCGATTGCGGATATCACCTCGACCGGGGAAACCTTGCGGGCCAACCACCTGAAAATCCTGTCTGACGGGCTGATCCTAAAATCACAAGCAACGTTGTGGCGTAGTCGGATATCCAAATACAACGCCGCAGAAAAACAAGTTCTGACAGACCTGCTGGATCGGCTTGGCTGAGGCTACAGCACGCCGATTTCAGCCAGCGCACGATTAAGGTCATCGGGCAAGGCATCGTCCTGAGATCGACCCTTGGGCAGATCCGGGGGGGTGTCTTCGGGTTTCAGATAGCGCCAGCCTTGAAACGGCCGTTTTTGTGCGTTCTGGGTGCGATGCACTTCGGGCTCCAATACAATGGCGCAGCGGCGGATACCGTCTTCGCCTATGACCTCATCCAGCCTCAGAATGCGCTGGCGGCATTGAACCACGCCTTTAATCACCCAATAGATTGATCCACCGCTCAGAATCTCGGTCTGTCGCTTGGGCCACATGCGTGTGACATGACGCGGCAATCCGTCCTCATAAAGCGGTTTACGGCTGTCTTGCCATTCGATCAGTGTGTCGACGCTTTCCGACCCAACTGAGAGTTTTATGAGGTTTACGTACTTATCCACAGCTTTCCCACAGAGTCGTCCCGAGACCCGTCTTCATATTGTAGCTCATGATCTGTCGTCATCAAGGTGTTGTGGTAAGCGTGCCAAATGAGCTACTCTGGATACCTCTTTCTAGACAGGGAATCACCAATGAGCCGCTTTGCCGCCCCCATCGCCGAGCAGATCTGGGACATGAAATACCGCTTCAAGCAAGCGGATGGCACGCCTATCGACCAGACGGTTGAAGACAGTTGGCGACGTATTGCGCGCGATCTGGCCCGGGTGGAACAAAACCCTGCGCATTGGGAAGGAAAGTTCTACGCGGCATTGGAAGATTTCAAATACCTGCCCGCCGGGCGCATCACTGCGGGCGCGGGTACCGCGCGGCAGGTAACGCTGTTCAACTGTTTTGTCATGGGCACGGTCCCAGACAGCATGGGCGGTATCTTCGACATGTTGAAAGAGGCCGCTTTGACCATGCAGCAGGGTGGGGGGATCGGATACGACTTCTCGACCATTCGCCCGCGTGGCGCTGACGTGCATGGGGTGGCCGCCGATGCGTCGGGTCCGTTGAGCTTTATGGACGTGTGGGACGCGATGTGCCGCACCATAATGTCCGCCGGGTCGCGCCGCGGTGCGATGATGGCGACGATGCGGTGCGATCATCCGGATATCGAGCATTTCATAACCGCTAAATCCGACCCGGCCCGCCTGCGCATGTTTAACATGTCGGTGCTGGTGACCGATGCGTTTATGGAAGCGGTCAAAGCCGATGGCCCTTGGGAACTGGTGTTTGGTGACAAGGTCTATCACACCGTCCAAGCCCGTGACCTTTGGAACAAGATCATGCAGGCGACTCATGACTATGCCGAGCCGGGCGTGATATTCATCGACCGCATCAATGCAGCCAACAACCTAAGCTATGTCGAAACCATTTCAGCGACGAACCCCTGTGGTGAGCAGCCATTGCCGCCTTACGGCGCTTGTCTGCTGGGGTCGATCAATATGGCACGTCTGGTTGCAGAGCCGTTTGAGCGCAGTGCGCATTTGGACGAGACCGCGATGCAGGACCTTGTCGCCACTGCCGTCAGGATGATGGACAACGTGGTGGATGCGTCGAAGTTTCCACTGCCTGAGCAAGCGGCTGAAGCTCAGGCCAAACGGCGCATCGGGCTCGGCGTGACCGGTCTGGCGGATGCGCTGTTGATGCTGGGACTGCGCTATGGGTCCGACGAAGCGGCGCGTCAGACCGAGCGCTGGTTGCACGCGATTGCGCGCGCCGCGTATCTGGCGTCGGTCGATTTGGCACGCGAAAAGGGGGCCTTCCCCCTGTTCGACGCCGAGAACTATCTCGCCAGCGGTACCATGCAGCAGATGGATGACGACGTGCGCGACGCGATCCGCGAACATGGCATTCGCAATGCTCTGCTGACTTCGATTGCGCCGACAGGGACCATTTCGTTGTACGCCGGGAACGTATCTTCCGGAATCGAACCTGTCTTTGCCTATGCCTACACGCGCAAGGTGCTGCAAAAGGACGGCTCGCGCACCGAAGAGGAAGTGGTCGACTATGCCGTGCAGATGTGGCGCGATAAGTTTGGTGAAGCGGAACTGCCAGACTACTTTGTGAATGCACAGACCTTGTCGCCGACGGATCACGTCAAAATGCAGGCGGCGGCGCAAAAATGGATAGACAGCTCGATCTCTAAGACGATCAATTGTCCCGAAGACATCAGTTTCGATGCGTTCAAAGACGTCTACATGCAGGCGTGGGATCAGGGCTGCAAAGGCTGCACCACCTATCGCCCGAATGACGTGACCGGATCGGTTCTGACCGTATCAGAGAGCGAAGACAAGGTGCCGGGCGAAAGTGCTGACGCGCCCCACCAGGTTGATGGCGGCGAAGTCGTTTATATGTCCGAACCGCTGGATCGCCCTCAATCACTGGAGGGGTCGACCTACAAGTTGAAATGGCCGGATAGTGAGCATGCGATCTATCTGACTATCAACGATATCGTCATCGGTGGGCGCCGACGCCCGTTTGAAGTGTTCATCAACTCGAAGAACATGGAGCACTATGCCTGGACGCTTGCGCTGACCCGTATGATTTCTGCTGTGTTCCGTCGTGGCGGGGATGTTTCTTTTGTTGTTGAAGAACTGAAGGCTGTTTTCGATCCGCGCGGTGGGGCTTGGGTCAAAGGCAAGTACGTCCCCTCGATTTTGGCCGCGATTGGCGGGGTGATCGAACAGCACATGGTCAATATTGGCTTTCTTGAGGGCGAAGGCATGGGTCTCAAGTCTGACCCAAAGGCGCAAGTGGTGAACATGGATGCGCCACGCGGCAAAGCATGCCCATCGTGTGGTCAATTTGACATGGTTATGATTGAGGGCTGCATGACCTGCCGCAGTTGCGGGCACTCGAAATGTAGTTAGCCATTTGTTAATGTAACTTTTGTGTGGCGTTTCATGCGACATGACCTAAACGTTTCAATAGGTCATTTGACGGGTGATGCGAATGAGTGGTCTCGGGTATCATCTGAGGCCGTTCACAAGCTGCGCCATATTTTCCTAGTGATTGAAACTGCGGTCTGCACGAGCGCAGACAAGCGCGTATTGTTGAAGAGTACGACACCGTGAACGAAACCAGCGCACCCAATGTGACTATGTTCCCCGGACAAGACTCTGAACTGCCCGACACAGCGCTTGGGCGCGCCCAATTGAGAGACTTGCTTGAAACTGCCGTTTCCGATCTGCCACCCCATCTGCGACCGCCGTTTCTGCTGTGCGAAGTAGAAGAAATGAGTATTCTCGCCATCGCAAGTCAGCTTCAGATCAACCCGATAACGGTAAGAACACGCATTTTTCACCCCCGCCGCAGGTTGCAAACTACAATTGAAAACCGGGTCCGGGGTGGCTTCGAAGCAATCTTCCCATTTAGCGGCACACGATGCGCCAACATGACCAGTCTCGTAATAGCGCGATTGCAAGCAGTCGGCGCTCTTTGACGCAGCTCTCTCGGCCCGTTGCTGCCGTAGACTGACGCCTGTCAATACTGCGGTTGCAGCCCGCATTTCGGACACTCGCCGCGCACTCGTCGGGTCCCAAATTCGTCTTTGTTTTCAATTTCGATCCACGTTTCATCGACTGGAGCCGAGTGCGCTTAAGCCATCACACCAACCCGACGAGTTTTGCAAACGGGTCCTCATGTGGATTTTGGTGCCATGAATACTCCGTCCCGACTGCAGTCGCCTCGGCCTTTTCGTCCCCATAGAGGTCCGCGAGGACAGCTAGAGCCATATCCATTCCTGCTGAGACACCAGAGGACGTAAAGAACTTCCCGTCTTCCACCCATCGCGCCTCTTTAACCCAATCAACCTTGGGCGCGTGATGGATGGTAGCGGTGAAGTCTTGCTTGTTGGTCGTTGCGCGTCTTTCATTGATGAGGCCGGTCATTCCCAAGACGATTGTGCCTGTGCAAACGGCCATCACACGTTCCGCGGACTCGGAGACATCCCTAATCCACTGAAGCATCTCCGCATTGGTACACTCTTCCAACGCGGCATCCCCACCGGGGATTAAGAGCAAGTCGTAGGTGGAACGTTCAGCTATTGTTGTGTCGGGCACGATCCTCTGACCGTGACGGCTGGTCACCGGGGCGTTCGTTTGTGCGACAGTTATGATCCGGATCTCGTATTTGGGGTCTCCAAGCATCTCCATTGGTCCAAAGAAATCCAGTGTTTGGAAGCCGGGGAAAACCAGCGCGGCGAGCGTTTTCATGGTGTGTCTCCATTACCTGTCGCTCACTGGATACATGATGCGGCCTGTGGCATGAATGACAACATGCCCCCTTTTCATGCCAACTCACCCAATCCCGCACCCGACAAACCGAACGTCGTGTTCGTTGTTTACCCAGGCATCGTCTTGCTCGACTTGGTTGGACCTTTGCATGTCTTCAGTCGAGCGTGCGAGGGTGACACCGGTGATCTTGCCTATAATACCCACGTCGCGTCCATAGCAGGAGGCCCGGTCCCGACCAACACAATCGTTCAGATTGACACCGTGCCGCTCGCCGGGCTTCGGGATGGTGCCAAAGTTGCGAAGATCGACACTTTGGTAGTTGTGGGTGGCGACGGGGCGCGGGTAGCCGAGACCGACACTCGGTTGGTTCGCGAAATCGGAGAATTGTCGACAAGCGTCAGACGCACTTGCTCGATCTGCTGTGGCGCATTCGTTCTCGCTCAGGCGAGATTGCTCGATGGACGCAGAGCCGTGACGCATTGGGAGGATTGCAGCCAACTCGCAGACCGGTTTCCCAACGTGCAAGTCGAAGAAGACCCGATCTTCATCAAGGATGGTTCGATCTGGACTTCCGCTGGCATTACCGCTGGCATTGACATGGCCCTAGCGCTTGTCCGCGAAGACCTGGGTGCTGCGCCCGCCTTTCACTTGGCCAGATCTCTGGTGACGCCCATGATCCGGTCGGCCGGACAATCACAGTTCAGCTCCGATCTTGCCCGTCAAACGCGCGATGCAGAAGGCGAGTTTGCTCCGCTACATGATTGGCTACGGGGCAATCTGGCCCACTCCATCAGTGTCAGCGATATGGCCGAAAGATGCTCGATGAGTTCTCGCAGCTTTTCGCGTCGCTATGCAGCGAGCGTGGGTTTGACCCCGGCCAATTCGCTAGAGAAGATGAGGGTGGACGCCGCGCGAAACCTTCTGATTGAAACAACACTTAGTTTTAAAATCATCGCGAAGGCCTGCGGCTTTCGTGATCAGGAGAAGATGCGCAGAGCATTCCATAGACACCTTCGCACGTCACCGTCGAGCTATCAGTCGATGTTTCGAGAGGGCTGACACAAGTGACTAGCTTAGTTCGAGCCACTTAAGCTTGGCGCCGACCCTAGCCAGCGTGGCGGTACTTCACTTCCAACAGTAGCGGCGGACGGCCCATGAGAGACATCATGCAGACGGCTGGCATTCTGCATTTGCAGCCCGTATTGCGGTCATTCGTCGCATTTGCAAAATTCGGGTTCAGCCGAAGTTACACATCGCACAAACATGCGGACTTTTGTCAGTCAATCTCCTATGCCGACTTCGAAAACACTGCGTCACTGGTGCGGTGGATCGCGGCCCGCTTGATTTTCCGGAACTCGCTCAAGCCAAATGGACCTTATGTAGACGAGAATGACCCAAATATCGTCATTGGTGAGGGTATCACCAAATCCGGGCATGCCACTTGCAAAGCCGTTGACGCCGCGCGCGTCCAGCGCCGCCGCGCCACCCAGCTGGGTGTATTCGAATAGAAGCCGGTTGTCGTGGTGCCATGTATGGCCGGTCTCGTCATGCGGCGGCGCAGGCAGAATGCCGTTGTCATCGGGCGTCTGCCAATCCGGCTGCCCTCCTTCGAGATTGACGCCATGGCAAGACACTCATTGTTCGGCGTGTGGGGCCTGCCGATTGGCCGAGTCCCGGTCGTGCAATTCGTGACCAGCACTTGCGCCTGTTGCGAAGCTGAAAGATATGATGATCAAAAAATCCCGCCCGTTCATGGGATACCTCAATTCGGTAGAGTCAAAACGCTAGTGAGCGTCGCGGTTGCTGCAAGCACTACCAGAATGACCGCAGATTCGATTTCAATGGAGCGTGCTAAGTGGCGCGCAGCTTTCTCGTCCCGGCCTGCATAGCAGGAACGAAGCGGAGTTTGTTTGCAGCCGCCAACGTCAGGACCGCGCCGGCAAGTGCAAGCTTGATCAGCAGAGTTTGTCCGTAGCCAGTGGTCGTCAAAGCGCATAGATATCCCAGCAACATCCAAGCTATCAGCAGCTCCGCCACAATCAATGCAGGGACAATAACTGAAGCTGCCTGCCCAAACCGATGCCCCAACACAGCCGCGTTGCTCCGATATTCAGGTCGTTGCGACAGGGCACACAACAGTCCAAGGGCGCCGATCCAAAACGCAATGCCCGGAATGTGCAGCAGCAATAGCAAACGGACGCTCCGTAATTTCAATTCAGGAACATGTCCGATCTGAACAAATCAAAACAAAGCGATCAATCCACCGACAAGTGCGATCCGTTGGCCGACTAAGGACATGAATGCTCCGACGATTATCAGAACCGTGTTGGCAACCCGATAGACCAGAACGTTGCCAACCGGGGTCTGCCACAACAGACCCAGCATTTCTGGATCGGTCAAACCATCGGCGCCGCCGCGTACGGGCCTGAACGCCACCCGTTCCAACGCCAGCGACATCAGGATCGCCGCAGCAATCGCGCCGCCGATGACGATGAAAGAGTTGCTCAGCGCCAGCGAACTCATTGGATAACGTACGCACAACACTCCCAAGCCCCTTAATAAGGATCAGAAACACCGTTAGCACTGTGGGTTTTTTGGTCGAATGTACTTCACGAGGCGAACCCAGCCCGGGTTCAAACCCAATACAGCGCGCGTACCAGAGGGCCGCGCAACGCCCAAATTTCCACTACATGGAGCGGAGTTGAGAGAGCATTGGGCAGGAAACATTCCCACTGTCGCAATTGGCTGTAAGTTCAGTCAATGCCGCTTCCAGACGCTTAAGCTCCTTTATCTTTTTGCGCACATTTAAGATGTGGTGCCCCGCCAAGCCCTTAGCGGATTGGCAATCCTCGCTGTCGCCTTCGGATAGTTCGAGGAGCGTCTTCGCATCGGCCAACGGAAAGCCTAGTTCACGGCACTTTTTTAGGAAGCGAAGCCTTCCAATATCCTGCGTGGAGTACATGCGTCTATTATTTGATGCCCGTTCTGGCTTGGGTACGATCTCTTCGCGTTCGTAGTAGCGGATCGTTTCAATGCCAACTCCGCTTTGCCGAGATGCTTCCCCAATCGCAAACATGTGAGATTTCCTACCTTGATCCTGTAGTGACTACAGAAGTTATATAAGACCGGATCGCTTAGACAACTCCTCACAAAAAGGGCCGTAAGAAACGGAAATGCAGAAGTACCTTAGCCTCAGTTACATAGGATCGCTGTCAGCACTTGGGGTCGCGACGTGCTGCATATTGCCCATGACGATGATGCTGATGGGAATAGGCGGCAGTTGGATGGCAGTCTTTGGGGAGATAGCAGCGGCAAGCTTCTATGTATTGGCGATTTCAACCGTGCTCGTCATGGTATCTTGGCTGATGTCTTATCAGCGCGGTTCACTGCCAAAGTTGAAGTGGTGGCTTTTGGGCACGACCGCGATGACCGGATTGGCTTGGGTTGTCGTTTTCTATGAGGCTCGGATCAACGATTTCCTAATAATGCAGATGTGAGACAATGACGGACCAAACTGTGGTGCTTGAAAGCACACTGACGTGCCCAGCGTGTGGGCACAGCGAAGCGGAAGAAATGCCTACGGATGCTTGCCAGTGGTTCTACGAGTGCAGGTCATGCAAGACAGTTTTGAAACCCATGGAAGGCGACTGTTGTGTCTACTGCTCTTACGCCACCGTTCCTTGCCCACCAATTCAGTTGGGCGATGGTTGCTGCGGATAGTGTGAAGGGGTTCCATGTTTTTTCACGCTGCGTGAACTTGTTACCCGAGAATTTCGACAAAATGTCCAACTGTAGCCCCGGACTATGACTGTGAGAAACCCGTCATTCAGGTTTGCGCAGTATCAAGTGGTTTGGGCATCAAACAGATCTCGTGTGCGCCGCAGCAGTAGTCGCTACTGCTGCCTGCATAGCGCCCTACAACGGCCCTGAGCCGCCATTTAGCCGGCACCATTCTTGCGTCCGCTTCACGCTCCCAAGTCGGTCGTTCGCTAAGCAACTGAATGATACCAGTCGAAAATACCCAGGTAGCTTGCCCTTAATACGTGTCTTCATACAAACGGCAGCGAGCATCCGTGTCCAATTCTGCAGTTTTTTTAATCTCCGACTGTTTATGTGCGCGATAGACCTGCGCAAAGCCGTCCGGGAACAAGCCTGTCACCACCGGGTTGCTCACGAACCGGTCCAGCGCCTCTTCCAATGTTTGCGGGAGTCTCACGATGTCCCTTTTGGCCAACTCAGAGGCATCCAACAACGACAAATCATCTTCGGTCGGGGTCGGGGCGGCCAGACCCTCTTCGATTCCTTGCGCTCCCGCGAAAACGACGGCCGCGAGCGCAAGATGGGGCGAGGCCGCCGCGTCTGCCGCGCGGTATTCGATGTTGAATTGCCGAGCGATTGAGGTCGGATCCTTGGCGGTCACGGGACAAATCCGTAAAGAGGCCTCACGGTCACGGAAACCGAGGTTGTTGAACGCCGCCGACCACCGGTGCGGTGTTAGACGTTCATAAGAAATCACCGACGGTGCGGTAAGCGCCAGTATAGCGTCCAGATATTTGAGAACCCCCGCAGCGAAGGAGGCGGTCAGCGCGGACATGCTGCAAGACCCGTTTGCGTCATAGGTCAATGGTGTGCCCTCGTCGTCCACGAAACTCATGTGGATATGAACTCCGTTGCCGACGCTCGCGACATCGCGGATGGGGGTATAGGTGGCCTGTTCGCCATAGGCGCGTGCGGTGGCGTAGGTCAATTCGCGCACCATGATGGCAGCGTCGGCGGCCCGCACACCTTGTTCCGGACCGATGACCACTTCGTACTGGTTGGGGCCGTATTCCTTCATGATGGAATCCGGCTTCAAACCGATCTGAGCAATAACGTCGACCAAGGTCTCACAAAAGTCGCGTTGCTGGCTAAAACCGCCGTGACCATAGGCCTGGCCCACCGGTTGTGGCGCACCTTTAAGTTGGAACTCGTGTTCGAACGCGGCCACCAGATGCGCGCCTGCAACCGAGTGCAGCCGGTTTAGCGCCGCGCTGAGCAAACCGCGCGTGCAAAAGTCCCAAGGCTCACCTTCTAGCGTGACGATGTTCCCCATGATGAAATGAAGGCCCAAATCTTCGCCAAATTCAGCCTTCGCCTCAGCCCGCGCATCAGGGATCAGCAGCAGATCTCCCAAGGCGCCAAAGGGGCTTTCGGCGATCTCATCAAAGCAATTGATTTGCACGTTGGTCGGCGTCCATCCAACGCCGCGTTGCAAACGTTTATTGAGCTGCTCGGCTGGAAATGCCTTACCCCGCAGTTTACCGGCAAGGTCGGATGTGGCGACAAAAATCAGTGGCGTTTTAGGTATCGTCATGTCGGATCCTGGTTGTGGGATCGCAGGGCATCCCAGGCTTCGATACGGGATTTCGTCTGGTCCCAATTGTCTTCGGCAATACGGGTTACCAGCGCTTCGGTTACGGCCAATGCCGCTGTGTAAGTGTCCCAGAGTGTGCCGCTTTCGATGGGCACTGGCAAGATTTCTGCGGCATGGCGTGATATGGGCGAAAGCCATTTGTCTGTCATCAACACGACACGCACCCCGCGGTCCTGCGCTGCGGAGGCTGCCAGCTGAGCCAGCGCCGGTTGGTAGCGACGAAAATCAATCAAAAACAAGATATCCGCGGGCTTCATCCGCAGCAGGTATTCAGGCCAGACCTCATGGTTTGCAGGCAGATGATACACGCCTCTGCGGGTTTGACGCAGGTGAAAAGACAGGTGCTGCGCGATGGTGTCGCTGATCCGCCCACCAAGCGTGTAGACATCGCTTTTGGGCTGGCTCAGCAGGGTGCAGATGCGCTGAAACTGCGCCTCGGTGATGCCTTCTGCGGACAACGCCATCTGGGACGAGGCGCGCGCTATGAAATCCCGCAGAAACCCGCCATCGACGCTGCGCCCCTCACCGTGCAGATCGGTAGGCGAGCGTTCCCCTTCTTTCAGTTCGGACAGCAAGGCGCGCTGGAACTGCTGATAGCCGCTCAATCCTATCTTGATCACAAACCGCGATATGGATGGGGCCGAAACCTCGGCCCGGCGGGCCAATTCCTGGATCGATACCAGACCCGCATAGGGATAATCGCTCAGCAAGGCAGCGGCCAACTTGCGTTCACTCGCAGTCATGCTTTCAGCCTTCGCCTCAATTCTTTGCCTAATAAGCACACAGACACCTCCTGATCAAAACGGATCGCATGGAAAGAAAATTTCAGTCAATACATTTTTAATTGACTCTGAAAAAACTTGTTCTCTAACGTGGGGCGCATGACCACAACACTCGCATTCGAGAACCTGCTGACCACGGGGGACCCTGCCCCGGTGGAATGGGTTAATCGCGACAGCGCCGCGCCGGTCGTGTTGTTGTGCGAGCATGCCGGGCAGGCGATCCCGCAAAAGCTGGGCAATCTGGGTGTATCGAAAGAGGTGCGGGCCAGTCACCGCGGCTGGGACATTGGCGCCGAGACCGTGGCGCGGCAACTGGCCGACCGGTTGCAGGCCCCACTGATTTTGCAGCGTTATTCCCGGCTTGTTATTGACTGCAACCGGCCCTTAGCTGCCCCAGATTCTATTCCGCCGCACAGCTTCGGAGAACAGATTCCGGCAAATCTGAACCTGACCGACCCCGAACGGATCGCACGCCAGAGAGAGATTGTGGCGCCGCTAAATGCCGCCATCGAAAACATGCTCGACCGAATTCCGCGGACGTTGGCCGTGTCGATCCATTCCTTCACCCCGCGTGTTGCAGATGAGTCCCGACCTTGGCACGCAGGATTCTTGACACGTGCGGACCAGGCAACGGGGCAGGCCGTCATCGACCATATCTTGACCAGCCGCCCGGATCTGCTCCTGGCACTGAACCAGCCCTACCAGATCGACAGCGACAGCGACTGGTTCATCCCGCATTTCGTCGAACCGCGCGGCCTGTCGCATTCTCTGGTCGAAATCCGCAACGACCTGATCCGCGATGAAACAGGCGCGGCAGACTGGGCGCAACTTCTGGCGGATGCCTTCACCCGGATATTGGAGACCAAGCCATGACCCTGACTCGCAACGTTGCTCTGATCCCGTCGCAATCCGCGCTTGTGTTTATCGATGTGCAGAATTTCTCGGCCCATCGGAGCGGAGCAGAGTTCAAGGACCTGCCAACGGCCGAGTTTCAGCAGAAATATGGCTGGTACTTCGATCAGTTGGACTCCCGTGTGATCCCCAACATGCAAGCCATTCAGGCCGCCTGCCGCACCGCCGGGGTCGAAGTCATGTATACCAATATCGAAAGCCTGACACTGGACGGGCGCGACCGGTCGCTGGACTACAAAATCACAGGCTTTCTTGTTCCCAAAGGCAGTTGGGACGGAAAAGTGATCGATCAGATTGCGCCCGTGGGGGATGAGATTGTACTGCCCAAATCGTCATCCTCGGTCTTTGTGTCCACGCATATCGACTACATCCTGCGCAATCTGGGCGTCCGGCAGGTGGTTCTGGCCGGGTTGATCACCGATCAATGCGTCGAAAGCGCGATCCGGGATGCCTGCGATCTGGGCTATCTGGTGACGCAGGTCACCGATGCGTGCCTGACTTACACTCCGGAGCGCCACGAAAACTCCCTGCGCGCGATCAACGGCTATTGCCGGCAGGTTACCGCAGCCGAGCTGGTCGAGGAGCTGTCGCGTGCTTGACCTGAACGACATCACCAAGACCTTTGGCGGGGTTCACGCGGTCCAGGATGTGACCATGTCCGTCAGCTCGGGCGAGGTGCGGGGCCTGATCGGCCCAAACGGGGCGGGCAAGACGACACTGGTGAACCTGATTTCGGGTTTGCTGGCCCATTCGGCGGGAAGCCTGTCGTTGGATGGCGAACCCCTGGACCGCCTGCGCGCGCATCAACGCGCCGCGCTGGGAGTGGCGCGTACCTTTCAAAACCTTCGGGTCTTTCCCAGCCTCAGCGTGGCCCAGAATATCGACGTGGCCCGCTATTCCGGGCGGGGTTCTGCGATGGTGGAGGCTGCAATCCCGGAGTTTGGCCTGTCGGATAAACTGAACAAAAGCGCAGGCTCGCTGGCCTACGGGCAGCTGCGGCGTCTTGAGATCGTGCGTGCGCTGGCCCTGAATCCGCGCGTCTTGATGCTGGATGAACCCGCCGCCGGAATGAACGAACAGGAAACTGACGCTCTGGGCCGGTCACTGAGCTGGGTTCGGTCGCATTCGGACTGCGCGATCCTGGTCATCGACCACGATCTGAAATTCATCATGTCGCTGTGCGACAGGATCACCGTTTTGAACATGGGCACCGTCATCGCCGAAGGCGCGCCCGAAGACATAACCAAGAACCAAGAGGTTATTGACGCTTATCTTGGCGAAACCGATGAACGGGCCGCGTGACGCAGGCGGCTTTCAACAGGAGAGAGAGTATGAAGAAGCTGACCCTTACCACTCTGACCGCCATGAGCCTGGCGCTTCCGGCTGTTGCAGAAGACACGATCAAAATCGGGCTGGGTGTGCCGATGACCGGCGATCTGGCGATTTATTCCGAATATCTGGGCGCGCGCTGTATGGCCGACATGATAAACGCCGAAGGCGGTGCAGGCGGCAAGAAGATCGAAGTGCTGGTGCAGGATTCTGCGGGCGATACGCAAGCGGCAATCTCGCTGGCGCAGAAGTTTCTGGACGAAGGAGTCGTGATGCTGGGCACCACACCGTTCTCGGATACGATGATCCCGGTAGCGCAGATCGCCCAGCCTTACGGCGTGTCGATCTTTCAGCCGCAGTCCACGCAGGTCGAGATGCACGCGGGTATCGTCGACAACTTCTTTACCGGCGTATCACCCGATCCGTTCACCGCAACGGCTGCCGCAAACTATGCGCTGAGCCAGGGCGTCAAGAACGTGGTCTTGCTGACTTCGGACGAAGGCGGTTCGTGGTCCGCGCGCACCCCCTTGTGGTTCGGCGATGTGATCGAAGAAGGCGGTGGCAAAGTGCTTGCCAAGATGAATTTCAGCTTCGGAACATCTGACTGGTCTCCGCAGATCGCGGATATGAAAGCGCTGGGAGAAGGAATTGACGCGGTCTATATCTCTTCGATCATGCCGGATATCGGTGTTCTGGTGCGTCAGCTGCGCAGCGCAGGTATTGATGCCTGGGTCGTGGGGTCGGATGGGTTTGATGACCCATCATTGGATGCTGTGGCCGCGGATGATCCATCGATCCTGGACAAGGTGTTTTTCGCAACGCTGGCCCCCAGCCACGACGAAAGCGCGGTGGTAAAGTTTATGTCTGATTGCAAGGAAATCGGCCACGATATGCCCGGCCTGTTCCCCGCAACCGGCGCTGACACGGTGAAGGCCGTTGCCTGGGCGGTCGAAACCTCAGGCAGCTCGGACCCGGCGGTCATTGCAGAAACGATCCGCAATGCCGAGTCCATCCCGGTCATGACGGTCGATAGTATTTCGTTCAAGGATACCAAGACCTATGCCCAACGCACGATCCCGGTGATTGGCTTCAAGGATGGCAAGCGGGTTCTGATCTCGAACGAGATCCCGGAAAACACGCCGCAGGATTGGAACTGAGCACACAGCCGGGTGCGTTTCCCGCGCCCGGCCCCGAACCGATGCTGAAAGTAGAAAACCTAATCGTCTCACACGGTCCGATCGAGGCCGTGCGCGGCATCTCTTTTGCCGTGGACCAGGGCCGCTGTGTGTCCTTGCTGGGCCCGAACGGGGCGGGCAAGACCTCGACCATCTCGGCGCTGATGGGCGTGGCCCGATCGTCGGGGCAGATTGCGTTCGACGGGGCCGACATTTCGGACCTGCTGGTGGAATCACGCGTGCAGGCAGGCATGTCCGTGGCGCCCGAAGGGCGGCGGATCTTCTCAAACCTCAGTGTCGAAGAAAATCTGGTTCTGGGCGGTGCAACCCGCCCTGACCGCGATGGCAAGGACGCCGACATAAGCCGCTGGCTTGAAACCTTTCCGATCCTGGGTGAGCGTCGCGACCAGTTGGCGGGCACCTTGTCAGGCGGTGAACAGCAGATGCTGGCCATTTCCCGTGCGCTGATGACCCGACCCAAGATCCTGCTGCTGGACGAACCCAGCCTCGGGCTGGCCCCCAAGATCGTCACCCAGATCTTTCAGATGATCGAACAACTGAAGGCTGACGGCATGACAATCCTGCTGGTGGAACAGAACGCCACGCAGGCGCTGCGATTGTCGGATTACGCCTATCTTCTGAACAACGGGCGGATCGTGGCAGAAGGAACAAAAGAGACACTGGGCCAAAGCAGCGCGCTGATGGCAGAACTCACGGGGATCGCCTGATATGGAGTATGTGGCCCAGCAGGTTATGAACGCCCTTGCCTTTGGGGCGGAATACGCGCTGATCGCCCTGGGTCTGGCGATTGTCTTTTCGATCATGGGATTGGTGAATTTCGCCCATGGCGAAGTGATCGCGGTTGGCGGCTACACAATGGTGGCCTTTGCCGCGCTGGCGCTGAGCAACCCTTTCATCGTCATCGGCGGCGCGATTGCTGCGGCAGTCCTGATGTCGCTGACGCTGGAACGGGTGGCGTTCAGGCCCGTGCGCTATGCGGACCCAACCACGGGTTTGCTGACCGCCTTCGGCGTTTCGATCATCCTGCAAAACGTGTTTCTTTTGGTAGTGTCGCCCCGGCCGGTGGCTGTCACCTCACTTTATTTTCTGGACTGGCCGGTGCGGCTCATGGGCGTGCAGGTGTCCTCGCTTCAGGTGTTCGAGGCGGTGACGACCGTTCTGGTGATCATCGGCCTAATGCTGTTTCTGAAGCGCACGACGCTGGGTCTGGCAATGCGCGCCGCCTCGCTGGATTTTGAGATGGTCCGCATGGTCGGCGTCAGATCGAACCGGGTCTTTGCCATGGCCTTCATGGTGTCGGGCCTTCTGGCCGGTCTGGCGTGTATCTTTATCATGGCGCGACGCGGGTCGGTTGATCCGCATCTGGGATTCAACCCGGTGCTCAAGGCCTTTGTAGCCTGCGTGGTTGGTGGTTTTGGCAGCCTGCCCGGCGCGGTGCTGGGCGGCTTTCTTCTTGGCGCGATCGAGGTCGCCATGCTGGTCCTGCTGCCACAGGAATACGGCGGCATGAAAGATGCCTTTGTCTTTGGCATCATCGCTTTAGTTCTTGTCTGGAGACCGGACGGCATCCTGTCCCCCCGAACCGAGAAGGGGGACAAGATATGATCCTGAACCCCAGTCAGAAACGCGGGCTGGTCGGAGCCGCGATCCTTGCCGCCGTGCTGATCGCCATTGGCCTGATCGTGACCTATTTCGGCTCGCGTTATCAGTTGCGGTTGGTCTACAGCGCCTTTGTGAACCTGCTGGTCGTGCTGGCGATGCAGGTCTTCATGGGCAATGCGCGTCTGACCAATCTCAGCCACAGCGCGTTCATGGGCATCGGTGCCTATGTTGCCGCGATCTGTGTGACCCCAGTGACGGTCAAAGCCATTTCCCTGCCCGATGCGCCCTGGGGGCTGAATGCCTTTTCACTGGATCCGGTGAGCTCGGCTTTTCTGGCTATCGTGATCACGGCGGTGCTGGCCCTGATCATAGGGTTGTTCGTGGTGCGCTTGACAGGGTCGGGTGTGACCATCTTTTCGCTTGCCGTTCTGGTCATTGTGCATTCGGTCTTTTTGTACCGCACCGATATATTCAAGGGAAATCAGGCATTCTTCGGTATTCCACAGGTGTTTTCGCTGACATCAATCGTGATCCTGTCGGTGATCGTGCTGTTCGTCGTGCGCCTGTTCCGAGAAAGCCGTTGGGGCATCCAGCTGCGCGCCTGCGCCGATGATGAAGTCGGTGCTGCAGCGATGGGTGTGGACATCCGCAGGCTGCGCCTGATCGCCTGGGTCCTGTCCGCGGTCCTACTGGCGGTAGCCGGGATTGCCTATGCGTTTTTCCTCGGCACGATCAGCGCGCGGCCATTCTATTTCAACCACGTCTTTCTGACCCTCGCCATGTTGATCCTTGGGGGCATGCGGACGGTCACAGGGGCGGTGCTAGGCACTTTGCTGATATCCTTCGGTTTGGAATGCGTACGCTGGCTGGAAACCGGTCCGGTTCTGCTGGGCGTTGACCTGCCCGAGGTGTTGGGCCTGTCGGGTATCGCCCTTGGAGTTGTGATCGTGCTGACAATGGCGCTGCGCCCTGGCGGCATCATGGGCGACCACGAAATCGAAGATTTCTTACTGAAAGGACAGGAGTGAGTCATGGGCTGCAACCACACCATCCACAAACACAATCACCATTTCGGTTGGGACAACTCCATCGACCCCGTGCTGAGTGTCGATCCCGGCGAAACGGTCGAGGTCGAGACCATCGACAGCTCGGGCGGTCAGCTGAACGCGTCCTCGACTCTGGCTGATTTGGGCAAGCTGTCTTTTGACGAGGTCAACCCGGTTACCGGGCCGATCCACATCAACGGGGCCGAGCCTGGTGACACGGTCGCTGTTTCTTTCCTGGACTTCAAGCCGTCGGGCTGGGGTTGGACCGCCAACATTCCCGGATTTGGCCTGCTAACCGACCAGTTTCCCGATGCCGCGCTTCATATCTGGAAATATGATGCCTTGGCGATGGACCCGGCCCTGTTCGGTCCCGGTGGCAAGGTACCGCTCAAGCCGTTTGTGGGCACAATAGGATTGGCACTGGTGGAACCTGGCCTGCATTCGGTTGTGCCTCCGCGACGGGTCGGTGGCAATTTGGATATCCGCGACAATAGCGTGGGCACAACGCTTTACCTGCCGGTCGAGGTTGCAGGCGGGATGCTGTCTTTGGGAGATACCCATGCTGCGCAGGGTGATGGAGAGATTTGCGGTACTGCCATCGAAAGCCCAATGGACGTGGCCATCAAGATCGACCTGATCAGAGGCGAAAACCTGCCCTTCCCGAGGTTCGAGACTAACGGCCCCGTTACCCGCCATTTCGATACCGCCGGGTACAGGGCTACAACCGGTATCGGCGAGGACCTGATGCAGGCTGCCCGCGATGCGGTCTCGGGCATGGTTGATTGGATATCATTGACAACAGGCATGACCGCGCTTGAAGCTTATATGCTGTGTTCGGTCTGCGGAGACCTGCGGATCAGTGAAATCGTGGATATGCCGAATTGGACAGTGTCGTTCTACTTTCCGAAATCCGTGCTGGACTAGAGAAAGAAACAGCGGCCGTATCCTGCTCCAGATCCATACTTGTACAAAATAGGTGCATTGAATACCGGTCTCGGTGAAAGCCTTGGCGTGCATGTTTCGATCGAGGATCGCGATAATCGCCCTGACCATAAGCTCTGGCTTCGTTGACGAGGTGCGTGTCCTGACTAGACAAGTGCATAGACACTGTTGAACTACGCAATGCCAGGTTTTTTGAAGTGTTCGAGAAGCGACGACGTTGCTAATGCGGCAGCGTTAGAATTGGCAGATCAGCTGCTTGGGGCTGTGAAGCTATCAAACTTGTGTTTCGCATTGATCTCGGGGCACGGGGCTTTCGAACATTGATCCGACTGATTGCGGCCGGAGTTCTGGAGCGCGTCGGCCATTAGGTGATTTCTCCTTAGTCCCTTGTGTGGGTAGGGCGCGTTCACTGATTGCAAAAAGACAAGGAGAACTCGGCGGTAGAGCTTTTTGGGATCCTCATGATCGCGTTCGCATCGGCAGTGCTTCTTTCCAAGTCGTGAACGGAAGTTCAGAGGGTCACCTTCTGATCTCAGGGAATGAGAACGCTCTCGCCCAACTATTCACTAGTCGAGACCTTCAGGCACATAGTGCCGTTGGAAACATCCGTGTTGAAACCCACTTTTTCGCTCTAGCACTCGCTGAGAAAAAGAAAGCTAACGTTGAGATGAAAATCGGGCTTTTGAAGTCAGAATACAAAGAGAAACGGGGGGCGGGTGGCGCAAGTATCGAAGATCATTTCAGTTGCTATGAAGAGGCTGAGCGAAGGAGAGCAGCCAATAATGAGACCTTCACCGCGTACAAGTCTGCTTGGCGTCCTGTGCATTGCTGCAGCGAGGATGTCGACCGATTACAAGGTACACATATGACGTCGAGAGAATTGATCAGACGCACTTGGCTTCATCGTACTCACGTTCTCAAACGACTGCACAACAAAGGTGTTGGACCTGTTCGAGACCCAGACAAAACCAAAATACACGTCTTGGAACGGGCAGCTGCCACAGAGGCGCTACAAAACTAATAAATCACTGAAATGAAGCCGCGCTTAGCTCGGCTTTTTTGTGGCCGTAGTTTTCATAGTTACAACCTTTTACTGGTTAAAAATGCGAGGTAGTTCGCAATTCTGGAGTCGTGACTTTTGTAAGCGATTGATTTTGTGTGATGTGACTTTCCTGAGTTGCAAACTGATGCGGGTTTTCACATGTGTGTTTGTTTCAGGTCGCATAAAGAACCCAAATTGGCGATTTCGTCGCCCATTTGCCAAGTGATTATCGCCCGCGATCAAGTCAGCCTTTGAGTTTTTGTAAGGGTCTGTTTCACGCTGTTGTGGGCAGGCTGGGGAAGTGAACGACAATCACCTGCTAAACGCGAGATCTATGTCTAAACCTCGGTTCTGATCTTTTGATAGAGCGAACGGAACTTGTGCAGCCGGTCAATCAGGGCAGGCGTTGCTTCAGGTTCAAAAGCCCCTATCTCCGGGGGGGGCTCTCCCAGATCGGCGATGCATAGCGTTTTACCACCGCAAGCCGCCAGCTTTGCCGCCCCCATCGCCGGTCCCGAATCTGCCCCATCAGGCCGAATGATGGATTTCTCGGTGACAGTGGCGATCAGGCTCAGCAGCAGGTCGCTTCGACTGCCGCCGCCAATTGAGGCCAGTTCGGACAGGTTTGACAGAGTATCGCCAAAACTCTCGGCCGCGTCGGCGAAACAGAAAGCAACAGCTTCCACAACCGAACGACAGATTTCTGCGCGCGTCGTCGCATCTTCGAGGTCAAAAAAACAGGCTCGGATATGTGGGTCCCCATGAGGGCTGCGCTCGCCAGTCAGATAAGGGAGAAAAATAGGCACGCGATCGGTTGTGACAGTTTCCGCCAGAGCCACAACCTCGGCCGCCGACAGGCCTAGCTGACCTCCGATCCATGATATGGGTCTCGCGCCGTTCAGCATCGCAGCCATCTGATACCAACGGTCTGGCAGGGTATGCGCAAAGGCGTGCACAAATCTTGCGGGGTTGGGTTTGTATGCCCGACCGGCAACAAAGAGCTGGCCGGATGTCCCTAGTGAGATGAAACCCCGCCCCGGTTCTGTCGCGCCCAGCGATACGGCGCCGGTGGCCGCATCGCCGCCGCCCGCGACGACGGGTACACCAACCCGAAATCCACTTTTCGCAGCGGCTTGAGGGGTTACCGCGCCGACGATGTCGTGACCGTCAAATATTTGCGGAAGCCAACTTGTATTCACGTCCGCGGCCTCGGCGATCTCACTGCTCCAGGCGCGCGCGGCCTGATCCAGCCATAAGGTTCCGGCGGCATCTGATGTGTCTGTCGCCAACTCGCTGTGAAGACGCAAACCAACATAGTCCTTGGGCAACAGTATCGACGCAATGCGATTGTAGTTTTCAGGCTCGTTTTGCTTCAGCCACATGATCTTGGGGGCCGTGAAGCCGGGCAGCGGGAGGACACCTGCTATTTGACCGATATCCTGCACGGCTCCGCGGAGTTGCTCGCACGCGTTCGCAGCGCGGCTGTCATTCCACAATATCGCAGGCCTGATAGGCCGTTGATCGGTGTCGAGTAGAACTGCGCCATGCATTTGGCCAGATAGCCCAATGGCTTTCACGTCAGACAGATTGATTTTGTCGCTCAACTGTCGCAACGCATCGCACGTCGCCTGCCACCAGATATCGGGGTGCTGCTCGGACCAACCCGGCTTGGGCGAAGATGTGTCCAGATCAGCGGATGCCGCGGCCAGGATCTTCACCCCGTCAGTACAGACAACTTTTACGGCTGATGTGCCGATATCAATACCTGCGTACATATGAAACCTGTAGTCTTGCGAAGTTTCTGCGACAAGGGTCCCGCTGTTGATTTTTTTGTCGCGCGCAAAGAATATGTAAAAAGTGGTAAGATCGCGACGGTGCGAATCCGCAGGTTAGAGAGCATGACAAAAATTAGAAACATGGAAGAATTTGCCGCGGTCAGTGGTCTCTCTCGACCTACGGTGTCGAAATACTTCCACGACCCAGACAGCGTTCGGGCGACAACCCGGGCTCGTATCGAGGAAGCGCTGGAACGGTTCGACTATCGTCCGAACATCTACGCAGTGAACCAAAACAGAAAGCTGACAAAGAATATTGGGATCGTGGTGCCCTATCTCGCAGACCCGTTCTTTGCAGAAATCGCGCGGTACCTTGAGCAAAGCTGTATCGCGGCGGGCTATCGCCCCTCACTTTTCAGCTCGCATGGCGAACACAAACTCGAAAATGAAATTCTGGACAGCTTGCGATCATTGAAACCCGCAGGCGTACTGCTTGCGCCCTTAGGCAGGGCATCGGACCGCTCAGCGATTGAGAAATTTTGCGAAAACGTTCCTACGGTCTTGTTTGACAGCAATCTTGAAGGGCTTGGCGCGGCCTTCATTGGGTCTGACAACTTCAGTTTTGTATCGCAAACGGTCGAATACATGACCCGAACGGGCGAACCACCCTCTTTCTTCGAAATGCGCACCCCTGCAAACCCGAACGCCAATAAGCGGCGCAAGGCATACATTGAGGTGATGGAGCAGCTTGGGTTCGAGCCGCATGTGATCAAGATCGATGGCGAAGGTTGGGCCTTTGAAGAGATCGGGCGCAAAGGAGCGGCCAAGGTTCTGGGTCGTCAGGAGCTGAAAACAAACTCGGTTCTGTGCAGCAATGATCGTCTGGCGATTGGCTTTCTTTCGGCTTGCTATGAGATGGGGATTCGGGTGGGCCGCCGTGAAGATTGCGCGTTGCGGGTGGCATCAAACGATAACCATCCCTTCTCGCGATTCACCTGCCCGTCGCTGACAACCGCTGCACATGACTATGACAATGTGGCCGGTCGCAGTGTGGAAACCCTCTTTGAACTCATTGAAAACGGAGGGAAACTTGGAAATCGGACAGAAACCTTGTTTCCTGCACGGCTGGTTTTACGGGAGTCTGCATAGAAAAAATTTAACGCGCGTAAAGTTTTTATTGACGGCGCGGCAACTTCTCAACTACGATTGCTGTACGACATCCAAGCTCAGGGAGGACAGGGATGTATTTGAGAAACGCACTTCGTGCGGCGACTGCAATGACACTCGTCGCGACGGCAGCAGCTCATGCGGATACCTTAACAATAGCGACCGTGAACAACGGCGACATGATCCGGATGCAGGGCTACACAGACAATTTCACCGAAGCGACCGGTATCGACGTCGAATGGGTGACACTGGAAGAAAACGTGCTGCGTCAGCGCGTAACCACCGATATTACCACCAAGGGTGGTCAGTTCGATATCATGACCATCGGCATGTACGAGACGCCGATCTGGGGCGCGAATGGTTGGCTGGTGCCGCTGGATGGCCTGTCGGCAGAATACGATGTGGGTGACATCCTGCCAGCCATGTCAGGCGGTCTAAGCCATGAGGGAACGCTGTACGCGGCTCCGTTCTACGGCGAAAGCTCGATGATCATGTACCGCACCGACCTGATGGAAAAAGCGGGTATGGAAATGCCGGATGCTCCAACTTGGGAATTCATCCGCGAAGCTGCTGCGGCGATGACCGATCGCGACGCTGACATCAACGGCATCTGCCTACGCGGTAAGGCCGGTTGGGGTGAGGGCGGTGCCTTCATAACTGCGATGTCCAATTCCTTTGGTGCGCGCTGGTTTGATGAAGATTGGAAGCCGCAGTTCGATCAGCCCGAATGGGCCGACACGCTGAACTTCTACGTGGGTATGATGAACGAATCCGGCCCTGCAGGTTACGCCACTAACGGATTTAACGAAAACCTGTCGTTGTTCCAGCAGGGCAAATGCGGCATGTGGATCGACGCAACAGTTGCGGCATCTTTCGTGACCAATCCGACTGACTCGACAGTCGCGGATAGCGTGGGTTTTGCACTTGCACCTGACACCGGGCTCGGCAAGCGTTCGAATTGGTTGTGGGCGTGGGCTCTGGCAATTCCGGCTGGTACGGAGCAGGCAGACTCGGCCAAACAGTTTATCGAGTGGGCTACTTCGAAAGACTACATCGAGCTGGTGGCCGAAAACGAAGGCTGGGCCAACGTGCCTCCGGGCGCACGTACCTCGCTGTACGAGAATCCGGATTATCAGGCCGTTCCGTTCGCCAAGATGACGTTGGAATCGATCCTGTCAGCTGATCCGAACAATCCGACTGTAAAGCCAGTGCCTTACGTTGGTATTCAGTTCGCTGCGATCCCTGAGTTTGCGGGCATCGCAACACAGGTAAGCCAAGAGTTCTCGGCAGTTTATGCCGGACAACAGACGGTAGAAGAAGCACTTGCCAAAGCGCAGGCCTTCACCTCCGAAGAAATGGAAGCCGCAGGGTACTGAGGCTTTCTCCCAGGCGGGTGGGCAGCTCTCTGCTCACCCGCTCCCAACACACTACTTCCACAACTCGCGTTTTTCTCGCAGGCTGACACGCGCCTGAACAGAGAGGTCTTGCGTCATGGCTACTCAACATTCCCGATCCGTTGCTCGCCTGATGATGGCACCCGCAGTGGTCCTGCTGCTTGGCTGGATGCTCGTGCCGCTGACGATGACACTGTACTTTTCCTTCAAGAAATACCTGCCGCTTCGCGGTGGTGATCTGGGCTGGGTTGGTTTCGACAACTACGTTCGGTTCGTATCCTCCAGTTCCTTCTGGCCCGCGGTTCAAGCGACATTGGTGATCGTTGGCGGCGTGCTGGCGATTACGGTCGTCCTGGGCATTCTTCTGGCGATGCTGCTGGATCAACCCATGTGGGGACAGGGCGTTGTCCGTATCCTTGTTATTGCGCCGTTCTTTGTCATGCCGACTGTCTCAGCCTTGGTCTGGAAGAACATGTTCATGGACCCTGTGAACGGGTTGTTTGCCCATCTCTGGCGCTTTTTCGGGGCGGAACCCATTTCATGGCTGTCCGAAGCTTCCATGCCCTCAATCGTGATGATCGTATCGTGGCAATGGTTGCCTTTCGCGACGCTGATCCTGCTAACTGCAATCCAATCCCTGGATAGCGAACAGCTTGAAGCTGCTGAGATGGACGGTGCACCACCGCTAAAGCGCTTCTATCACATCATTCTGCCGCATCTCGGTCGCGCCATCACGATTGTGATCTTGATCCAGACGATCTTCCTACTGTCGATCTTCGCCGAAATTTTCGTGACCACCGGCGGCGCTTTCGGCACCCGCACACTCACCTACCTGATCTTCCAACGTGTTTTGGAAAGCCAGAACGTTGGTCTTGGATCAGCCGGAGGTGTCTACGCAATCATCTTAGCCAACATCGTTGCGATCTTCCTGATGCGCATCGTCGGCAAGAACCTGGACGCGTGAGGAGACAAAACCATGGCCCGCACCGTCACGACACAACGCAAGACCTTTAACACAGCCTTAGCCTGGATTGTCGGTCTACTGATCTTCTTCCCAATCCTCTGGACCATACTGACCAGTTTCAAGACTGAGGCGCAGGCAATTGCCAGCCCACCGATCTTCTTGAACTTCGACTGGACGCTCGAAAACTACGCCATAGTGCAGGAACGCTCTGACTATATGCGGTTCCTTTGGAACTCGGTAATCATCGCAGGCGGTTCGACGATCCTAGGTGTGATCATCGCCGTGCCCGCTGCGTGGGCAATGGCTTTCGTGCCTTCCAAACGCACTAAGGACATCCTGCTGTGGATGCTGTCCACTAAGATGCTACCTGCGGTGGGCGTGCTCTACCCGATCTATCTGCTGTTCATCCGGTTGGGGCTGCTGGACAGCCGCGCGGGGCTCGTGGTTGTGCTGATGCTCATCAACCTGCCGATCATCGTCTGGATGCTTTACACCTACTTCCGTGAAATTCCTGGTGAAATTCTGGAAGCTGCACGGATGGACGGGGCGACATTGAAAGAGGAGATCCTCTACGTCCTGACACCCATGGCCATTCCCGGCATTGCCTCGACGGTTTTGTTGAACTTCATCCTTGCTTGGAACGAGGCGTTCTGGACGCTCAATCTGACGGCTGTCAATGCGGCACCCCTTACAGCTTTTATCGCCAGCTATTCCAGCCCCGAAGGTCTGTTCTTTGCCAAGCTTAGCGCGGCCTCGACGATGGCGATTGCACCAATCCTGATCCTTGGCTGGTTTAGCCAGAAACAACTTGTCCGAGGCCTGACCTTCGGCGCTGTGAAATAAGGAACACGACACATGGGACGTATTCAACTCAAGTCCGTGACCAAAAGCTTCGGCGACGTACAGGTCATTCCACCGCTGGATCTAACCATCGAAGATGGCGAGTTTACGGTCTTCGTCGGCCCTTCTGGCTGTGGCAAGTCCACATTGCTACGTCTGATCGCGGGGCTTGAGGACATGACCTCAGGTTCGATGGAGATCGATGGGACGGATGCTACAGATGTGCCACCCGCGAAGCGTGGCCTCGCCATGGTGTTCCAGTCCTACGCATTGTATCCGCATATGACCGTACGCAAGAACATCGCCTTCCCCCTGCGCATGGCCAAGTTGGAGCAGGCCGAGATCGATCGTCGTGTAGACGGCGCCGCAAGTGTTCTGAACCTGACCGACTATCTGGATCGTCGCCCCGGGCAACTGTCCGGGGGGCAGCGCCAGCGTGTTGCGATCGGACGCGCGATTGTCCGCGAGCCAGCGGCCTTTCTGTTCGACGAGCCTCTGTCGAACCTGGATGCAGCCTTACGTGTCGGTATGCGGCTGGAAATCAGCGAACTGCACGAGCGTCTGGCCACCACGATGATCTACGTGACCCATGATCAGGTCGAAGCGATGACAATGGCCGACAAGATCGTGGTTCTGCATGCAGGTGTGATCGAACAAGTTGGCAGTCCGCTGGACCTGTACCGTGCGCCGCGTAACCTATTCGTCGCGGGGTTCATCGGCTCACCCAAGATGAACTTCATCGAAGGGGAAGAGGCTGCGAAGCATGGCGCTCATACGATAGGAGTGCGTCCTGAGCATATTGCGGTGTCCGACAGCGAAGGTCCCTGGTCTGGAAAGGTCAGCGTGTCCGAGCATCTGGGTTCAGATACATTCTTTCACGTGCATGAAACTGGTTTGGCCGAAACGATCACCGTAAGGGCAGATGGCGAAGTGGCCTTTAAGCACGGGGATCGCATCCATCTGACGCCGCGCTCAGACGTAATCCATCGATTTGACGCGAAAGGGCTGCGGATCGAATGACACGGTTGGCAGGTAAGACTGCGCTGATCACTGGCGCCGCGCGAGGGATCGGGCTGGCGTTTGCCAAGACCTACGTTTCTGAAGGCGCGCGCGTGGCCATTGCGGATGTCGATGTCGTTCGCGCGCGCGAGGCTGCAGCCGAGATTGGTGAGGCTGCGATGGCTGTCGAAATGAATGTCGCCGATAAGCAAAGCATTGACGCCGCAATCGCGAACACCGCTAGACAGTTTGGCGCAATCGATATCTTGGTAAATAACGCGGCCATCTTTACAGCCGCGCCACTTGTCGAAATCGACCGCGCCGACTACGACCGAGTTTTTAACATCAATGTCGCGGGCACTTTGTTTACGATGCAAGCCGTCGCGCGGCATATGATTGAACACCAGGTAAAAGGCCGGATCATCAATATGGCCTCGCAGGCCGGACGCCGCGGAGAGCCCTTGGTCGCTGTCTATTGCGCAAGCAAAGCGGCTGTCATCTCGTTAACGCAGTCGGCAGGTCTGAACCTCATTTCTCATGGAATCAACGTGAATGCGATTGCACCCGGCGTTGTGGATGGTGAGCATTGGGACGGCGTGGACGCGTTCTTTGCAAAACATGAAGGTAAAGCGCCCGGTGAGAAAAAGCGCGAAGTCGCAGCGGCGGTCCCATACGGGCGCATGGGCCGCGCGGAAGATTTGACGGGCATAGCGGTGTTTCTCGCATCTGATGAGGCAAATTACATTGTGGCACAGACATACAATGTCGATGGCGGAAACTGGATGAGCTAATGGGATCTCTGGCACATGCATCTGTCCAGCTGCGGCGTGATCGACTTGCTGATCTGCCGGCATCCATCGCACGCCCGTCGTATAACCGGTCCGACTTGAAACCTGGCATTGTCCATATCGGAGTAGGGAATTTCCATCGCGCGCATCAGTCATGGTATTTGCATCGCTTAATGCAGCGGGGGGCTGCTCATGACTGGGCAATTATCGGTGCAGGTGTACGTAGCTATGACGCTGCTATGCGCGAAAAGCTCCGCCGGCAGGACTACCTTACGACACTCATTGAGCTTGATCCATCAGGCGTTTCTGCAGAAGTGGTCGGTCCAATGACGGACTACCTGCCAATTGAGGCAGGCAATGCGCCCTTGATCCGACAAATGTCTGATCCCGCGATCCGCATCGTGTCTTTGACGGTGACAGAAGGCGGGTACTTTCTGGATCCCAACACCGGCGCGTTTGATGTGCAGGATGATGATATCCGACATGACGCACAGAATCCGTCCGACCCAAGAACTGTCTTTGGTGCAATCGTTGCCGCTCTTCGTAAACGCAGGGCGGCCGGGGTAGCCCCTTTTACCGCATTGAGCTGCGATAATCTGCAGGGTAATGGGAGTATCCTGCGCAACTGCGTAGTGGGTTTGGCGCGCCTGTCTGACGCCGATCTGGCAAACTGGATCGATCAGCACGGGGCCTTCCCGAATTCTATGGTGGATTGCATCGTCCCGGCCACCACGGATCAGGTTGTCTCCCAGTGCAGAGAGTTGGGTATCGACGATCTTGCTCCGGTTACGCATGAAAACTTTCGCCAATGGGTGATTGAAGACGATTTCTGTGCAGGACGACCTGCTTGGGAAGATGTCGGCGTGACGATGACAAACAACGTTCATGTCTATGAGGCCATGAAGTTGAGGATTCTGAATGGGGGTCACCAGCTTCTTGCCAATGTCGGGGAAATTCTAAACATCCCGACGATATCTGATTGCATGCAAGACGCCGGTGTGCTGGAATTTTTCCGGAAAGTTCAAGTTGAAGAAATCGTACCGCATGTCGCGGCTGTATCAGGAACAAGACCTGACGAATACCTTAAGCTAGTTGAACGTCGATTTGCGAATTCTACGATTTATGACACAACCCGCCGCGTCGCCTTTGACGGGTCCTCGCGCCATCCGGGATTTTTGCTTCCCTCCCTTCGAGACGCGCTCGGAGCTGGTTCGTCTGTTACAGGACTCGCTTTGGCAGCCGCTTTTTGGGCGCGGATGTGCGCCGGCGTTCGTGAAGACGGCACAGAAATCGAAGCGAATGATCCGTTGTGGGCGGAGTTGAAGGCAGCGGCTCTGGCCGCCAAGGATGATCCGCAGGCATGGGTCGGTCAGACCAACCTGTATGGCGAAACCGGGCTAGACGACCGCTTTACGCAAGAGTTTTCCAACTGGTTGTCCTTGATCTGGCAAGAAGGGTGTCGGGAAGCAATCGACATCTACCTGAGATAAGGCTTTCGCAACCGTCTTCAGTTCCCGGATGACCTATCACAAATCATTGCTTCTTTTTTCAGAAGCATCAGGGCAAATTAACCTGGTCGAGATAGCACGCTTTCGTAGTGCTGGGATGTCAGATGAGACTCGCGGCAGTAACAAGGCTAAACGCGCCTGAAAAGGTATTTCTCATGACTCGTGACGTTGAGTTTCCCGAATCTGGTAAACCCCCTCCGGCAGGTCCAACGCAGCAGCCAGATCGCGGACCTGTTCGGGCGATAGGGTTATCTTATGGACTTGCTCTGTGCGCGGGTCCAATTGCTCTAAAGTTACGCACTCAGCGAAACTGTTGATCACGACATCCTCTTGCAAAGGCTTTGGGCCTTCGTCCACCAGAGTAATGACGGTCGAGTCGAATTCATGCTCAATCGAAAACATATTGGCAGAGTGCAGCCGGTTGACGCCCAATGCAAGCCGTTGTGCATTGATCTGTGAGTGGCGACCCCGCATAGGTAACGTTATGCTGGCCCAGCGGCCGGGCGCGCCCAAAGGAAATGTAATGCACCGTGTAATACTCTTCCTGTTTTTCCTGCTGTTGGCGGCTTGTGAAACAGATACTTTTCGTGTTGTGCCGGCTGAAGAATGGGATCAACCCACGTCTGGCACGCCCATCACAGCCGCGACGTTTCGCGAAGTAAGCCGCGCAGTCGGAAGCGAAGCACGAACGCAGTGTTTACGTGAGACACGAAAGCAGAATTGCGATTTCAGGATCATGGTCGACGTGAACCCGCGCGCGCCTGCTAACGCCTTTCAAACCTTGGACGAAAACAACCAACCCGTGATCATTTTTACACGCTCAATGATCCGTTCCGCACAAAACGAAGATGAGTTGGCTTTTGTCATGGGGCACGAAGCGGCGCACCATGTTTTGGGTCACATTGCCCGGCAGTCTAAAAACGCCAGCGACGCGGCAACGAAGTTCGGTGATCAGGAACGACAGCGAGGTGGAAGCGATGCAGAAATCGAAGAGGCGCAAAAGCTGGGCGCCAAGGTTGGCGTCCAAGCCTATGTGAAGGAATTCGAGCTGGAAGCAGACGAACTGGGAACGGTTATTACGTATAAGGCGGGGTACAACCCTTTGATTGGGGCTGAGTTCTTTGACCGCATTCCGGACCCGGGCGATCGGTTTCTTGGATCGCACCCGCCCAATGCGCAACGGGTTCAGAGGGTGCTTGAGACATCCCAAAAACTCGGCTTAACGCAATGACCGACTTGGTCAGGCTTGGGGTGGTCCTGACGGATAGGGGATCGAAATACGCGGTCTCGGGCGCGCGTGTTGCGTCCAGAGCCGAAATCGATGCCGTTTTGAATGAGCTGAAATCAGACAAAACCTTTGCGAAAGCCACGCATAATACCTGGGCTGCGACACTGCCGACCGGGGCACTGAAAGCGGATGATGGGGAAGGCGGTGCCGGGATGGTGATCCTTCGAATGATGCAGCGGGCCGGTCTTGAGAACCATTTGATCATTGTCACCCGCTGGTATGGTGGCAAAAAGCTGGGTGGAGACCGGTTTCGGAGGGTGCAGGACGCAACACGCACCTATCTCGATCAGATCGATGTCGCACATTGACCTGTGTCAAAGGTTTCAGTTTAGGCAGACGGTATTCTTTGGGCAATTCGCTTTAGGGAAAGGACCCAGCATGCCCAGCCGAGAGACCTTGCGACTGCACGCCGGACTGGTGGACGAGATGGCAAAAATGCTCGACGTTGATCTGGAAGAGGCCGCCATTGGCGGTTCCGTTTCTATCGATCAAATCTCTGACGCTGTTGTGCGGTGCACAGAATGCCCAAACCCTGCGCACTGCCAGAGCACGATAAGTGATACGGCTTTTCTGAACCACACGCCCGAGTATTGTCGCAACAGGGATCTTCTTCACAAGCTGATGCCTTAGCTCAGGAGAGGGTTAAATGTCGCGATTGGGGGAGATCATGACCCATCTCCGGCTTGTGTTGCGAATGGCTCAGGTAACCGGAACAGATATTGTGTCGGCCCATCAGCATGGGCACCTGAGCCAAGACAATTGGGCTGACATGGTCCAGTTATGCCGCGGTTGTGCGTGGGCGCCTGACTGCCCGGATTGGTTGGATCGTCACCGCTCTGATGCAAAGGTCCCCGCGCATTGTCTAAACCGGGAGCGGTTTGCAGTGTTGCAAGCCAAACTGTTACGAGGATCTGATGTCGCAAGATCTACTCGGGGACATTGACAAGCACTTCTGGCTTACGCGATCCGCCGCCCGTTGCGTGGGTATTTCGTTGACCGGGGCGTTGGCCGATGGACAGCTGTCACCTGAAGGCTACGCTGAGTTAATCACGCGTTGTCGGACGTGCCCCAGCAGTCGGCGCTGCGAGGTTTGGATGGCGACGCAACAGGAATGGGCGGAAGCGGTGCCCGACTTTTGCGCCAACGCAAGTGCTCTGAATGCCTTGAACGGTGGGTTAAAGGCCCGAATGGGACCCGTCGCAAAGCGGTGGCTTTGAAGTCTGCTTACATCCGCAGAAGAACAATTTTTTGCTGGCATCGGCTGTGTATTTCACAGGTTCCAAATCTGTCCCCTTGTGGGATCCATCACAAAACGGTTGGCGCTTGGACCGGCCGCATGCACACCAAAAATAACTTTTCCCTTCGGTCACCTCGACTGGGAATGGTGATTTCTGGGCTACGATTCGCGGTTCAGACATGCGGCTCCTCCGATTTCGGCTGATGTCGTCAAATCAGTTTAAAGCAACACGGCAAAAAAGACAGCGACGCGCATTTTCCTGCGACAATCGCCGCTGTCCAAGCGTGGTTCCGCCAGCGATCACGGCCAAGTGATCGATTCTGTTGCCAGATTGTCGTTCAGATCGTATTCTGGTTGCGGCCCCGAAAAATTGGGCAATATCAGAAAAGTAATAGAGGACTGATGGACATGAAACTCAAATTTGCTGCTGTTGGCGCATTTGCCCTGATCCTGACCGCGTGCGCGCAGCAGGAAGAACCGACACCGGTTTACACCCAGCCCAGCTATGACAAGTCCGGCTCACCCAGCTGCCCAGGCGGGTATGATCTGGCGACAACCGAAGCAGGCCAAACCGTCTGTAACCCAGTTGGTCAGTAAATTATTCGCAGACGGTCCCAATTTGGGGCCGTCTGCATTCTTTTGACCGTCGTGCCGCCTTCAGGGCGGTTTTTTTATGCTTAGATGTTCAACGGGCGGATTTACGCCGACCCGAGATTAGGCTCAAAGGCAGTTCAGGGCTTTAGACGACCCCAGAGGTCGTATTCCCCTGCTTCATCCACCTCAACCGTCGCAATGTCCCCGGGTTTGAGGTCTTCGTAACTGTCATCAATGAACAGGTTCCCATCAATCTCTGGTGCATCGGCTTTGGTCCGGCACGTCGCTGCCTCATCGTCGACTTCATCCACGATCACATCTATGGTCTGGCCTACTTTCGCCTGAAGTTTGGCTTCGGAAATTGTCTGGGCTTTTTCCATAAAACGTTCCCAGCGGTCTTGCTTGATCTCGGCGGGCACGTGATCCGGCAGATCGTTGGATCTTGCGCCTTCGACATTTTCATACTGAAAACACCCGACGCGATCCAATTGCGCCTCATCCATCCAATCCAGCAGCGTCTGGAATTCATCATCGGTTTCCCCCGGGTATCCGACGATGAAGGTTGAACGCAGGGTGATGTCGGGGCAAATGTCCCGCCACGCCTGAACTTCTTCCAGGGTCTTTGCGGCGGCGGCCGGTCGGGCCATACGCCTCAGGACATCCGGGTGGGCGTGCTGGAACGGGATGTCCAGATACGGCAATATGTTGCACCCTGCGTCCGCCATCAGCGGGATCAGATCACGGACGTGCGGGTAGGGATAGACGTAGTGCAGTCGAACCCACGCATCAAGCTGCCCCAACTCGCGGGCGAGGTCAGTAATATGGCTACGAACCTCGCGGTCTTTCCATGGGTTCACATCGTATTTGCGGTCCAAACCGTAGGCCGAGGTATCTTGGGAAATCACCAATAGTTCGCGCACGCCATTGTCGACCAGCTTTTCTGCCTCGCGCAGCACCGCGTGAGCAGGTCGGCTGGCCAGTTTTCCGCGCATGTCGGGAATGATGCAGAATTTGCACTTGTGGTTACAGCCCTCGGATATCTTGAGATAGCTGTAGTGGCGTGGGGTCAACTGAACGCTGCGGGCGGGTAGCAAATCGACAAAGGGGTTTGGGTCAGCTGGCACGGCGGAATGCACGGCATCCAGAACCTGTTCGTATTGATGGGGCCCGGTTACGGCCATGATGCGCGGATGATGCGCGCGGATATAGTCCGGTTCGGCCCCCAAACACCCAGTGACAATGACCTTGCCGTTTTCAACCAGAGCTTCGCCAATTGCGTCCAGAGACTCGGCCTTGGCGCTGTCGAGGAACCCGCACGTGTTCACAATCACGGCATCGGCTCCCGCATAGTCGGGCGAAATCCCATATCCTTCGGCGCGCAGCCGGGTCAGGATACGTTCGCTATCGACCAAAGCCTTTGGGCATCCCAGCGAAACCATACCGATTGTCGGTTGATTGCTGCGGGGCGTCTCGGTGATCCGGGCGGCTGGCGCCAGGTCGGGGCGGAGGTTTGGTGGGTTCGTGGTCATTGCGCGGCATATAGTGGGGAAAGCTTCCCCTTGCAAATGCGGTGCGTCGTTTGAATGATTGTAACGAAGGAAAGCCAAAAAGGCGGAGAGCAGAAAATGAAATGGCTGATACGCATTCTGTTTATTCTGGTGGTGGCGTTTGGGCTGATCATCGGCGCATTGCTTTTGATGCCGGGCGACAAGCTGGCCGCGATTCTGTCTGAACAGGTTCGGGCCCAGACCGGGCGTGAATTGACACTTTCCGGTGATGTTAACCTGTCCTTCTGGCCCATTCTGGGAATGGAGACTGGGCCGGTGACATTCGGCAATGCCAGCTGGGCCGGGCCAGACCCCATGTTGAGCGCCGAGAGCCTTTCCGTTGGCGTCGACGCTGCGGCCTTGATCAAGGGTGACCTGCGGATTAAGCGTGTTTTCGCCAACAATCCAGTGCTGCGGCTTGAGCTGTCTGATGGGCGCGGCAATTGGGAGCTCAGCGCTCCGGCACAGTCCACGTCTTCGGGGACTACCCCAGCAAGCTCTGCCACGGCAGAAGCTCCCGGTGCGGTTACTCTGGACGGCCTCGAACTGACAAACGCGCGCCTTGTCTATGTTGAGAACGGTGCGGTTGCACTGGACTTTGCCCAGGTCAATCTGTCCGCCAGCTGGCCGGACGTCACAGCACCTATGGTGATGGAGGCTGATATGGCCGTGCCTGGAGGTACAGTACAGGTCGATCTGAAGATCCCGGATTTGCCCGCCTTTGCATCCGGCACCGTGACCCCACTGGATTTGGCGTTGAAAGCTCCGGGTGGCGAAATTGGTTTCGATGGGCGCGTGAATCTTGTCGGTGAAATGGACGGCAAAGTTCAAGTTATCACAAAGGACACCGAAAAGATGCTGGCGGCGTTTGGCCAATCCGGAGTCGCAGTTCCATTGGGTCTGGGGCGAGCGGCAGATGTTTCCGGCCAGATGACCTATACCCGAGACGGACGTATTTCATTGCGCGACATGGTGGCGAAGCTGGATGCTAATATGTTTACCGGAGAAGCCGATATGACGATCGCTGATCCACCTCAGATCACCGCGCGCCTGGACGCCGGCAATCTTGATTTGTCGAATTTTGCCGAAAGCGAAGGCGGTTCTGGACAAGGGTCAGGTCAGGCGCCTGCGGTCGATGAAGGATGGTCAAAAGACCGGATTGATGCGTCGGCGCTGTCCTTGGCCAATGGTAAGATTCGGCTTACGGCCAAGTCGATCGCGGTACCGGGCATGACCCTTGGCCCCAGTGACCTCACGCTGAGTCTGGATCGGTCGCGGGCGGTGCTGCAAATGCACCCGGCCACTTTGTTTTCCGGTCAATTGAACGGTCAGGTCGTCGCCAATAACCGCAACGGGCTGTCGGTTGGGGGAAACTTGCAGGTCAGCGGGATCGATGTTCAGCAAGCGCTGACGACTTTGGGCGGGATCGAACGCCTTTCGGGAACAGGCGCGGGCGCATTTGAATTTCTGGGTGTCGGCCAGACTGAGGACCAGATCATGCGCTCGCTCAGTGGCAAGGGAAATGTAGAGATCGGCAATGGCGTGATCTCGGGATTTGATCTTGACCGTTTAATGGGGCGCGGTACCGGGTCGGGCGGCACAACAGTGTTCAACAGCTTGACTGCCAGCTACGTCATGGACAGCGGTGTGCTGACCAACAACGACTTGCTGATGATCCTGAAAAACTTCCGTGCTGATGGTGAGGGTATCGTCGATCTGGGTGCGCGTAGCATCGACTATTTGTTCACACCGGTTGCATTGCGCGCGAACTCGGGCGCGGGGATTTCAGTTCCGGTTCGCATCGCAGGGCCATGGAGCGATCCTTCGATCAAGCCAGACCTGACCAAGGTCATCGAGGCTGCGGCGGATGTGAAGGTGAAAGAACTGGAAGACGACGCCAAGCAAAAGGTTTTTGACAAGGTCGGCGATGAGTTGAACACAACAATCACGGATAGCGATCAGATAGAAGACGCGGTCAAAAACAAACTTGAAGAGGAGGCGAAGAAAGGCCTGCTGAAACTGTTTGGTGCCGATTGAAACGCATTGGCACCAGAGTCGGGGCGCATTGAGCGCCCCGAAACTCAGATCGTCTGGTCGTAATCACCGACATCAGGTTCGGTTCTAATAACCGCGTCAATATCGGCAAAGATCGCCCGCATTTCTTCTTCGCTTTCGCTGCTTTCGCAAACCACAACCAGATTTGGCGTATTTGACGATGCCCGCACCAGACCCCAGCTGCCATTGTCCAGAATGACCCGCGCCCCGTTGACTGTAACAACTTCCTTGATCGCGCGACCTGCGAAACTGTCACCCGCGTCGGCCTTGGCGACCAGCTTGTCGACCAGCCGCTGAAGGATGTCATACTTCTCGGTGTCGGCAGCATAGGGCGACATCGTGGGGGTGGACCATGTCTTGGGAAGCGCTTTGCGCAGATCGGACATGCTTTGATCCGGGTTGCGATCCATCAATTTGCAAATCTCGACCGCCACGCGCATCCCGCAGTCGTAACCACGCCCTATTGGTTCGGCCAGAAAGTAGTGCCCGGATTTTTCGAATCCTGCGAGGGCGCCGATTTCCTTCACCCGCCGTTTCATATGGCTGTGGCCGGTTTTCCAATAATCAGCCTTTACGCCAAGGGCCTGCAATTCGGGGTCACTCGCAAACAGGCCAGTGGATTTTACATCCGCAACAAAGGTCGACCCTGGGTGTAGTTTGGCAAGATCGCGGGCCATGATGACGCCGACCTTGTCGGCAAAGATTTCCTCGCCCTCATCATCCACAACGCCACAGCGGTCGCCGTCCCCGTCAAACCCCAGCGCAAAATCGGCACCACTGGATTTCACGGAATCAGCCATGTCGTGCAACATCTCCATGGCTTCGGGGTTTGGATTATAATGAGGGAAGGTGTAGTCTAGGGTGTTGTGGCTGGGAACAATCTCAACACCGATCCGCTCGAATATCTCGGGGGCAAAGGCCGAGGCCGTCCCATTACCCGTCGCACAGACAACCTTGAGCGGGCGGGACATTTTGAAATCGCCGACCAAATCGTCGATATATGCCTCTTTCACGCCATCAACGAATTCATACGATCCGCCGGCGTGGCCGGAACCTTCACCGTTCAGGACGATGTCGCGCAGTTCCGACATCTCGTCCGGGCCGTGGGTGAGGGGGCGCTCAAAGCCCATCTTCACCCCAGTCCAACCGTTGGGGTTGTGGCTGGCCGTGACCATGGCCACTGCGGGCACATCCAGATGAAACTGCGCGAAATACGCCATTGGGCTCACCGCTGGTCCGATGTCCATCACCTTGATTCCTGCCTGCATCAACCCAAGGATCAGCGCGTTCTTAATGGCCAGTGAGTAGTCGCGGTAGTCGTTGCCGACTGCAATAATGGGTTCAATGCCCCGTCTGCGCATCTGTGTTCCAAGACCCACACCAAGGGCGGTCATGCCCGGCAGGTTGATCTCTTCTGGATACTTCCAACGCGCGTCGTACTCCCGGAATCCGGTTGGTTTGATCATCGCGTCGCGCAGAAAGCTCCAGGTGTTTGGTGTCACCTCGGGGATCGGTTTGGTCATGACAAGTCTCAATCGTTAAATCTGAATAGGATTAGCTTTGGCCAGCGCATCAAAGCGCATCAATGTGTCAATAAGTTGAGGCATTTGGTCCAGATAAATCATGTTCGGTCCATCGCAGGGCGCGTTATCCGGGTCTTGGTGCGTCTCCATAAAGACAGCTGCCGTGCCGACTGCAACGGCCGCCCGCGCCATCACAGGAGCGAATTCGCGCTGCCCACCCGAAGATCCGCCCATGCCACCGGGTTGTTGTACGGAATGTGTTGCATCCATCACGACCGGATACCCTGTTTGAGCCATTTGGGGCAGGGACCGCATATCGGCAACCAAGGTATTGTACCCAAACGAGGAGCCACGTTCGGTCAGCAGGATGTTCTGATTTCCCGTGCTCTCAATTTTGGCAACGATATTTGGCATCTCCCAAGGCGCCAGAAACTGCCCTTTCTTGACATTGATCACGGCACCGGAATGACCAGCTGCCAGAAGCATATCGGTCTGACGGCACAGAAAGGCAGGGATTTGCAGAACGTCGACCGCCTCGGCCGCGATGGCGCATTGTGCTTCGGTATGGACATCGGTCAGCACAGGGATGCCCATTGCTTTGCGGATATCGTCCAGAACCTTAAGCCCACCGTCGATCCCCATGCCGCGTTTGCCAGACAGCGACGTGCGGTTGGCCTTGTCGTAGGAGGCTTTGAATATATACCGCGCCCCGGCAGCATCACAGGCTTCTTTCATTTTGCCCGCAATCATTTGGGCGTGGTCTGCTGTCTCAAGCTGGCAGGGGCCGGCGATGATGGTCAGCGGAAGATCGTTGCCGACCGTCAGGTCGGATATTTTTACATGTTTCATTTGTCTTACGAGGATACCTGTTCACGAAGGACCGACGCGGTAAGCGAGATCATCAGGTAGATACCAGCAAACAACAGGAAAGCCAAAATCGTATTTTCGAACTTGCGCGGATAACTGGGTTCCTGGCTTGGGACGGGGTTTACCGACACCGTCAGATAACGCACCTTCCGGTTCGCTTCTGTTCGGGTGGCTTCCATTTGCTGCATTGCCGTTTGCAGCATCATATCCCGTGCCACCAGATCAGCCTGAGCCATCTGGATTCGAACACTCAATCGCGCCAGCGAGTTTTCGCCGGCAGAGGCGTCCAACATCTCTGCGTTCAATTCTTCAAGCACTTTCTCCAACCGGGTAATGTCGGCGCTGACCCCGTCGACCTTGGCCTTGTTGGGCCGTAAATTGTCGAGCAAAGCGGCTAACTCAAGTTCTTTGTCTTGCAGGAGGATTTCAAGCTCGTTGATACGGCCACGCAATCCGGCGATTACGTTTTCCGGGTCCAGAACGGCGCCCTGAAGTTGCAGCTCGATCAAGTCTTCTTGCGCCAACCTGCGTGATTCTTGTGCCGCCTCAAAACTCTGACGGGCTTCGCGCATCTGGTCTTCGCGTTTTTTCCCCGACAGTGTATTCACCCGATCCTCGGCGTAAGAGATCAGACGCTCAGAAAACTCGGTGGATGTCTGCGCGTCGGGCGCCGCGACTTCCATTCGGATAATCCCGTCCGTTGGATCGTAGCCGATCGTAATCATGCGAGTGTAAAGCTTATACGCGTCTTCCAGTGTCGCATTGGCCTCCAATCTCTGGATTGGGTCGATCCAGTCCTGCTTAAAGACATCGGCAAAACCAGCGTCACGATCCAGCAGCAGCATGGCCTCTTTGGATTCCAGGAAATCCTGAACCGATATGGAATCCTGCGCCGTTGCAAATTGTGTGCCGGACAGCAAACCGCCGATCGAGCCCGCCGCGCCATCGGCCTGCAGTATCGAAAAAGACGAGTCACTGGCGTACATGGGCGTCGCTACACGGTAGAAATAGTAGCCAACGACAAATGTCGGTAAGATTACGAAAGCTGCCAACCGTGCAAAAAGCGCGAACAGTTTGCGCCGCCGCCGCCGCGCGATGTCTTTTTGAATTTCACCGATTTCAAAGTTGCGGCGCTCAGACGGGCTCAGTTCCGGACCCGGCAGGTTTTGAGGTCCTTCACGAACCGTCTGCGGCAATTGAATTTGGATCTTGTCTTTCGGTTTGGCCTTCTTGTCGTCATTGGGTTTTGACACGGATGCCAGATCAAGCAGATTTGTGCGCTCGAACGGATCAATGCCCTTTTTGCGCAACAAACGTACAGCGTCATAGTCTGATGTCGCGGCCAACCCGTTTTTCAGGGCCAGTCGTCGCGCGATGCGCAGTTGACGGCCCGTCAAACCTTCGCGCTTGATTTCGTCCAGCTCTGTTCCGGGTTGCGGTTCGTTCACGGCGGCGGGGGATTGCGTTGCGTTGCGGATGCGCGAAATCGCATCCGACCGCGCATCGGCCGTACCCTCGCCCTGACGTTTACGGCGCCAGTTGTATTTCTTAACCTTGGGTTTCGTAGTCATATAACTGCTTTGCCTCTTCCAAGGTTTCAAACACGTAAAGCTGCCCGTCCAGCAGAACGGCGGCTTGCTGCGCAAATTTCTCAAGGATCGATGGGCTGTGCGACACAATCACGATGGTCGTCGTACGCAGTCTTTCCTGCAAAATCGCACCTGCTTTTTTGTTGAACTCAACGTCGGTCGTTGATGGCATCCCCTCGTCAATCAGGTACATGTCGAAATCCAGTGCCAGCATCAGGGAAAACGTAAACCTTGCGCGCATTCCCGAAGAATAGGTCGCAAGCGGTTGGTTGAAGTACTCTCCTAGACCGCACAGCCAACTGCAATATGCTTCGACGTAATCGGGGTCCATTCCGTAGATCTTGGCGATGTATCGTGCGTTTTCGAGTGCAGACATCTTGCCGGACACGCCGCCCGTGAAACCCATCGGGAAAGAAACCCTGCACTCACGCCGTATCACTCCTTCATCTGGCTTTTCCAAGCCAGCCATCATATTGATTAGAGTGGTTTTTCCAGTCCCGTTTGGGGCCAGAATGCCAATAGATTTCCCGAGTTCAATCCGGAATGAGACCTGATCCAGGATCACCTTGCGGCTTGTCCCGGTCCAGAAGGATTTGCTGACATTTTCGAATTCTAGCATTAGCGGCCTGCTGCTCATTCCGTTTGTTTGTCGCTCTTGTAGGGTGGCGATGAAACGTGTTTCCTAGTGTCTCATGTTGGCTACATTATGTCGAATTATGAAACAAATGATCAATGCATACCAACAGTGGCCGGGATCACGTGATGTTTGGTTGCTGCTTAGGTCGGAGCATTAGATCATGTTCGGACGACAAAATCTTTTGTGCGGATGTGCATAGAATCCAGCTGGGGACGCTTTGCAGTCAAATGAAAAGCTTGGCAGACGAAATCAACGCATGCCGGATTTGCGCTGAAACATTTGCGCAAACGGAAACAGCGCATGAGCCGCGCCCGGTCGTGTGGTTTCAGCCGGGAACTCCTATTCTGATTGCCGGTCAGGCACCCGGCGCCCGCGTTCATGAATCGGGGCTACCTTTCACTGATCCGTCAGGGGACCGTTTGCGCGACTGGTTGGGGATAGATCAGACAGTATTTTATGACCGGGCGCGTGTTTCCATCGTGCCGATGGCGTTCTGTTTCCCAGGCTATGACGCGCGGAAGGCGGATTTGCCGCCGCCTGCCATTTGTGGCTCTACCTGGCATGATCGGGTGATGCGGGCGTTGGGACAGGTTCCCTTGACCGTGCTGGTCGGAGGGCATGCGCATAAATACCATCTCGGCGTGCGCAGTTCGGTGACTGAAACGGTTCGAAATTGGCAGGACCATGCGCCGCAGGTCTTTGCCTTGCCTCATCCGTCGTGGCGCAATACGGCATGGCTGAAAAAAAACCCATGGTTCGAGGCTGATCTGCTGCCGGTCTTGCGCGCTAGGGTTCAAGAGGTGTTGAATGACTAAGACCACGGCGTTGGACGCCGCCCATGCCGCGATGCAGGCTGCCCCGCAGGATGATGCCAGCAGGCTGAAGTTCTTTGAACGGTTGTCGGATAGCGAGCTGTTCCTGATGCTGACCGAAGAAGCGCGGGACGAAAACATCTCGCCCGAAGTGTTTGATGTTGCGGATGGGCGTTTCGTGCTGGCTTTTGACCGCGAGGAACGATTGGCGCAATTCGCGGGTCGTCCCGTACCCTATGTGGCGTTGTCTGGCCGGGTGTTATCGTCAATGCTGGCAGGGCAGGGGATCGGCATGGGGCTAAACCTCGAAACCGCTTCCTCTTCAATGTTGATCCCGGCAGAGGCGCTGGTCTGGTTGGCAACAACGTTGCAGCACGCCCCTGAGGAAGTGCAGGAAAAACTGGCAGAGTTTTTGCCGCCGTCCGGACTGCCGGGCAACTTGTTGACTGCGCTGGACGCCAAGTTGGCGACGGCCGGAGGGTTTGCACAGGCCGCTTTTTTGGTGGCAACGAAATCCGATGAAGGGGTCATGGGACATCTTCTGGGATTTGTTGGCGCAATTGAAGGCGCTGAAACCGCGCTGGCCAAGGCTGCCTCCGAAGCACTGACATTTTCAGGAATAGAAGCGGGCGCAATGGATGTCGGGTTTTTTGCACCCGAAGACGCGGCGGCGGCACTGCTGGCAAAAACGGGCTTAAGATTTGATCTACCGCAGCCGGAAGTGGTTAACCCGGTGCGACAGGTCCCAGGTAGCAACCCCGACAAACCGCCGATCCTGAAGTAACCAAGCTGTAGGTCAGCACATCACGCAGCACCTGCGCGCTGCGTAATGAGGTGTGCGTGATATTACTCGACGCTGGCTTCCAGCTTGTCCTGGGTGCGCGTTTCGAAATCACTGGCTTCGTGACGCTCGTGAAGCTGCGTATGCGGCTCGCCAAAGGGGCGATTGACCATTCGGCCGCGTTTTACGGCAGGGCGATCATCAATCAGTTTGGCCCATCGCATGACGTTTTTGTAGGAGTTCACATCGAGAAACTCAGCCGCGCTGTAAAGACGTCCCAGCACCAATTGGCCGTACCACGGCCAGATCGCCATATCGGCAATCGTGTAGTCCTCGCCTGCGATATAGGTCTTGTCGGCCAGTTCCCGGTCCAGAACATCCAGTTGGCGCTTAGCTTCCATTGCAAACCGGTTGATTGGGTACTCCCACTTCTCAGGCGCATAAGCATAGAAATGCCCAAACCCACCACCCAGATACGGCGCGCTGCCCATTTGCCAGAATACCCAGTTCATGACCTCGGTGCGTCCGGGGCCGGACTTGGGAAGGAATTCGTCAAATTTTTCAGCCAAATGAAATAGGATCGACGCGCTTTCAAACACGCGCAGGGGTTCTTCGCCTGACCGATCCCAAAGCGCCGGGATCTTGGAATTCGGGTTGGCGTCGACAAAACCTGAACCGAACTGATCCCCCTCGCCGATATTGATCAGCCAGGCATTGTACTCGGCACCTTCATGGCCGAGTGCCAACAACTCTTCGAGCATGATGGTCACTTTGACACCATTGGGCGTCGCCAGAGAATACAATTGCAGAGGATGGCGCCCAACGGACAAGTCTTTGTCATGGGTGGCTCCGGCGATTGGCCGGTTTATGTTGGCGAATTGTCCGCCGCTTTCGCTGTCCCAGGTCCAGACGCTTGGAGGAGTGTAAGTGGATTGGTCGCTCATCTTTTGCCTTTCTTGACATTTTCGGGGCCGCGATCCCGACGCATCTACAGCTAATGTTGCAACTTTCATGTTCCAACCCCGAACATGGGACATAACCTGTAATAATTAGCGGGCAACTTCTCACGTTTTTTCGTCCGTGGTCACAGCGGCGCGAGCATGACTACGAAGTTGGGAAGAATCGCTTATTGTCTCCGTGATCGCGCCAACACGGCACCCCTGATGCAGATGACATGAAAAGGATTGTCCTTATGAAACGTTTTGCCCTTTCAATCGCAGCGGCCATTGCCCTTGCCGTTCCGGCTTTTGCCGGTCCGCAATATGTTGATGGAACTGGATTTGCCGTTTCTGGCTACGACGTGGTTGCCTACCGCAGCCTGGATCAGGTTGCCGTTGGCCAGTCTCAGCCTGAACCTGTGCGTGGGCAAGCTGACATCACCGCAGACTATAACGGCGCTACCTGGGCTTTTGCCTCGGAAGAAAACCGCGATACGTTTCTGGAGAACCCTGCCTACTATGCGCCGCAATATGATGGCCACTGCGCCTATGGCGTGTCGCGCGGCGGCAAAGTTCCGGCGAACCCGAACCTGTGGCGTATCGTTGATGACAAGCTGTACCTCAACATCACTGATGTTGTTGTCGGTTTCTGGGAAGAAGACGTCCCTGGCAATATCAACCTGGCCGAAGGCAATTGGCCCGGCATCGAGCCTGCGGATGCGTCGTCCAGCGTTATTCCCAAGTTCACTTCGGAAGGTCCCGTCACAAACTAAAAGTTTGTAATATGTAATAAGCAAGCCCGGCTCCTCACGAGCCGGGTTTTTCTTTGCGACCTAACTGGCCAACCAGAATTCGTCACGCATGTCTTGATTGGCTTCAAACCTGATCCGAACACTTTTGGCGCCTGGAAATTTGCTTTCGCAGATGGTGTCGGGAACGACGACTTCACCAGCGCCTATGTCTTTTGATTGAAAGCTTAGCACTTCCGTTTCCATATGCCGGTTGTTGGTTAGAACACTTGTTGGCAAAGCCACGCGGTTTGCACCTTCACATACCGAAGTGGTTACGAAATAGGTCAGATTGCGCCCATAGCATCCTATGGCTTCCGGGACGTGATCCGATGCCTTGAAGTGTTCTCTGTCTGGCACGGTCTCACGTAACCCTGAGTCGTGTGAGAGCGCCTGTTCTGGGTTCAGCAGTGCCCGGCAAGACGTGATGTCTTGCTGGGCCAATTCGATCATGCGCTTTTTTAGACGCGGGCGCCGGGGCCGTCGCGCTGCTGAATTCGCGGCACCTTTGACGGTGAGCCCCTGGTTGCGCAGAAAGTCATAGGCAACTTTAGCGCGCGAAAAGTCGGCACAATCACCGCCCGTGTGGTCTGGATGGGCATGGAAGGCAATCTGCCGCCATGCGTTTCGAATGTCATCCGGGCTGGCATTTGCGGCCAGCCCCAAGTCCGCCAGCGCGTCAGTGCGCGCGTTGATCTTATCTACAGGCTCCATACTCAAATCACTCATTAAACTAAAAACAACTACACATCCTCAGTGTGAGCAGCGCCACATTTTTGTCAATTTTTCCAGAGTTTCGAGGGTAGTTGCCGCTACAATTTAGATGCGACGACCGGATTGTTCCGTCTTTGGAATTCGGCGAAACGCTGAGCTGTGAAATGGATCACACAAATATGGTCGCAAAAACACCCGGGCCATTTAGTGACCCGGGCGTTTTGCAGGCGGGCGTGGGAATCAAGCGACGTTTTGCAATTCCGTTTTGGGCGTGATGCCCAACGCAAAGCAGACGTCGCGCGTCAGTTCCGGACGATTGAGCGTGTAGAAATGCAGCTTGTCCACGCCGCCGTCGATTAGGTCCGAGCACAGTTCCGTACACAGGGCGGTCGCCAGCAGGTCCTCACGATCATCGCGGACAGCCTTGTCGAATGCCTGGTCCAGCCAGTTCGGAATGTGGGCACCACAGCGCTGGGCGAATTTACGTGCGCCTTTCCAGTTCTCGATCGGCAATATTCCCGGAACGATCGGCTTGTCGATACCAGCCTTGGCACAGGCATCCCGAAAGCGGAAAAAGGTTTCGGCCTCAAAAAAGAACTGGGTCAGAGCTTCGTCGGCCCCAGCGTCCAGTTTGGCCTTGAGCCAGTCAATCCCGGCACTGACGCTTTGGGCCTCGGGGTGAGTGTCCGGATAGGCGCCGACACGAATGCAGAACATCTCGGTCTCAGCCAGCGCGGAAATCAACTCGACCGAGTTGGCAAACCCTTCCTGATGCGGTTCGAACCGGTCTTGGCCTTTGGGGGGGTCGCCTCTCAGCGCAACGATGTCCTGAACACCCGCGCGGGCGAAGGTGTCTGCGATGTCCAATGTCTCCTGCCGAGAGGCATCGACACAGGTCAAATGCGCCGCCACGGGCAGCCCCGAGGATTTGTGCAGAGTTGAAACAGCATCCCGCGTCAACTCTCGGGTCGTGCCACCAGCACCGTATGTGACCGAGACGAACCGCGGGTCTAGTGGGGCCAGCGTTTGCACGGTGTCCCAAAGGCGGAATGACGCTTCCAGAGATTTTGGAGGGAAGAACTCGAATGAAATTTCAGGTTTGGTCATAACGGCCTCATTGGATCAATTAGGCCACTTGTGCCATGTGACGCATTGTGAGACAAACTCATATTGTTCAAGAACAACATGAGCGCAGTAAATTATGCATATTGAATTTCGGCATTTGCGGACAGTTAAAGCGATCCATGAATGTGGTGGGCTTGCGCGGGCGGCAGATCAGCTGAATATCACCCAGTCAGCGTTGAGCCACCAGATCAAAGGCCTGGAAGATCAGGCCGGGGTCGAGTTGTTTCTGCGTCGCTCAAAACCTATGAAACTGTCTGCTGCAGGCTTACGTCTGTTGCGCCTTGCCGAGCAGATTTTGCCGCAGGTTGAGGCCACGCAGCACGAGTTTTCATCGCTCAGGGATGGCCGCACTGGCCGAATGCATATCGCAATTGAATGCCATGCCTGTTTTGAGTGGTTGTTCCCGGTGCTTGAGGCGTTTCGAAAGTCCTGGGGTGACGTGGATGTCGACATTCGTCCGGGTTTGGCCTTCGACGCACTGCCTGCATTGCAAAAGGAAGAGGTCGATCTGGTTGTATCCTCGGATCCCGAGGATTTGCCAGGTGTCGAGTTTGTCGAACTGTTCGACTATAACGCGGTATTCGTGGCAGCCTCTTCGCATCCGTTGGCGCAAAAGGAATTCATCGAAGCCGAAGACTTCCGTGGCCAGACCCTGATCACCTATCCGGTGGAACGAACACGGCTGGACGTGTTCAGCCAGTTGCTAATCCCTGCACGGGTCGAACCGGCAACGATCCGACAGGTCGAACTAACGGCAGTCATACTGCTGTTGGTCGCATCCAATCGCGGGATTTCGGTCCTGCCGGATTGGGTCGTACGAGAGGTCAAATACAACTCGGACTATGTTACGCGGCCACTGACAAAAGAAGGTATCACCCGCCGCCTGTATGCTGCCGTTCGCTCCGAGGATTTGGAAAAACCCTTTGTGCAAGAGCTGGTGAAACTGGCGCGTGACGAGGCGCGTAAGCTGCAGGCTCAGTAGCGGCGTTTCTTGCGGGGCAGCTATGCGCATCATTCCTCTTGGCAAGGGCGCCTAGCGTCAGTATACGCGCGGTTTGACCGGACAGGAGCCTTTGGACAATGGTTGGCAGTGCAAATCTCAACATCATGATCAAGGCCGCGCGCAAGGCGGGCCGTTCTTTGGTCAAGGATTTTCGTGAAGTCGAGAACTTGCAGGTGTCGATGAAGGGCGCGGGTGATTTTGTCTCCAAGGCTGATATCGCTGCTGAAGCAATTCTCAAGGAAGAACTTCTGGGTGCGCGCCCGACTTACGGCTGGCTGGCCGAAGAGGGCGGGTCGATCGACGGTGAAGATCCAACCCGCCGCTGGATTGTCGATCCCCTGGATGGTACGACCAACTTCCTGCATGGCTTGCCGCATTGGGCCGTTTCAATTGCCCTTGAGCACAAAGGCAATATCGTCGCTGGTGTGATCTACGACGCCGCTAAGGACGAGATGTTCTTTGCCGAAAAAGGTGAAGGCGCTTGGATGAACGACATGCGAATTCGCGTGTCTGGACGGCATCGCATGATCGAGTCCATCTTCTCGACAGGGTTGCCATTTGGCGGCCGTTCAGACCTGCCCGCTACACTGCAAGATCTCGCGCGTCTGATGCCCGCTTGCGCCGGTGTCCGCCGTTGGGGTGCTGCCGCGCTCGACATGGCCTATGTCGCCGCCGGTCGCTACGAAGGGTTTTGGGAACGCCGGTTGAACGCATGGGATATTGCGGCAGGGATCATCATCGTGAAAGAAGCGGGCGGTTTTGTGCAGCCTCTGAATCCCGAAGGTGATATTCTGACTGACGGTGAAGTCATTTGTGCGAACGAACCGATCTTTGACACGTTCGCCAAAGTGATCCGAGACTAAGCTCCTTACTTGGGCTGGCCATAGTCACTTGCGCGGAATCTTTGGAATTCTCGAGCGGGACAAGGGGTATTTTGCCTCTGGATGTGGTGGGTGCCCGCGGGTTTGACTCCAAAACGCCATGCCCCCTCGCTTAAGCCACAGCGGAACGCATAGAAGCAACCCGACGACAAACCCGCCGGTATGTGCCCAATAGGCGACGCCGCCTTCGTCCGGGTTGCTGGATAGGCTGCCAAGAAACTGCATGCCCAGCCAGACGCCAAGCATCACAAAGGCTGGTATCGTGAACACGCGAAAATAGACGATCAGGATCAGCAAGATATCGACACGCGCCTTCGGGAACAGCAGCAGATAGCCGCCCATGACACCAGCAATCGCGCCAGAGGCCCCTATTGTCGGCACAACCGACTCGGGTGCGGTGATCACATGGATCAGACCGGCTCCGATGCCTGCGACGAGGTAAAAGACAAGAAACAGGACATGGCCCATTTCGTCCTCGAGGTTGTCGCCAAAAATCCACAGGAACAGCATGTTGCCCGCCAGATGCATCCAGCCTCCATGCAGGAACATTGACGTCACGAAGGTCTCGAAGGCCACCCCGTCGCTGATCCGCGCCGGGATGATCGCGTAATCGAAATAGAACCTGTTGATCAGTGGCGCGTCATTCATGATCCCGACATAGCTGAGGAAGATCAGAATGTTCGCCGCCATCAGGGCATAGACGACGTAAGGGGTACGCCCCGAAGGGTTATGGTCGCGAATAGGAAACATGGCGCGACGCTGGGCTTTTCCGCGCCCAGCGTCAAGGCAAGGTTATGCCGCACCACCCAACAAGGCGGCGTTGCCACCCGCTGCTGTGGTATCGACGCAAACATGACGTTCGCCCAGTACACGCGTCCGGTCTGGCTTCCCCGGGATCAGGGGCAGGATAGGGCCATCCCGCCGGGCCAGAGACAGCTCGATCTGACGTGCAGTCTCATCATCGCCCCACCACAAGACGCCTGAGATTTCGGTCAGGTCTTCCAACCGATGCAGGTCCAGCATGCCCGTCGCTTGAATTGCAGTCCCACCAAGGTTCATCACAGATTCCGCTTGCGCGCGCGCCGCGGTTTCTCCGGGACCCATGCATAACAACGGTGGGCGAGGGTATTCGCTCAGGCGGTTGGACTCGCCGGTTGGACCTGGCAGAGATTGGGTTTTGACCGCGGCAGGTTGCGCCTGCGGCGCGGGCAGATCTGCCTTGGCGTCCCAAGTACCCGTCGCAGCTTGGCGATCCGGTGCACAGAACCGGGCCATATAATTGGGTCCGCCCGCCTTCGGCCCGGTGCCGGAAAGACCTTCCCCACCAAACGGTTGCGATCCGACAATGGCTCCGATCTGGTTGCGGTTCACATAGATGTTGCCCGCGTGGATCGCCTCGGTGACGTGCTGCACCCGGTCATCAATCCGGGTATGGAGGCCAAAGGTCAGCCCGTAGCCGGTAGCGTTGATATCGGCGATGACCTTGTCGATTTCCTGAGCTTTGAAGCGCGCAACGTGCAAGACGGGACCAAAGATCTCGCGTTCCATGGCCGAGATACCCGAGACCTCGATCAATGTGGGGGCAACAAATATTCCTTTGTTAGGTGCGTCAAGTTCCTTGAGAACCCGCCCCTCGCTGCGCGCCTGTGCGACATGATCCGCGATGCCCTGACGTGCCAGTTCGTCAATGACCGGACCGCAATCGGTTGAGATCATCCATGGGTTCCCAACCGACAAGGCGTCCATCGCGCCTTTGAGCATCGTCAGTACATCCTCGGCGATGTCTTCCTGCAGATACAGGCAGCGCAGCGCCGAGCATCGCTGACCTGCCGACTGAAACGCGCTCTCGATGATGGACTGAACGGCCTGCTCGGGCAGGGCTGTGCTGTCGACGATCATTGCGTTAAGACCACCGGTTTCCGCAATCAGCGGCGTTCCGGGGCGCATGTTCTCGGCCATTGCTGTTCTGATCTTCAACGCCGTGACGGTTGATCCAGTAAAGGCCACACCGGACACGCGCGCATCCGAGGTCAATGCCGCGCCAACAGCCGGGCCACCCGGCAGCAGTTGCAACACATCGCGGGGCACTCCGGCCTCATGCAAAAGCTGAACTGCACGGTGTGCGATCAGAGGTGTTTGTGGCGCAGGCTTTGCCAAAACTGCATTGCCCGTGGCCAAGGCTGCCGCGATCTGACCGGAAAAGATGGCCAATGGGAAGTTCCATGGGCTGATACAAGTGAACGTACCAGCTGGATCGGAATCCGGGATATTGGCGGCATAGTAGCGTAGGAAATCGACCGCTTCGCGCAGTTCCGCAACCGCATCGGGCAGGGATTTTCCCGCTTCACGTGCCAAAAGGGCAAAAAGTTCACCATAATGGGTTTCGTGCAGATCCGCAGCAGCGTTCAGGATACGGGCGCGTTCGGTGGCCTGAACCCGCCATTGGCTTGCCGACGCAAGCGCCAGCTCGACATCTTCAGCGCTCGCCTGCGAAACAGTACCGGGCACGTCTTGGGGATCGGCTGGGTTGACGATGGGTTCATCTGACCCCGGCTTGGCTTTGTCTGACAATAGCGGTCGAGCATGCCAATCAGAGGTTCGGAACTGGTCCCGCGCGGCGTCGATCATGTCAAGCGTCGGGGTGTGATTCAGATCGAAGCCGTTTGAGTTTGGTCGTTCAGGCTGGAACAATTCTGGTCCGGTCGGCAAAGGGGCAGGCGGTGTCTGAATGGTGCTAAAGGGATCTGCAGCGACCTCCTCTGGCGGCACGTTCTCGTCTACGATTTGATTGACGAAGGACGAATTTGCCCCGTTTTCCAACAGCCGTCGGACCAGATAGGCCAGCAGGTCACGGTGTGCGCCAACCGGAGCGTAAATGCGGCAGCGCGTATCCTGTTGGTCCTTCACAATCTGATGCAGTGTCTCACCCATGCCATGCAGGCGTTGGAATTCGTACTGTTGATCCTCGGCCATGTGTACGATCGCGCTGACGGTATGCGCATTGTGCGTGGCGAATTGAGGATAGATGCGGTCGGTCATACCCAAAAGCTTACGGGCGTTGGCGATGTAGGACACATCGGTTGCAGCCTTGTGGGTAAACACCGGAAAGCCGTCGACACCTTCGACCTGCGCGCGTTTGATTTCGGTGTCCCAATAGGCACCTTTGACCAGACGGACCATCAGTTTGCGGTCGTGTCTTTGGGCCATCTCGTAAAGCGTATCCAGAACAAGCCCGGCCCGCGGGCCGTAAGCCTGAACAACAATGCCAAAGCCATCCCAACCGGCCAGCGCCGGTTCGGCCATCACCGTTTCGATCACCTGCATTGACAGCGACAGGCGATCAGCCTCTTCGGCGTCAACGTTCAAGCCCATTCCGGCCGATTTCGCCAGCAGTGCAAGAGAGCGCAGGCGCGGGACCAAATCCTTCATCACCCGTTCTTCCTGGGCCAATTCGTATCTTGGGTGCAGTGCCGACAGCTTGACCGAGATACCGGGATTGGCACGGATGTCGTCATGTGTGCAAGCTTCGGCAATCGCGGCGATGGCCCGGGAATATGACAGATGATACCGCGCCGCATCCGCGTCTGTCCGCGCAGCCTCGCCCAGCATATCATAGGAGTAGGTATAACCTTTCTCCTCCATCCCGCTGGCCCGTTTCATCGCGGACTGGATCGTTTCGCCCAGCACAAACTGGCGCCCCATCTCTTTCATGGCGCGTCCCACGGCGGTTCGGATCACCGGCTCGCCCAGACGCTTGATCGCACCCCGCAATGTACCGACCGGCGATGCCTTGCCTTCATCCAGGACTTTGCCCGTCAGCATCAACGCCCAAGTTGATGCGTTAACTAAAGATGATGAGGACTGTCCCAGATGTTTACCCCAGTCCGATGGCGCGATTTTATCTTCGATCAGCGCGTCGATCGTATCCGCATCGGGAACGCGGAGCAGCGCTTCGGCAAGGCACATCAAGGCGATGCCTTCGTCTGTAGACAGGCCATACTCGGCCAGAAAGACCTCCATCATACCGGGTGATGTGTTCGATCGGATGTCTCGAACAAGCTGCGCGGCTGCATCGCAAACTGCACTGCGATCTGCGTCCGTAAGGGCCGCTTGGTGGATCAGGGCATCAAGAATTGCGGTCTGGTCCGCATAGGTCAGGGTATCGATACGGGTACGCAGGTTACGTGACATGGTTTCTCCGGGCTTTTTGTTAGTATATTCGCTAAATGACAGGACAACGGACCGAGTTTTGCTGTATTGTGGTCTAATCGCCTGAATATTTAGGGGACTGAGATGCAAAAAGACTTTCCAACGTTGGATCGGTTTGACCGCTCTATCGTTAAGGTGCTTGCCGAAGACGGACGTATTTCGGTTGCGGATCTCGCCCGAAAGATTGGGCTGTCCAAATCGCCCACGCAGGCACGTCTGAAACGGTTGGAAGCCGATGGTATCATCACCGGTTATCGCGCTATGTTGGACCCGATCCGTCTTGGGTTGGATCACGTTGCCTTTGTCGAGGTGCGTTTGGCAGACACCCGTGAAAAGGCGCTGGCTGAGTTCAATGCGGCGGTTCGAAAAGTAGCTGAAATAGAACAGGCGCATATGATCGCCTCGAATTTCGACTACCTATTGAAAATTCGCACCGGTTCGATGTCAGAGTATCGCGCTGTGCTAGCCGAGAAGGTCTCTTCCCTGCCGCATGTCGCCAGTACATCCACATTTGTCGCGATGGAGGCGGTCAAAGAAACCGGAATGTTGGGCGCGCTGAACAGTACGGGCTGAACGGCGCCCGTCGACTGAGACTGTGACCTGATCCGGGGTACGACCCAGCACAGGACAAAGTCAAACCGATGCTGAAATGGCTTTCTGCAATGGTTTCTGGCAGCCAAAATTCTTTGGCTCGTTTAGGCCATACTACCCCGATCAGACGTGATTTGAATTTTCTTGTTGCTAAGTTTGGAACGTTCCAGTAGTGAATTGGAACGTTCTAATTGGGGGATCTGAAATGGACTGGGTTTTTGTTGGAGCAAGTACAATCGCTGCCCAACACATGCTGAACGCAGTACGCCAACAACCGGGGCACGATGTGACCTGGATCGTTAGCAACTCTCCTGAACGGGTTCAGGTATGGGCCGATGATCATGGAATTGCGTGCGCGACGACCAACCTGTCCGAAGCGCTTTCTGATTCCAAGGTAAAGGCTGTCTACATTTCATCCACCAACGAAAAGCATCATGCGCAGGCCATGGCCGCCATTTCGGCAGGCAAACACGTGTTGTGCGAAAAGCCATTGGGGATGACCCAGGAAGAGGCAATCGAGATGGTGCGCGCGGCCGAGGCGGCGGATGCCGTCTTTGGCACCAATCACCACCTGCGCTGTTCGGGCAGCCATCGCGCGATTCGTGATCTGATTGCTGCAGGGCGCGTGGGGCAGGTACTGTCGTTGCGCATTCATCATGCCGTTCACTTACCAGGCAATCTACAAGGGTGGCGGATAAACGATGCAGGTGCCGGGGGCGGCGTGATTCCTGACATTGTGGTGCATGACGCAGATGTTACGCGCTTTCTGCTGCAGGAGGACCCAGCCTCTGTCGTGGCTCAGATGGCTAGCTCGGGCATGGGGCAGGGGGTCGAGGATTCTTGCATGTCTGTCTGGACCATGCCCTCCGGTGCGATGGTCATGACACATGAGAGCTTTACGCACCCTTTTGCCGGATCAGGTTTGGAGGTGCACGGAACGCACGGATCGATTTTTGCAAAGGGCATTATGACCCAAAGCCCGGTTGGCGATATCACCTTGGTGACCGAGGACGGTCAGGAAAACATCTCGTACTCGGATCATGACCTGTATGTTCAAGGCGTTTCCGAGTTTGTTGCCGCCGCCACAGGACAGGGCCGGCCTGCCGCCGATGGCCCGGATGGGGTAAAATCTCTTTCTGTGGCACTTTGCGTGCGTAAAGCTGCCGCGACAGGCCAGCGGGTTGATGTCGATTACGGTGGGTTCTGATGACCAAGCTTGTATCCGCATCCCAGGCTGTTTCTCGAATCCCAGACGATGCAGTGGTGACGGTGTCGTCATCTTCCGCTTTGGGATGCCCCGATCTGGTGCTCGAAGCCATCGGTCAGCGGTTTCAGGCCGAAGGGCATCCGCGCAACATCACAACACTTCACCCCATCGCGGCAGGGGACATGTACGGGGTAAAGGGTATGGAGCATCTGGCCCAAGACGGGCTGCTGAGCCGCGTTTTCGCCGGATCGTACCCTTCGGGCCCTTCAAGCCTTGAGATGCCTGAAATCTGGAAGATGATCGTCGAGGATCGGGTGGCGGCCTACAACGTTCCCTCGGGCATTCTGTACGATATGCACCGCGAGGCTGCTGCAAAGCGGCCCGGCGTGTTAACCCAAGTCGGATTGGATACCTTTGTTGATCCGGTCCGAGAAGGCTGTGCGATGAATGCGCGCGGTGCGGATGCACCGATCGTTGCCCGGGCAGAATTCGATGGTCAGACCTGGTTACACTTTCCCAACATCGTTCCGAACGTTTGTATTATGCGCGCCACCACGGCGGATGAATTCGGAAATCTGACATACGAACATGAAGGTGCGTATCTGGGCGGGTTGGAACAGGCAATCTGCGTGCGCAACCACGGTGGGCTGGTGATCGCACAGGTTCAGCGAGTCACTGCTGCGGGCAGTCTGCGGCCCCATGATGTGCGTGTCCCGGGTCATCTGGTTGACCTGATTGTTGAGGACCCGCTTCAGAAACAGACCACTGAGACACCCTATGATCCGGCGATATCAGGACAGGTCATGCGTCCCTGGGATAGTTTTTCTCTAGCAGAACACGGTGTCGAGAAGGTCATCGCGCGCCGGGCCGCTTTGGAGTTGCGCAAGGGGATGAGCGCGAATCTGGGCTTTGGGATCAGCGCAATGGTCCCGCGTATTCTACTGGAAGAGGGCCACCCGCAGGCAGTGACCTGGGCCATTGAGCAAGGTGCCGTGGGTGGTGTGCCCCTGACTGGATTTGCGTTTGGATGCGCGTCCAATGCCCATGCCTACGTACCGTCGCCACAACAGTTCATCTACTTTCAGGGCGGTGGGTTCGATATGTCTTTCCTGTCGTTCCTCGAGGTGGATGTCGAAGGCAATGTGAACGTCTCCAAGCTAGGCAAAAAACCTTACCTGACAGCGGGATGCGGTGGTTTTGTTGATATCACAGCGCGGGCGAAGAAAATCGTATTTTCCGGTTGGTTCGAGGCAGGCGCCAAGATCGATCTGGGATCAGATGGTATCAATGTCACGGCGCCCGGAAAATTCACCAAGATGGTGGACCAGGTTGAACATGTCACCTTCTCGGGGCGCCGTGCGCGCGAGACGGGTCAAGACGTTCTATATGTCACCGAGCGTTGCGTGATCCGCTTGACTGAGGGCGGTTTGGTCGCGAACGAGATCATGCCCGGTATTGATCCGCAACGCGATATCGTCGACGCGTCCGGCGGGCGTATATCCGTGGCAGAAAACGCCAAACTCATGCCCGGTAAGCTTTTTGCCGAAGGCCCGATGGGGATGACCCCATGAGCGGGATTGGTTTTCATATCGACGGGTCAACGGCAGTCTTAACGTTGGACAACGCGGCCAAACTGAATGCTTTAACGACGCAGATGTTGGATGCGCTGGAAGCGCGGGTTCAGCAAGTTGAGCGCGACAGCTCACTACGAAGCTTGATCGTAACCGGTGCGGGCCACAAGGCTTTTTGCTGCGGCGCCGACATTGGCGCATGGGGTGACTTAAGCCCGGCTGAGTTTTCGCGCCATTGGGTGCGGGACGGACATCGGATTTTTGACCGATTGGCGCGGCTGGGCAAGCCGACGATTGCCGCGATTAACGGCCATGCATTTGGCGGAGGGCTGGAATTGGCCAGTTGTTGTGATCTGCGGCTGGTGGCCCCCCGCGCGACGCTGGCCTTGCCAGAGGCACGCGTCGGGATTGTGCCTGGTTGGTCAGGAACGCAACGGCTAACCCGGCTGATCCCGGAAGGCGCTGTGAAAGAGATGGCGCTGTTTGGCCGTCGCATTGGGGCGGAACGCGCTGTTGAACTAGGTTTCGCGGCCGAGGTGGCAGACGATCCACTGGCCCGCGCGCTTGAGATGGTGGCTGACATACAAGGCTTGTCCCCGCGTGCCGTGGAAATCTCAAAAAACATGATCCATGCAGCGGTTGGCGAAGACATGCAGGCCGTCGTCGAAGCCCTCGGTAGCGCTGCGGCTGCGGCTTCAGCGGATCGCGACGAAGGTGTTGCGGCCTTTAAGGAAAAACGAAACCCTCAGTTTTCAGGCCTTTGACAAGATGAAAGATCTTTCGATCAACCCGGCAATTTCTTTCGATCTGCCCGAACCTTTCGAAGGTCGGCACCTGATCAACGGTGTTTTTTGTGACAGCGCATCTGGTGAGACCTTCGAACGCCACTCCCCGTCGCATGGGCACATCGTCAGCCGATCCGCATTGGGCGGAGAGGCTGAGGCTGAGAAAGCGATTGAAGCGGCCCGCGCGGCTTTTGACAGCGGGGTCTGGAGCCGGGCATCTGGCAAACACCGCGCATTGATCTTACTCAAAGTTGCGGACTTGATTGAGTGCAATGTCGACCGCATCGCGTTGATGGAAACACTGGAAAGCGGTAAGCCGATCAGCCAGTCCCAGGCAGAAGTCGGTGGTGCTGCAGATTTGTGGCGCTATGCGGCCTCGCTGGCACGCAGCACACATGGGGACAGTCACAACACGCTGGGTGAAGACATAGTAGGCATGGTTCTGAAAGAGCCTATCGGCGTAGTGTCGATCATCACGCCGTGGAACTTCCCATTTTGGATTCTCAGCCAGAAACTGCCCTTTGCACTGGCGGCGGGCTGCACCGTCGTGGTGAAACCGTCAGAGATGACGCCTTCGACAACCCTGATGCTGGGTGAGCTGCTGGTCGAGGCAGGTCTACCAGCTGGTGTCTGCAATATTGTGCTTGGGTACGGTGTGCCGGTTGGTAGCTTGATGTCCAGCCACCCGGCCGTAGATATGGTGAGCTTCACGGGGTCGACGGGGGTTGGCAAAACCATTAGCGCAACAGCGTCGGATACGCTTAAGAAAGTGGCTCTGGAACTAGGCGGCAAGAACCCCCAAGTGATCTTCCCAGATGCCGATTTGGATGCTGCTGCGGATGCTGTTGTTTTTGGTGTCTATTTCAACGTAGGGCAGTGCTGCAACTCAAGCAGTCGGATTATCGTGCATGAAGATATTGCAGAAGATTTCCGCGACCGTGTTGTTGACCTGTCTCGCAAGGTCAAGTTCGGCGATCCGCTGGATCCAACTACGCAAGTAGGCGCAATCGTAACCCCGCAGCACAACTTGAAAATTGATGCTTATGTCAAGGAAGCCGAGGCTAATGGCGCGACTGTTGTGCTTGGCGGTGCCCCGTTGAACGTCGAAGGTCTGGGCAATCAGTTCTATCAGCCAACAGTGATAGACGAGGTCACGCCCGACATGCCCATCGCACGAGACGAAGTGTTTGGCCCGGTTCTTTCCATCCTGACGTTCAAAACACTGGACGAGGCCGTTACACTGACCAATGATAGCGCTTACGGTCTGTCCGCGGGCGCGTGGAGTGAGAGTGTTCACACCTGCCTTGAACTCGCCCGCCGTGCAGAAACGGGAACGGTCTGGACCAACACCTGGATGGATGGATTCCCCGAAGTTGCCTTCGGTGGGTTCAAGCAATCAGGGCAGGGACGAGAGATTGGACGATATGGGTTCGAGGAATTCTTTGAAGTGAAATCTGTGGTTATGCGGATCGGCAACAGCCGGACGCGATGGGTGCAGGAAAGCTAACAACAGGCACCTACAAAAGGTGCTCAACGAACGACGATCGCATTTAGGGAGGAAATATAATGCGCAAACTACTCAAGACGAAATCGGCCATTGTGGCTGGCCTGCTGTGCACGTCCAGCCTTGCCCATGCCGAAGAGGTCGAAGTTCTGCATTGGTGGACGTCAGGCGGCGAAGCCGCAGCGCTGAACGTCCTGAAGGACGATTTGTCAGGACAGGGCGTTGGCTGGACCGATATGCCTGTTGCAGGCGGCGGTGGTGAACAGGCGATGACCGTTTTGCGGGCGCGTGTCACTGCTGGTAACGCACCAACAGCTGTACAGGGTTTGGGCTTTGATATTCAGGACTGGGCCGCACAGGGTGCGCTGGCTGACTTGAATGACGTTGCTGCCAAAGAAGGCTGGGACGACGTTGTACCTGACGCGTTGAAAGCGTTTGCCAAGCATGACGGTAAGTGGGTGTCTGCGCCTGTCAACGTCCACTCGACCAACTGGGTTTGGGCGAACAAGGCCGTGCTGGACGCAAATGGCATCGCGCAACCAGCCAGCTGGGACGAATTTGTTGCAGCCGTCGAGGCGTTGAAAGCCGCGGGTATTACGCCGATCGCACATGGTGGTCAGGCATGGCAGGACGCGACCATATTTGATGCGGTTGCGATGTCGACCCTGGGTCCGGATGGTTACAAGGCGGCGTTTGTTGATCTGGACGAAGGCACACTTGGCGGAGACGCAATGAAAGAAGCCTTCGACCGCATGGCCTTTATCCGTGACAACGTTGACGAAAACTTCTCGGGCCGCGACTGGAACCTCGCCACGGCGATGGTCATCAATGGTGAAGCCGGTTTCCAGATGATGGGCGACTGGGCAAAAGGCGAGTTTCTGAATGCGGACAAAGTTCCGGGTGAAGACTTCCTGTGCTTCCGCTTCCCGGGAACGGCCGATCAGGTCACGTTCAACGCCGACCAGTTCATGATGTTCGATCAGGGCGGTTCGGTTTCGGCAGAACAAGCCGCACTTGCCAGTGCCATCCTGTCGCCCGCATTCCAGTCGGCATTCAATGTCGTGAAGGGATCGGTCCCGGCCCGTACAGATGTCAGCGACGCAGATTTTGACGCCTGCGGTAAGCAAGGCATGAAAGATCTGGCCGCAGCAGCGGCATCGGGTAACCTGTTTGGTTCGATGGCTCATGGCCACGCAGCGCCCGCGTCGGTCAAGAATGCGGTCTATGACGTCGTGACGGCGCATTTCAACGGTGAGTACGACAGCGAAACAGCTGTGGTCGAGCTGGTTGACGCCGTATCGATCGCCAAGTGATCGAAGAGTGATCCTCCCGATGGGGCGGTCATTCGACCGCCCTGTCCCAAGAGGGCAATCCAAGCCTTAGAACACCACCACTTTAGGAGGACGCGCCATGGCTGTTTCAGCCGACGCGGATTTCAAGACACGCCTTCAAAACTGGATCCCGAAACTGGTCCTGTCGCCTTCGTTGGCGATGATGCTGGTCTTTGTTTACGGGTTCATCCTGTTTTCGGTCTACCTGTCCTTTACCGACAGCCGCATCCTGCCGTCATTTGGATGGGTTGGTTGGGAAAACTACGACAAACTTTGGCGGCTTAGCCATTGGGAAACATCTCTGATCAATATGGGCATCTTTGCGGGTCTTTATATCGTGATCTGCACCTGTATCGGGCTTGGCCTGGCGATCTTCCTTGATCAGAAAATCCGCGGCGAAGGTTTGCTGCGCCCGATTTACCTATATCCCATGGCACTCAGCTTTATCGTGACAGGTACCGCTTGGAAGTGGTTTTTGGACCCCGGTATCGGGTTGGAAAACGTGATGCACAGCTGGGGTTGGGAAAGTTTCGAGTTTGACTGGATCAAAAACCGGGACTACGCAATTTACACGGTTGTTCTGGCCGCCGTATGGCAGACCAGCGGCTTCGTTATGGCGATGTTTCTTGCTGGTCTGCGGGGGATCGACAACGAAATACTGCGTGCCGCACAGATGGATGGTGCGTCGAACTGGAACCTCTACCGTCGCATCATTATTCCGCAATTGCGACCTGCATTCCTGTCTGCGTTTGTTATCCTCAGCCATCTGGCCATCAAGACATTTGACCTCGTGATCGCCTTGACCGGAGGCGGCCCGGGCCGCGCGACCGAGCTGCCCGCAACCTTCATGTATTCTTACACCTTCACCCGAAATCAGATGGGGATTGGCGCTGCATCGGCGACGATTATGCTGATGACTATCGCAGCGATCATGATCCCCTATCTTTATGCTGAATTGCGGGAGAAACGCTGATGGCTCAGGCGACTCAGGATACCGCGATCCGCACCGGGCGCATCACGCGCACGCTGATCTATCTGGTGCTATTACTGTTCTCACTGTTCTATCTTCTGCCGCTATACGTGATGCTGGCAAACTCACTGAAACCGCTGGAAGAGATTACCGGCGGCGGCATGATGAACTTGCCGCAGGTCTTTACCGTTGAGCCCTGGATCAAAGCCTGGTCGTCGGCTCAGATCGGGGTCGAGCCGACAGGCTTGCGCCCGTACTTCTGGAATTCCATCAAGATGGTGGTTCCGGCTGTCATAGTCTCGACCGTTCTGGGTGCGCTGAACGGGTATGTGCTTACAAAGTGGCGGTTCAAATACGACACTATCTTGTTTGGCTTGATGCTTTTCGCCTGTTTCATCCCGTTCCAGATCGTGTTGATCCCTATGGCACGCATGCTGGGTCTGATGGGGTTGGCCGGAACGACTTGGGGCCTGGCCCTGGTGCATGTGGTGTACGGTATCGGATTCACGACGCTTTACTTCCGCAACTACTATGCTGTCTTCCCAACCGAACTGATCCGGGCCGCGCAAATCGATGGGGCCGGGTTCTTTCAGATCTTCTGGCGCATTCTTCTGCCCAGCTCCGGTCCAATCGCAGTGGTCTCAATCATCTGGCAGTTCACAAACATCTGGAATGACTTCCTGTTTGGTGCGTCCTTTGCGGATGCCAACAGCCAACCGATGACGGTCGCGCTTAACAACCTGGTGCAATCGTCAACCGGTGTGAAGGAATACAACGTTCATTTTGCAGGCGCCATTCTTGCCGCCTTGCCAACTCTGCTCGTCTACATCGTGGCTGGTCGATACTTCGTCCGCGGCCTGATGGCGGGTTCCGTGAAAGGATAAGGCCTTATGGGTTTTCTGGACATAGACAACGCGACCAAATCCTATGGCTCGGTCGAGGTTTTGCATAAGGTTGATATCTCGGTGGAGGAAGGTGAGTTTCTGGTTCTCGTCGGCCCATCCGGGTGCGGTAAGTCAACCTTGTTGAACATGATCGCCGGGCTGGAAGAGATCACCAGTGGTGAGGTTCGGATCAAGGACAAGGTGATGAACGGGGTCCACCCATCAAACCGCAACATCGCCATGGTGTTCCAAAGCTACGCGCTCTATCCGAATATGACCGTTGGACAGAACATCACTTTTGGTCTGGAAATGCATGGCGTTCCCAAATCGGATCGCGACAAAGCCATGATCGAAGTCGCCAGTCTGCTTCAGATCGAACAATTGCTGGACCGCAAACCCGGGCAGCTTTCTGGCGGTCAGCGTCAGCGGGTTGCAATGGGGCGTGCGTTGGTGCGCGAACCTGACGTGTTCTTGTTTGACGAACCTCTGTCAAACCTCGATGCGAAACTGCGAGTGGATATGCGGACCGAGATCAAGAAGCTGCACCAAAATCTTGGCACTACCATTGTCTATGTAACGCATGATCAGATCGAAGCCATGACGCTATCCAGTCGGATCGCTGTCATGAATGGCGGATACGTTCAGCAGCTTGGTACGCCACAGGATATCTACGACACCCCGGCCAATATCTTTGTGGCCACTTTCATGGGGTCGCCTGCAATGAACGTGTTGCCTGCGCGCGTAGAGGTGTTGAACGGTCGCCCGCATGCCGAAGTAGTGCTGCACGATGGATCGACGGCGCATTTGCCCTTTAGCCAGGACAATCTAGCGACGTGGGCCGGGCGTGACATCCTGCTGGGGGTTCGACCGGAAACGATTACCGATATGGATGGCGCCGACCGAAAGTCTTCGAACATTGCGAATATGACCAACCGTATCGTTGTGACCGAACCTGCGGGTTCAGACACGTTTGTGTCGATGCAATTGGGCGGGCGCGATGTCATCGCCCGGATGCGTTCGGATGCCGAGGTTGCGGCAGGTCAGGATTTCAACTTTGCCGTCAACATGGAAAAGGCAGTGGCCTTTGATCCTGAAAGCGAGATGCGGATCGTTCCGTGACACGTGCCGACGTCATAATCATTGGGTCCGGCATAGGCGGGGCGACATTGGCTGCGGTGCTTGCGCCGAGCGGGCGCCGAATCCTGATCCTTGAACGGGGCGAACGTCTGACCCCGTCATCTTGGGATCGAGATCCAAACGCGATATTCGCTGACGGGCGTTTTCGACCCGATGAGACATGGCAGGATGGCGAAGGTAAACTCTTCAGCCCGGGCAACTATTATTGTGTGGGCGGGAATTCCAAATTCTACGGTGCGGCGCTGATACGGTACCGGGCCGCGGATTTTGAACCGCGCCAACATATGGGCGGGCAATCACCCGGTTGGCCGATCCGATATGAAGAACTCGAGGCTGATTATCAGGCGGCCGAGACCCTTTACAATGTACGCGGTGTCACCAGCGAGGATCCAACCGAGCCGCCCCACAGCGGTGACTATCCATATCCTCCAGTTCCGGATGAGCCCGATATTGCGGATCTCAGACTTCGTCTGCAGCGCACTGGTCTGACCCCTTCGTCAGTCCCGCTCGGGGTCGATATCGACAGATGGCTGGCACACGGACAAACCACGTGGGATGCCTATCCGAACACCTGCGGTGGCAAGATGGATGCGGAAACCAATGCGCTGGCCCAAGCTTTGTTGCATTCAAATGTGGAACTGCAGACCGGTGCGGCTGTGCAGAGATTGATAACCAGTGATGAAGGTCGCGTTTCAGGCGTCGAAGTCGAAGGGCGAGGCACTTTTGAAGCCCCTTTGATTGCTCTGGCGGCCGGGGCAGTTCAATCCACAGTGTTGTTGCTCAAGTCCGCGAACGAAAATTGTCCAACTGGTCTTGCCAATCGGTCAGATCAGGTAGGCCGGAACTTCATGAACCACAATTGCTCGGCAGTGCTGGCTATTCACCCGCTGCGCCGAAACCGGTCCGTATATCAGAAGACGCTGATGTTTAACGACTATTACAACGCTGTCGGCAACGGAGTTCCGCCCTTGGGCAACATCCAGATGCTGGGCAAGATCACGGGTCCAATCCTTGCGTCACAAACCAACCTGCCGGGCCCCATCGCGGCGCTTATCGCCAATCGAAGTTTTGACTTCTACGCGATGTCCGAGGATTTACCGAACCGCGACAGCCGCGTGACCGTCCGAGGCCAGCAAATTTGTCTGGATTGGAAGCGTTCGAACTGGCAAGCGCACGAAGCACTGGTCGCGCGTTTGAAAAAGCACCTCCGGCAAGCCGGGTTTCCGATCGTTCTTTCTCGTCCGTTTGATCGGCGCACCCCGTCGCATCAGTGTGGTACGGCGCGTATGGGCACCGATCCGTCACTCAGCGTGGTCGACACCCATTGCCGCAGCCACGACCATCGGAACCTGTTCATTGTTGATGCGTCGGTCTTACCGACTTCGGCTGCCGTAAACCCGGCGCTGACCGTCGCCGCCCTCGCTTTGCGAGCGGGTCGCCACATTATCGAAACGGAGTTTGCAGCATGAGCGGAACGGCTTTGGTCACCGGCGGGCAGAAAGGCATTGGTCTGGGCATTTCCCGTGCCCTGATCGCTGCCGGTTATAAGGTGGCATTGGCATCGCGCTCGGCCCCTGACACACCCGCGGTGAAGGCGGCATTGACCGAACTTGGCCCTGCCGCCATCCATGTGCAGCACGATGTGTCAGATATCGCTCATGTCCCAACGCTGTTGGATCAGGTCGAGGCTGAGTTGGGTCCGATCACTGCTTTGATCAACAACGCAGGCGTGGGTGCGCCCGTGCGCGGAGATATGCTGGATCTAACGCCCGAGAACTGGGATTCCGTACAGAATATCAACCTGCGCGGGGCGTTCTTTCTGGCTCAGCACGTAGCGCGACGCATGGAGGCGCAGCCTCGGGACAGCTATCGGTCGATAACCTTTGTCACCTCTGTCAGCGCAACGATGGTGTCGATTGAACGCGCAGAATATTGCGTGTCCAAAGCGGCCGCCGCGATGATGGCGCAGCTTTTTGCCGTGCGTATGGCACCGCTTGGCATTGGCGTCTTTGAGTTGCGCCCGGGCATTATTGCCACCGACATGACGGTAGGGGTGCGCGACAAATACACAGATCGGATCGAGGGTGGCCTTGTCCCGGCGGCGCGCTGGGGCGAGCCGAAGGATATCGGGGATGTCATCCTGCCGATTGTTGAAGGTCAGATGCAATTCGCCACCGGCGCCGTGATCCCAGTGGATGGCGGCCTGTCAATCTCGCGACTTTGAACACCAAGGATCTGAGGGCAAAACAGAATGTCTGAAGGGTATGATTTCATTGTGATTGGTGGCGGGTCGGCGGGCTCGGTCATTGCGGCGCGTTTGTCCGAAGACCCTTCGGCCAATGTACTGTTGCTCGAGGCCGGATCAACCGATCGGCACCCGTTTTTCCATCTGCCTGCCGGATTTGCCAAAATGACCAAAGGCATTGGCAGCTGGGGGTGGTCGACCGTTCCGCAGAAGCACATGCAAGATAAGATTTTCACCTATACCCAAGCCAAGGTGATTGGCGGCGGATCTGCGATCAACGCACAGATTTACACGCGCGGCGCCGCGCAGGACTACGATGACTGGCGACAGATGGGGTGCGACGGGTGGAGCTATGCCGACGTGCTGCCCTATTTCAAGAAATCTGAAGACAACGACACGTATGACAACACATTCCACGGAAGGGGCGGGCCTATGGGGGTTTCAATGCCTGCCGCACCCCTGCCGATTTGCGACGCCTACATTCAGGCGGCTGGACAGGTCGGAATTCCCGAAACACGTGACGTAAACGGCGAAAAACAGGACGGGGCCGGATACTACCAACTGACCCAGCGAAATGCGCGTCGGTCGTCAGCTGCCATGGCGTTTATAGCTCCAAACCGGGGCCGTTCGAACCTCACCGTTCAGACTGGAGCCCAGGTCCGCCGCATCCTTGTGGATCGTGGCCGGACAACGGGCGTGGAGTTGATCAACGGTAAAAAATTCAGCGCATCGAATGAGGTCATTCTTTGTTCTGGCGCGATTGGCTCTCCACGTTTGTTGCAGTTGTCTGGGGTTGGCCCGGCGGATCATCTGGAAGACCTTGGCATCAAGACGGTCTTTGATCAGCCGCAAGTTGGTGAAAACCTGCAGGATCACCTAGACTTGTACTCGATTTGTGAGGTCTCGGGACCACACACGTACGACCGTTTTGCTAAGTTGCATCTCTCAGCCTTTGCCGGCCTGCAATACTTGTTCACCCGAAAAGGTCCTGTGGCCTCTAGCCTGTTTGAAACTGGAGGGTTCTGGTACGCCGATCCAGACGCGCGTTCGCCGGATCTTCAGATGCATCTGGGGCTTGGAACCGGTATCGAAGCGGGTGTCGAGGCGATGCCGAATGGAGGCGTAACCCTTAACGCTTGTTTCTTACGACCGCGATCGCGTGGCAGCGTTCGATTACAAAGTGCTGATCCCGCAGCGATGCCGTTGATCGACCCGAACTATCTGGCCGATCCGTATGATCGAGAGATGTCGATCCGCGGGCTGAAACTGGTCCAGAACATCCTCGCGCAAGATGCCTTGAAACCCTTCATCCTTGCCGAACGTTTGCCAGGGCCAGATGTTCGCACTGAGCAAGAGTATTTCAACTTTATCTGCATGCATTCCAAGACGTCTCACCACTGTGCGGGCACTTGTCGGATGGGCGGCGATGCCGAAGCGGTTTTGGACTCGCGCCTGCGATTCAACGGGATCGAAGGGCTTCGCGTCGCTGATGCTTCGATCATGCCAATGGTCAATTCATCAAACACAAACGCACCTACCATCATGATCGGTGAAAAAGCCGCTGACATGATCAAACAAGATCAGGGGTTAACACAATGATCCGCCATATCGTTCTAACCAAGTTTCGCCCGGATGTGACCGAGCAGGCCATATTGAAAATCTACGCAGGGCTTTCTGATCTGTCCGAGACGCTGCCCGGGGCAGGTGGGTTTACCGGGGGTCGCAGCGAAAGCCCCGAACAGATTGAGCGTGGCTATATGCACGGGTTTGTCATTGATTTCGCTGACTGGTCCGCGCTTGAGGCATATGCGACCAACGAAACCCACAAGGCACTGGGCGGGCAGCTTGTCGAGAACGCAATAGGCGGGATCGACGGGATTTTGGTCCTGGATCTGGAGGTCTGAGGAGATGGCCCTGACCTTGCCAGGACTCGATGGCCAATTGGCACCTTACACTTTGTCCGGAACACCGTTGGTGCCGCGCGCACCGAAAGTGCCCTTGACCCGCACGGCATTCGCCGCTGCGCACGTGGTCTCGGACCCGCTGGCCGAGCGAGGCCCATGGGACGGACGTCCGGCTGTGGATTGGGATGCAACGCTACAGTTTAGGCAAGGGCTGTGGGATCAAGGGCTTGGCCTGGCAGAAGCAATGGATACGGCACAGCGTGGCATGGGTGTGGATTGGAACACTGCGTTAGAGTTGATCCAGCGCACCATGGTCGCCTCCAAATCTCATCCATTGTCTCCTAGGGTCGCATGTGGGGCAGGGACGGATCATATGCGCCTTGAAGACCTCAAAACCGCGAATAGTATTCTGTCAGCCTACCAGATGCAGGCAGAACAGATCGAGGCGGCAGGCGGACAGCTGATCCTGATGGCATCTCGCGCTTTTCCAGCAATCGAGGCTGGGCCAGATGTCTATCATCATGTCTATCGTTCATTGATTGATGGGGCGAAGGATCCTGTCATCCTGCATTGGTTGGGCGATGTGTTTGACCCTGCGCTGACCGGTTACTGGGGCAGTGCCGATGTCGAGAAGGCCAGTGACTTTGTTCTGTCTCTGATCGCCGAGAACCCGGGCAAGGTTGACGGCATCAAGATCTCTTTGCTGGATCAGGCGCATGAAGAGGCGTTTCGCGCCCGCCTCCCGGACGGGGTTCGCCTGTATACTGGGGATGATTTCAACTACGCCGACTTAATTGCCGGGGATGGATCGAGGTATTCTCACGCCTTGCTGGGAATTTTCGCTGCAATTGCCCCGGCCGCAAGTCAAGCGCTTGAAGCGCTCGCCCAGAACGACATGGATCGTTACAACTCCTTGTTCGCACCAACCGTCCCTCTCAGCCGTGAGATTTTCAGGGCGCCAACTCGGTACTACAAGGCAGGGATTGCGTATTTGGCGTGGTTGAACGGCGCGCAGTCTCATTTTGTTATGCCCGGTGGTTTCCAATCCAGCCGCGACATCTGCCATTATGCCGAAGTGTTCCGGCTTGCGGATCAGGCCGGATTGCTTCTGGATCCGGATATGGCCAAAAAGCGGATGATCACACTTTTGAACCTTCATGGGGTTGAGCAATAAGCTGAATGCGCAGACCGACGATCATAGATGTCGCCACCAAGGCGGGCGTTTCCAAATCTACGGTAAGCCTTGTTCTGCAGGGCAGTGAGCAGGTGAAGCCCGCGACGCGCCAATTGGTGCACACTGCGATGAAAGAGATCGGCTACGTCTACAACCGGTCCGCGGCAAATCTCAGATCTTCCGGTACTGCACTGATAGGGTTGGTCATCAACGACCTTAACAACCCATTCTTCACAGAATTTGCTACGTCCCTGCAGATGGCCTTGGGATCTCGTGGATATGCCGTCGTTGTGGCAAACACGAATGAAGATACGGAAATCCAGGATCAGGTTATTGGTGCGATGCTGGAACATGGTGTGTCGGCGCTGATCCTATCGCCCGCTTATGGCGACGTGGCAAATTCGATTGCCGCGATCGAACGTTCTGGCGTGCCAACGATACAAGTGATGCGTCAGATCAGCAGTGACTACGCCAAGTTTCCGTTCCTGGCGCCTGACTATTTGACCGGTGGCCGTATGGCGACGCGGGTTCTTTTGCAAGCAGGAGCACGGCGTATTGCGTTTGTTGGCGGGCTCGAAGGTCGTCCTGTTACGCATGAACGGGTTTCAGGATATCTCGAGGTCATGGCCGAACAGGACCTTCCGCCCATGGTTCTGACGGGCCGCAGCAGCCGTTCATTCGGTCAAACCACCGCAGCTTCTTTGTTTACAGACCATCCGGAATACGATGCGGCTGTGTGTTTTAACGATCTTGTCGCATTTGGAATGATCAATGCCTGTCACAAGGCCCAAAAAACCATTGGCGAAGAGTTTCAGATTATCGGCTGCGACGACATCAAAGAGGCCGCAGAATGCTGGCCTGCATTGTCCACAATTTGTTGCGGTGTCGATGACTTTGGTCGACAGGTTGCAGAAACCGTTTTGGATTGGCTGGAGAACTCTGTTGAGCCATCGGAGGTCAAACGCACGCAAGTGCGATTGATCGAGCGTCAAACTACAAAACCAGTTGGCTTTTCTTAGTTTATTTGGCTCGGATGCAATCCGATGCCCGTGACCGGTAGTCATTTCCTGTCAGCGGTTTTGTTCCCGCTTTCCGAGACGTCGAGCCGCCGTTCCGCGTTTCAAGGCAAAGCACCAGCCGTTTTTGCGAATTGGGCAGGGCAACCGCGCTCAAAACCGGGAAAATAGTGGCCGTCTACGGGAATCCCCCAATTTCGCGCGCCAACAAGAGTCGGTAAACAAGATTCAACCAGTAGGTCTTCCCAGACCACACCACTTTTCCCCGATGAGGGGTCGGCCTCTACCCCCTCGGTCGGCCCCTCAATAATTTTAAGGCCTTCCATTTAGTTTTATTGCTGCTGAGACAAGCGCTCCACCAACGCTGGCAGTTCCGCTGCGGACCTATAGCTGACTTGGTTCGGGATCTCGGCAACAGGCGACTTTCGGTATCCTTCGGTAAACAACAAAAACGGTATCTCCGCACGAACTGAGGTTTCCGCATCGACTTCGCTGTCGCCGACGAACAGGCGTTTGTTATGGCGTGGAAGTGCTTCGAAACTTGCGATCAGGTGGGCCGGGTCGGGCTTTCGTGTGTTCAACGTGTCACCCCCCAGCACGGCATCGAAGTATTGGGACAGATTCAGTGCATCCAATACATGGCGGGCTGGTGCTTCCGGTTTGTTGGTGCAAACGCCCAAAACACAACCGCTGGCCAGCAGGTAAGACAGGGCCTCTGGGACGCCTGGGTATGGCACGGTCGTGTCGCTGGCCGCAGCAGTGTAGCGCGAAAGGGTGAGTTGGGTAAGTTCGTTGTGGCGGTCCATTGGCAGGTCGCAATGCTGAAGAACCCGTTCGACCAACTTGGGCAGGCCGTTGCCGACGAATCGTTTGATGATGTCCAGCGGCAAAGGATCTCGGCCCACGTCTGCCAGCATTCTGTTCGCTGCCCCGGCTAGGTCACCAATGCTGTCCACCAGCGTCCCATCGAGATCGAATACGATTGCTGTGTTCATTGAAAACCTGCCCATTTCAAGCGTTTTCCAAGACCTATCGCGCAATGAGATGCACCGCAATCATGCCGGTTTCAGGTTCTTTCCAGCCGGCACTTGACATACCTTACTAAATTAATCAGATTAAGTGTAGGTACCATCAGCCAACCTGATTTTGGGTCAGCCAGATCGTTAGAAACGCGAACAGATTAGGCCGTTTGCCTTAAAACCTCTGGAGTTGTCCGATGAACGCGCAGACCCCAAACCCCAGCCAGTCCTATGCAGTCTCGATGCTTCCCGCGCATAAAGCTGAAGAGCTGACAAAAGGTGGCAACCTGGCCCATATCGAGCTGGGCGATCAGCTTTACACGCTGCGCATCACCCGCGCCGGCAAATTGATCCTCACAAAATGAGCGGATCTGCGTCTCGGGGTGGGGCGGCCGTTGGTCGCCTGTCTGACCTCAGCCCGGTCGAAGCCGGTGCCGTTATGTATCTGCGCCTTTGGGGCGAAGGCAAAAGCGGTCGCGCTGATGCCGCCAGCGATTTTGACATCGCGTTGGGTCGCGACCACGGACGAGCGGTGATGCTGACACTGGATCGTCTGTGCTCGCTTTGCGCCGATCATGGCCGCCGTCCATTGGTGCGTCACGGGCTGGGATGTGCGTGTCTCGGCGCAGATGAGAATTGTTTTGCCCAGATGATTGCAGCAGCGTCTGACGGCGCGCGCGAAGACGCGATGATGATGGCGTCGCTGATTGTGCGCCCTGATTTTGCACCTGCATTGGCTTCAATGTCGGAAGAGCTGGGGCTGGCCCTGCGTCGCATGACAGCCGCCGTGCCGATGCCAACAACAGGTCACAAAGCTCACTCGGCTGTATTGCACTAGATTGATATGCCTGACCGCGAAACCCCGGTGAGAGCCGGTTTTTTGTGAGTCAGCAGCACCCACATCCTGCGTGGTGATGATCATGGTCACACAGAGGGGCAGGGGTAAATTCGCCAACTTCTGACAGGACCTCTCGCAAGGCCCAGAGTATCATGTCCACATCCTCGGCCTCGATGGTCAAAGGTGGACGGATTTTCAGGGTATTGTCTTTTGGACCTTCGCTGCCGATCAGGATACGGTGATCGCGCATTCTGTTCTTGACGTATTTGCAGATTTCAGTGCCCTCGGTTCCATCCGGGTTGACCAATTCCACACCCAGAAACAGACCCATCCCCCGCACATCGCCGACGCACCCGAATTGAGCTGCGATCTGGCGCAACCCGTCCATCAGACGTAATCCCATGTGTAGGGCGTTGTCCTTTTGACCTTCGTCATCGACAATATCCAGAACCTCTTTGCCGATCCGGCAAGACAGGGTTGAACCGCCGAAGGTCGAAAAAAACTCGATCCCGTTGTCAAAGCTTTCGGCGATCTCTCGGGTCGTCACCAGAACGCCCAATGGATGGCCGTTGCCGATGGGCTTGCCCAAAACCACGATATCCGGTAGAGCGCCTTGGTGTTCAAAGCCAAAGTAGTGCTTTCCCAACCGCCCTAGGCCGGTTTGAACTTCATCCGCGATGCAAACGCCGCCTGCGGCACGGATTTTTTCGTAAACGGTAGGCAGGTAACCTTTGGGCGGAATGATCTGCCCACCGACCGAGGGGAACGTCTCCGCGATAAAACCCGCAACCCCGTGCCCTTTTTCCTGCAGAGCGGTGATTGCCGGGTCCACCAAATCTGCGAATTTTTCAGCACGATCCGGATCATCCCGCTTGAAAGACCCGCGAAAATCATCGGCAACCTCGACCAGTTCAACCCAATCCGCCTGGCCGACGCCGCCTGGTTTGTTGAACTTATAGGCCGAGATAGCCACAGCCGCGTTGGTGTTGCCGTGATAGCCATGGTCTGGCGTCACGATCCCCTTAGCCCCGGTATGTGCACGCGCCAGTCTCAAGGCCAGTTCGTTGGCTTCGGTGCCGGAATTGACGAAAAAGCAGACCTCTAACTGACCTGGCAGCTTGGAGAGTATCTTGTCGGCGAATGCCGTCTGCGCCGGGTGCAGGTACCGCGTGTTCGAGTTCATCCGCTTCAACTGATCTGCCGCAACGGCTTGAATGCGCGGATGGGCATGGCCCACATGGGGGACGTTGTTGTAGGCGTCCAGATAGGGGCGGCCCCATTCGTCGAACAGGTGATGTTTCCATCCGCGAACCAGCATAACGGGGTCATCATAGGTCAGACTGAGGTTGCCGCCAAAATGGTCGTGTCGCCCTTGCAGGATCGCTTGTTTGTCTGTGGGGCGGTAGAACACCTTGTCATCTGGTAAGTTCAGCAGGGCTGCGGGATTGGGACAAACGGCATGCCACAATTCCATTTCGTCCGGGTCGCCGACGCCGGGCCAGTCGGCCTCCATCCCATCTGTTGTCAGTGCCAGTTGGAAATGCACATGCGGAGCCCAGCCGCCGTTTTGACTGGCATCGCCAAGACGGGCAAAGGCGGCACCCTGCGCCACCGGGTCACCGGGTTTTAGGCGGTCGCAAACCTCGGGGTCCAAATGACCATAAAGCGTATAGAACGGATCACCTTCGGGTGTTTCATGATGGAGAATGACTACGCCGCCATAGTCGAGTTGGCTGTCCCGGTTTTCGAGCGCTTCGACCCGCGCGCTCATCGGCGCATGCAGGACGGTTCCGGCGGGTGCGAAGACATCCACAGCCAGATGCACTGTACGGCGGTCGGATGCTTTCCACGGCCCCTTTCTGAATCCGGATTCGGTGTAGATCAGGCGGGGTTCGTTATAGTAACCAAGCCATAGGTCTTCGCCGAATTCTTCGCCAACCCTCGCGGCCTCTTCCAATGGCATGTGAAACGGATTTTGCGGCCAAACCGAGTTTTCGACGGAAAGGGATCCCATTGGCACATCACCTAGGTCCTGATCGAAAATATGAGCAAAATGCCCCCTATGTTCCGACAGATAGGCGTGGATGCGTTCCGCCCCATCGGTGACAGGCAGCCCACACGCCGCGCGCAGCCGTGCCGGCATCAAGCCCCCATTGATCGAGGTGTTTTCCAAGAACCTCCATGCCGGGTTCTGAGAGATGGTGACATACGGATCATCCGGGTTTTCCATCGCCATCAGGGTGGAATTCACCACAGACACCGCCAGTCGCATCCGCAGCAATGGCCAGATCAGGTCAACCTCGGCCGGGCTCAGGCGATTGGCAGCGTTATAGCCGCGGACCAAAGCGGTCAGGGCGCGCTCGGGTTTGGGATGATCCAGTACGATGTATGCCCCGGCGATAGCCAGATCACAGATACGCGGCGCGGCGCACATGTCGCCCAGATCGATCATGCCCGATACTGTTTGGCGTTGGCCCAACTCACCTTCGACCAGAATGTTGTAGTCATTGGCGTCGTTGTGAATGGCCTGTTTCGGCAGGGCGCTCAGCTGGCCCGCGATGCCATCAAATTCTATTGCGATTCCGGCCAGCAAAGCGCGCCGGTCAGGATTGGAAACCACCTCTAACTTGTCGGCGACCCAACCCGCCTGTGTCAGATCCCACTTGAAACCGGCCCGATTAAGACTGTCATGTTCGAACTGCTCGAAAGCGCGATCCGTTGCGCCCAGAACGCGGCCGAGTTTAAGGATCAGTTCTTCGCTTTTGGGGGCGGCCTTGGCGTAGCACTGTCCGGGCAGGCGTTCCAGCAACCAGGCCAGCCTTTGCTCGCCAGTCTCGTCCTGAATGTCGACAAGCAACGCACCCTTCAGATCCGGCAACACTTTGGGAAATGGCAGTCCCGGAGCTTCAGTAGCGATGTGTTCGAGCGCTTTGATCTGCAAATCGACCAATTCACGCGCGCAGCCTGCCCGCATGACCTTGAGCACGTAGTCCTGCCCATTTTTGGCCTGAACCAGGAAGTTCAGATCGTATTCGCCATCGAGGCGCGAGAGCTTGACCTCAAGCCCCCAATGCGTGCGCAACGCGTTAACCCAAAATGCAGTCAAATCGGCCATTTGTTCTTGGGTTCCCTAGTCCAGTGCCCGAAGCCGTTTGATCAGTGAGGATGTATCCCATCGACCACCGCCCAGCTTTTGAACATCCTTATAGAACTGATCGACCAAAGCGGTCACGGGCAGGGACGCTCCGGTCTCATTCGCGGTGTCCAGACAAATGCCCAGATCTTTGCGCATCCAGTCGACGGCAAAACCGTGGCCAAAATGGTCGTCCAGCATCGTTTCGTATCGGTTCGCCATCTGCCAGCTGCCCGCAGCGCCTTGACTTATAACCTCGACAACTGCGCGGCCATCCAGCCCTGCTTTTTCGGCGAAATGCAGGGCTTCGCTGAGGCCCTGAACCAGCCCGGCGATAGCGATCTGGTTGCACATCTTCGTCATCTGTCCCGCGCCACTGTCGCCTAAGCGTCGGCAGATCTTCGAATAGACCTGCATCACTGGTTCTGCCGCATCATAAGCCGATTGATCGCCGCCGCACATGATGGACAGCGCGCCATTCTCTGCTCCAGCCTGACCACCAGAAATCGGAGCATCGACGAATGCATTTCCTTGCGCTTTGGCCGCGTCATACAGCTCGAAGGTGACTTTGGCCGATACGGTTGTGTGATCCACAAAAACAGCGCCCGCGCTCAACCCATGGAACGCGCCATCATCACCAGTGCAGACATTGCGCAAATCGTCGTCATTGCCGACGCAAGCCATGACAAAATCTGCGCCTTGAACTGCTTCTTTGGGTGTCTTGCCCAATGCGCCACCGTGTTCAGCCACCCAGGCCTCGGCCTTTGAGGTGGTACGGTTAAAAACGGTGACTTGGTGACCCGCGGCCTGTAGGTGGCCAGCCATGGGATAGCCCATGACGCCAAGGCCAAGGAAAGCAACTTTTGCCATTTGGTGATCCTCTCCGCTGACCGGTCCCTCCGCCTGCCGAGCAGCGGACCGGATTGTTCAGCAGAGACAAAGCAAAGCTGCGCCGAAAGGGCAACCCCGCGTTACGATTTGCCACCCAGATCGTGCAGGATCGGGCAATCTGGGCGGTCATCGCCTGCGCAGGCGTCGATCAGGTGGCCAAGCGTGTCGCGCATGGAATTCAGGTCCGCTATCTTGGCCTCGATCTGTGTAAGATGATCTCGCGCGATCCGTTTGACGTCGGCGCTGACCCGTGTTTCGTCTTCATAGAGGGCCAGCAAGGTGCGACAGTCTTCGATTGTGAACCCCAATGCACGGGCACGTCCCAAAAAAGCTAAGCTTATGCACGTCCTGTTCGCGAAACCGACGATATCCGTTGTCGTCGCGCATCGGTTTGATCAGGTTGATATCCTCGTAATACCGGATGGTTTTGGCTGGAAGACCGGTGCGGTTTGAGACATCTCCGATATTCATGCATGGGCCTCCTTAGGTGTGGCTAACGTGGTTTCCGCTGCACTGGCGCGGACACGGCGCAGGCGCAGCGCGTTCGAGACGACAAAGACGCTCGACAATGCCATAGCGCCTGCCGCTAGTGCAGGCGACTAAAGGTGCCCTCCGAACGGGTACAAAACGCCGGCCGCCACCGGGATCAAAAGAATGTTGTAGCCAAACGCCCATCCTAGGTTCTGGCGGATGTTGCGCATAGTTCGGCGGCTCATTTCCATGGCATTTGTCACGCCGCGCAGATCGCCCGACATTAAAACGACGTCTGCTGTTTCGATCGCTACATCTGTACCGGTGCCGATCGCGATGCCTTTGTCGGCAGCCGCTAGTGCTGGGGCGTCGTTGATGCCATCCCCAACGAATGCCAGCGTTCCATACTGATTTCGTAGCGCGTTTATCGCGCTCAATTTGCCGTCTGGCAGCACCTCGGCGGTGATATGATCGATCCCCAGCCGATCTGCTAGAGCTTGCGCTGTTCGTGCGTTGTCGCCGGTGACCATAGCCAAAGTAAGGCCCATCTCGTGTAACTGCGCCAGTGCTTCCGGGGTGCCCGGTTTGATCGGGTCCGAGACGGTTAGGCTTGCCGCCGCCTGACCATCAATCGCCATAAACAACGGAGTGGCCCCTTGCGCTTGTTCGACCATCCGTATGACCTGTGCCAGCACGGTATCCGCACCGACACGGCTGGACCGCACACGCAGCGCACCCGCGCCATTCACTGTACCTCCGACAACTTGATCCTTTGCGGATTTTCCGACTGGCACCGGTTCGCCCGTGATCATGCTTTCATCGACATAAGAAGTGCCGTCCAGAACCTCGGCGTCCACAGGCACACGCTCACCCGGCCGGATTTGCAGGATGTCTACAACAGTAATTTCCGCGATTGGACGATCCACAGTGGTACCGTTTTGTTCGACCCGCGCGGTTTTGGGCTGCAATCCTACCAACTTGCGGATTGCCGCACCGGTCTTGCCCTTGGCGCGTGCCTCCAAAAGGCGACCCAACAGGATCAGAACGACGATGACCGCAGCGGCTTCGAAATACACATTCGCAGTGCCTTGGGGCAGCACTTGTGGCGCAAAAGTGGCTGTGACCGAATACAGATAGGCAGCACCGGTGCCCAAGGCGACCAGTGCATTCATATCCGGCGCGGCACGTATCAATGACGGGATGCCTTTCAAATAGAACACCCGCCCCGGCCCGATCAGCAGGCCAGATGTCAATGCAAACTGGATCAACTGGCTGGTTTGTGCGCCAAGGGTTGCGTGGACCCAATGGTGAAAAGCAGGGATCATATGACCGCCCATTTCCAGAATAATAACTGGCAGCGCCAGCACGGCGGCAACAATTGTTGTATGAGTCAGCTTTTGAATTTCTTCGGTTTTCGCGTCAGGTGTCGCTTCGTTACCTTGAATCGAACTCGGCCGCGCAGGGTAACCTAAGCCGGTTGGAACCTGGGACAGCGCCTCCGGGCTGGTTGATCCTTCGAGATAGGTAACCGTCGCACCTTCAGTCGCGAGGTTCACCTGAGCCGCAACAACTCCAGCAGCGGATTCTAACGCGCGCTCGATTTTGGATACGCAAGACGCGCAGCTCATTCCATCGATACGAAGTTCAACTTGCCGCGTCGCCGCCGGATATCCTGCGGTGTCCAAGGCTTTCGCAATGTCCAACATCGGGCCCGCGAAGGTGACTTGCGCTGTTTCGGACGCGAAATTGACCGGTGCATCTTCGACGCCAGGTACTTCGCGCAACGCTGCTTCGACGCGACCAACACATGATGCACATCCCATTCCGACAATGTTCAGCTGAACTGTTCGAACGTCTGACATCCGACTCATCCCGTAGTTTGTCTGCCCTTCACATGGGGCTTCCAGTGACGGGAAGGTCAAGGGGTCGGTTTGCGATTTTCTGGATTAAGTCAGGATCCACTGATCTTTCGTTCCATCAATCGCTGGTACAGCCGCGGAGAAATACGGTTGAGCCACCATGCGAGGCGCGCCACGCGACCCACAGGAATTGTGGGCTGCGATCTATCAAGGCCGCGCAAGATTATCTCGGCTGCCTCAGAGGGGCTCATTTCATCCATCCCGTCCCGCGCCGAACCCGGTCTGGCAGTGCCATCAGTCCGTGCTTCCGCGTTTCCTGTGTTGGTCGCCACAAAGGACGGGCCCGCGATGTGTACCGTCACACCATAGGATTTCTCTTCTGAGCGGAGCGACTTGAAGAATCCTTCCAGCGCATGTTTGGAAGCCGCATATGCTGTACGATGATACAGCGGCGTGAACCCTGCGACGGATGACATCACCAGATGTGCGCCACCGGATTTTCGCACTTCGGGAAGTAACGCACGTGCCATTTCAACGGCCGCGAAATAGTTGATCTCGAACAGTTTGCGATGGCTGGCCTCATCGGATCGATCAAACCCGCAAATTTGGGTGATCCCGGCATTGTAGATGACCAGATCGACGCTATCGCTGGTGGCGATGATGTCAGAGACGGCGCTGCTCAATTGCTCAGGCTGCGTCAGGTCGCAGGCGATGGGCACTAGGTTCGGGGTGGGCGCAAGGTCTGAGACGTTCAGGTCCAACACCACAACCCGCCAGCCACGTGTTAACAAAGCCTTGGACAGTGCCTGACCCAGCCCACCTGCACCGCCCGATATCACAGCGGTTTTCATAGGTCAGCCTGCTGCTTCCAGAGGTCAAAAACCTCGGCGCTGGTTTTTTCGGGCGTATAGTCGAACTCTGACTTGAGCGCTGAATTGTCCAATACAGGTCGGTATTGCAGAAAGCGAACCTGCTCGGGCCCGTATCGCGACAAGCCCAACGGCCGCGCCAACCATAATGCCGTCTTTAGCACCCATGCGGGTAGCCGCAGAACTGGCTTTCCCATTGCTTTGGCAAGGTCAGTGATACCCAAAGCGCCGTCTCCGGTGACGTTGAAGATACCAGGCGGGCCATCAGTGGCGGCGCGCTTTAAGACGCGGGCCAGGTCACGGGTCCAGATAAAGACAAACGGGCTTTCACTCCCGAACACAGCCAGCAAGCGCGGTTTACGGAACAGAGCGGTAATCTGGTTTTCGGTGCCCTCCCCCAGCACCGTGCCGACACGCAGAACAACCTGTTCCAGTTCCGGGGCGTGCTTTCGTGTTTCGGCCAGCAATTCTTCAACCTGCCGTTTGTGGTCCGAGTACGGAAATTCAGGATTTCCACGCAAAGGGTCGCACTCGCGTAGAGGCACGCGGTTATCTGCGTGATAACCGTATGCAGCACCAGAAGACGTGACCACCAAACGGCGCACGCCATTGGCGATGGCGGCCTCCACAACGTTGCGCGTGCCCTCGACATCGACTGCATAAGCGGCCTCGCGTCCCATTTTGGGCGGTGGCGTAACGATCGAGGCCAGGTGAACAACGACATCAGGCTTGACCTCAGCAATGACCCGTGCGGGGTCCTCTGTGGTGACATCCATACGTAGGAAACTGATCATTTTGGGCATGTCGTCCAGGCGATGTAAATCGGTGGCGAAGACCTCATGATCATGCAGTTCGGCCAAAAGAGCGCGCCCAACCATGCCCGCCGCACCAGTGATCAGGATCCGGGTCATCGTGTGGCCTCGGTTTTGGACAGGACCGAGGCGAGCGCGAGGCCCGAGATGGCGTGCCAGATTCCCCAGAACGCAGCGACCACGGCCATCCCGCCCAACCCATGAAAGAACGCAAAGATCAGAACTAAGCCAAGGCCCGAATTCTGAATGCCTGTTTCGATTGTGATTGCGCGTCGGTCAAAGGGGGACAAGCGGTTGACAGTGGCAGCAACCCAACCGCCGCCCAGAGCCAGAGCGTTGTGAAGGATCACAAGCCCTGCGACGGCTCCGGCGTAGCTTAGGAAGAACCCCCAGTTGGCAGCCAGAGCGAGTATGATGAAGGCGATGAAAATCCCCATCGACAGGTATTGCAGTGGCGCGCGCAGGCGCGCCGTCAGCGTTGGTTGGCGCTGGTTCAATGTGACGCCCAGCACAAGCGGCAGGATCAGCATCAGCCCGACAATGATGGTGATCTGAACCGGGTCGATCTCGGTTTGCTGTAGGATCGAGCGGGTTGGGGGGTACAACCCACCCCACAAAGCGATGTTCAGCGGCGTTAGAAAGATCGCCCCAATCGTGGCAAATGCAGTCATGGACACAGACAGGGCGGCATTTCCACCTGCGCGATGCGTGATGAAGTTCGATATGTTACCGCCCGGGCAAGCGGCCACGAGGATCAGACCCAATGCAATCGAAGGAGGCGGAGCCACTACCCAGACCATCGCAAAGGTCAGCGCGGGCAAAATGATGAACTGGGAAGCCAACCCAACGATAACCGGCTTCGGGGCCCTGCGCAGGCGATCGAAATCTCTGGGCGCCAGGTCAATGGCTATCGAGAACATGACAATCGCCAGGATTGCGTTCAGCAATGTCAGCGAACCCGGACTGAAATTCAGCGTAATCTCGTCAATACCACTCATCCGGTGGCTTTCCTGAGACGTGCGATCCAACCGGTAACCGCTTTGCGATAGGTGGCTTTGTCGACGTAATAGGCCATGCGGGCGAGGTTAAGGTAATTCATGCCTCCGGTGGCGCGCCCGTAAGCCTGTTGTTTTTGCGCGGTCAGTTCGGAGGCCACAGGGCAATCATGTTGAAGGCCTTTGATGTATCGGGCCACCATCTCGGCCTGTTCATGCCGCCCCTGCCAGCCCAGCCCAGTGGCCTCGATCATCCCTAGAACAAATAGATCGTCCCGTTCAGGATGCATGGCATTGAGATAAAGGTGCGGAGCATCGCCTTGCCAGTTCAGAAGGTCTTTGTCGATGAAGGGGTAGTGCAGTTTGTACCCTGTTGCTGCAAGGATCATGTCGTAATCTTCGCGGCTGCCATCCTTGAAATGAACGGTCTTTCCTTCCAGCCGTTCTATGTCCGGTTGGATGCGCAAATCGCCGTGACCTGCGTGATACAGGACCAGAGAGTTCACGATTGGATGGCTCTCGTAGAGCTTGTAATCGGGTTTCGGAAAGCCGTACTTCTGTGGGTCGCCAACAAACCAGCTGAGTATCAGACTGTCCACTTTGCGCTTCAGCCACATCGGCAGGCGGATCTTGCCGCCCATCGTGTCTGCGGGCTTGCCAAACACGTATTTTGGCACAAAGTAATATCCCCGTCGCATCGATAGATCACAGCGTTGCGCATGGTGGATTGCATCCACCGCTATGTCGCAACCGGAGTTTCCTGCGCCCACGACAAGGACACGTTTGCCATCGAACTGGCTGGGATAGCGGTATTGCGACGCGTGGATCAACTCGCCGTCGAAGGTGCCGGGGAATGCGGGCATGTTGGGTTCTGAAAGGGTGCCATTTGCAATCAGAACCCCGGCGAATTCGGCCTCGTGTTCACCATCCTGATCTCGCCACGAGACACGCCAGCCGTCGCCCGATTTACCGAGCGGCGAGATCTCGGTAACTTCGGCATTGAACAGATACTTATCACGCAATCCGTAGTGATCGGCGAAGTCGCTGAAGTAGTCACGCATTGCACGGTGTGAAGGGTATTCGGCGACCGCATCCTTCATCGGGAAGTCGGTGAATTCAGTCATCCGTTTGGATGAAATCAGGTGGGCGGATTCATACATCGTCGACCTGGGGGCGTCGATGTCCCACAGACCGCCGACATCCGAATGCAGATCGAACCCCTGAAAGGGGATATCCTGTTCTGTCAGCACTTTGGCCGCAGCCAAACCCATTGGGCCCGCCCCGATCAGGGCGAATGTGTCGCGCGTCTCCGTCATGAACCCTCCCCAAGTTCGTGACGCTTAACTTGAACGAACGACCAAAATAAGGCAAGATGAATCTCATGACGATCAAAAGTGCTGAAAAACCAAGGCAAAGAGCGCCTTCCAAGCGGTCCCTGCAGACCAAGGCACGCATTTTGGATGCGGCGGAATCCATTTTTGCCGAACGAGGATTCGAAGGGGCTTCGATCCGGGATATTGCTGCTAAGGCGGGTGTTCAGATTGGGTTGGTGCATCACCACGGCGGCGGTAAGGAAGAGCTATTTTATCGCACAGTTGCCCGCCGCGCTAACGCCCTGGCTCTCCGTAGGATCGAGGCGCTGGAAATGGTCAAAGCAAAGGGTGCGCTATCACTGCGGGCCATTTTGGACTGTTTTATCCGCCCCTATGTGATGCTTGCACAAACGGGAGGACCGGGATGGTTAGCCTATGGGCGTCTGGTCGCCCATGTCTCGGTCGATCCGCGCTGGCGCGACATTGCGGCCGAGTGTTTTGACCCAACTGCGCACCGTTTTATTGCTGAGATTGCGGCGCTTTATCCCGATACTGATCCAGCGCTATTGGCCAGCGGACAGGTCTATTCGGTTTCAGCGATGCTTGCACATCTCAATAGTGCGTGGCGCGTCGAGGCATTGGCGCAAGGCGGAGATTTGACCGATGTCGATCATCTGATCGAGTTCTGCGCCGCGGGCATCGAAGCAATGGTAAAGGCTGCGCGGACTTGACTGGGGGATGTTTTGTAACTTCCGTGACGCCAAAATTGATCAAAGAAAAGCCAACCTAGGCGCAATAAGGCGTTTGCTGCCTGAACTCACGTTTGGAAAAGGTTCTTGTGACGGCTGAGGACCTCAACCTGAATTGGCGACTTCCTGTTTCAATCGCTCGTTTTCTGCCTTTAGCTCGGCCAGCTGCCGCCCCAGCGTGTTCAAATGCGGGCGCAGCTCAGCCTCGGTAAACCGGGGCGTGATGTGGCGAGGGCAGTTCCAGTCCAGTGCCTCAACGCGAATTATGACGGCACGCTCTGCGGGGGCCTCGGACCCATCTGGATACAGGCTGGCCGCCGCATCTTTGCCTTCGGTGAATTCAACCCGACCGAGGATTTTGAGGCGGCGCTGATTGGCATAATCCATCAGGATCAGCGCAATACGGTCATTGCCGTCCAAGTTCCCGCGCGAGATATATTGTTTGTTGCCCGAGAAATCCGCGTAGCCGATGGATTGCGGCCCCAACACTTTCAGGAACCCGGTGGGGCCACCGCGATACTGCACATAGGGCCACCCGGTTTCGGACACCGTGGATTGATAGAACCCATCCCGTGCCTCGATGAACGCCTTTTCTGCGTCTCCGATCAGATGTCCCTGCTGCGGTCCGCTTTCGATGAATTTTGCGTAGTTTTTTGCTGACCCCATTCGTTCCTGATGGGCGCGAACGGTGGGGGTGAAGGTCAGTTCAGAAAAGGCACGTGGCATCACAAATCCTCTTAAAGTCCAAGATCGGACAACCCGGGGTGATCATCGGGGCGTTGGCCGAGCGGCCAGTGAAACAACCGCTGATCTTCTGATATGGGAAGGTCATTCAGCGAAGCGTGGCGATGCGACATTCTTCCATCTGCAGCAAACGCCCAGTTTTCATTTCCATAAGAACGGAACCATTGTCCGCTGTCATCATGCCATTCATAGGCATAGCGGACAGCGATACGGTGGCCTGAAAAAGCCCAAAGCTCTTTGATTAGCCGGTAGTCCAGCTCTTTGTGCCATTTGCGGGTCAAAAAAGCATGTATGTCAGTATGGCCCGACAGGAACTCAGCCCGGTTCCGCCATTGGCTGTCGTCTGTGTACGCTGGCGTTACAATATCCGCATCTCGGCTGTTCCATGCGTTTTCCGCCATCCGAACCTTTTGAGTGGCGGTTTCCTGAGTGAAGGGTGGTAGAGGGGGTCGGCCCATTTTTTAGTCTTTCAAGTCAGTGCGGCGGCAATAAGGGCAAGTGTCAACATGAGTGGGACGTATTGCGCGGAAAACGGGCTGGCATGGCGTTTCATTGGGCAGATCCTAAGGTGTACAGATCGGTAAACTATATTGAAAATGTACAGATCGGTAACCTTTTTCACGCAAAAAACAGGCAAGGTGCGAAAGTGCATTAGCATCCGTGACGTACTGCATTGATAAAATGTATTAAATATCGTGATGTTGCGCCCGATGGTTCGATTATATATGTACAGATCGGTACATATAGGAGCCGAATCATGCGCCCAAACAAGAGGGATGAGCTGGTCAGAAAGGCCCTGCAGGTCTTTTACAGAGACGGGTTTCACGCCACCGGCATGGACAAGCTTGTAGTGGAAACTGGTGTGTCCAAAACCTCCATGTACAAGCATTTCCGCACCAAGGAAGACCTGATCCTGGCGGCTCTGCGACTGCGGGATGAGAGCTTTCGCAACTGGCTGCTGCGTCGGATCGAAGAGGTGGCGGATACACCTGCTGAACAACTGATCGCCAGCTTTGATGCGCTGAGAGAATGGTTCGAGGAAGACGGCTTTCGCGGATGCATGTTCATCAAAGCGGGGGCCGAGTATCAGGATGCCGACCACCCGATTCATGTGCAAGCTGCTGAACACAAGCGCCTGCTGTTGGAGCATTTCACCCGATTGGCGCGCGACGCTGGGGTAGACGATCCGGCAAAGCTGGCCAGTCAGATCGTCTTGTTGCAAGAGGGCGCAATCGTGTCTGCTGTACTTTTGAAGAACACCAGCCCCGCCAAAGATGCAAAAGAGGCCGCGCAACAACTGCTCGAGATTGCGCAGGGCTGATCGCCTGAATTTTCCGGTTTTGCGTAATGTGAAAGTCCCGACGTAGGCAGCTGCGAACGTTGCGTTGCGTCGGTTTGCGACGCGGCGTCACACGGATTGGCAGAGGGCTTCGCAAAATATAGCCTTTCTGTAACCACTGATCGGAGAGTTTGAGATGTCGCTGTTTTCCTCCACCGCCGCATGGGTCACTGACGAACACCGGATGTTTGCTGAAATGGCAGGCAGATTCATGGATGATGAGCTTAGCCCAAATGTCGAGACCTGGGCCGCCAACGGCGTCGTTGATCGTGAGTTCTGGAAAAAAGCAGGCGACACCGGCCTGATGGCGGGGGCGATCGCCGAGGAATACGGCGGTGTCGGTGGCGGAATGGGATTCGATTCAGTCACCATCTACGAACAGGCCGCGCGTGGGGATGCAGGGTGGGGGTACGGTATCCAATCCATTGTCACCCATTACATCACCGCCTATGGCAGCGAAGATCAAAAACAGAAATGGCTGCCCAAGCTGGCCTCGGGCGAGATGGTTGGCGCACTTGCGATGACCGAACCCGGTACAGGGTCAGATGTGCAAGCCGTTCGGACGACAGCTGAGAAGGATGGGAATTCCTATCGTATCAACGGATCCAAGATCTTCATTACCAATGGACAGACTGCGGACCTGATAATCATTGCGGCCAAAACAGACAAATCCCTCGGGGCCAAAGGCGTATCGCTGGTTGCCGTGGAAACCGACGGGGCCGATGGTTTTCGCCGCGGGCGCAACCTCAAAAAACTTGGAATGAAGGGCAACGACACCGCCGAGCTGTTCTTTGAAGACGTCAAGGTTCCCATGACCAACCTTTTAGGACCCGAAGAAGGTCAGGGGTTCTATCAGTTGATGAAGCAACTGCCTTGGGAGCGTTTGACCATTGGCCTGATGGCGCTGGGCGCAATCGACTTTGCCATCGCTGAGACGGTGAAATACGTTCAGGAGAGAAAAGCATTCGGTCAGCGTGTCATGGATTTCCAGAACACGCGGTTCAAGCTGGCTGAATGCAAGACCAAGGCCGAAGTGCTGCGCAGCTTTGTCAATGATTGCATCGGCAAGCTTGAGGCAGGCGAGTTGGATGCCGCCACCGCATCAATGGTCAAATACTGGGGCTCGGAGGTGCAGAATGAAGTCATGCACGAATGTCTGCAGTTATTTGGTGGCTATGGGTTCATGATGGAGTACCCGATTGCCCGCTTGTATGCGGATGCGCGGGTACAGATGATCTATGGCGGCACCAACGAAGTCATGAAAGAGCTGATCGCGCGATCTCTGGACGTGTAGCGGCGAAAGGGCGGTCTTCTGCCTGTCAGCTATGTTTAGGTGCCTGGTCAAGTTGCGTTTGCAGCCACTTGCGGAAGGATTTCAATGGCTCTGACTCGGCCTTTCCCTTTGGCCAGACCAGATAATAATCGCCCAGGCTAACCTCGGGCCCGTCCCAGGCCTGCGCGAGGCGGCCATTCTTCAGGTCTTCGGCCACTAGATAGCTGGGAAACAGCCCGACGCCTAAACCATGAATAGTTGCTTGAATCATGGTAGAAAACTGATCGAACACCATGCCCTGCAATCCCTTGATCGGATGACCTTGCGCGGTGAACCACCGTTCCCAACCGTCGGGTCGTGTTTCGATGTGCAGCAGGGGGGCATTGGTCAGCCAGTCGATGCTTTCTGCGCGTTCCGGTAGCAACGTCGGGGCGCAAACCGGCAAGACCTCTTCATGCATGATCTGCATGTAGTTCACCCCGCTCCAGTTTTGTTGGCCAAAATGGAAAGCGGCGTCAAAGGGCTCGGTGTCGAAATCGAACCGCCGCAGGCGCGTGTTCAGGTTTACTGTCACTTCCGGGTGGCGGCGGGCGAAGTCCTGAAGCTTTGGGGCCAGCCAGTGCATACCAAAGGCGGGAAGGATCGACAGGTGTAGCGATCCGCCGGTCGGGTTTGCCTTTAGCTTAAGGGATGCCTGCGCCAGTTGGTGCAAGGATGCCCGCGCTGTCTGAACATAGTCTTTGGCGGCAGGGGTGAGGTTCAGCCGCATCTGGGTGCGCTGGATCAACTCGACCCCCAGCTGTTCTTCCATCGCCTTGAGTTGCCGACTAATGGCGCTTTGGGTCAGCGACAACTCCTCGGCCGCTGCCGAGGCGCTGCCGAGACGGTCCACAGCCTCTAATGCCAGCAGCGACGAAATTGATGGTAGAAAGCGGCGGGGCGCGATCATATGATAAATCCTCATACCTTTGCGTCTGAATATCACTGGAGTTTTACCGGGGCCAGCGAGATACAGGAATTGTGTGATTTGTTGGGGGTTTCCCAGCCGGCGCATCGAAAACCGGGGTCGCCCCACTTAGACTGAAAAGGCCAAAGCATGGACCGCGCTCAGATTGTTCATGAGAATTTCCTGTCTCGGGTTGCCAAGGGCGATCTGCCCGACGGCGCGCCGCCTCAGGCGGGTTTGAGCGCGACAGACGCGGTTTCGCTGTTCCGCTCGCAGGTGCTCAGCCGTGCGTTAGACCGTACCAGTCGAGCGATGCAAAAGGCCGGGCAGGGGTTTTATACGATTGGGTCGTCGGGGCATGAAGGCATGGCGGCGGTTGCCCATGCTTTGCGTCCGACAGATATCGCGTTTTTGCATTATCGCGATGCGGCCTTTCAGATCGCACGGGCCGAACAGGTGCCGGGACAGCAGATCGCCTGGGATATGCTGCTCAGCTTTGCTTGTTCCAAGGAGGACCCGACATCCGGAGGTCGTCACAAGGTGTTGGGATCCAAGGCGCTATACATCCCGCCACAGACCTCGACCATCGCCAGCCACCTGCCAAAGGCAGTTGGTGCGGCCTATTCGCTGGGTGCAGCGCGGCGTCATGATCCCGAGCATCGGGAATTGCCCGAAGATGGAATTGCGATGTGTTCCTTTGGCGACGCTTCTGCCAACCATTCGACAGCGCAGGGCGCGATCAACACAGCTGGTTGGACCAGTGTGCAATCTACCCCTTTGCCTTTGCTCTTTGTGTGCGAAGACAATGGCATTGGCATTTCGGTCAAAACACCGAAGGGTTGGATTCAGGCGTCGATGGAGCATCGGCCGGGAATCAAGTATTTTCGGGCCGATGGTCTCGATCTCTACGAAACTTACGCGATTGCGAGGCAGGCTGCCGACTATGTGCGCACGCGCCGCAAACCTGCGTTCCTGCATCTGAAGACTGTGCGCCTTTATGGCCATGCCGGGGCAGACGTTCCTACTACTTACCTGCGAAAGTCCGAGGTTGAGGCAGATGAGGCCAATGATCCGCTTTTGCATTCCGTGCGCCTTCTGGATCAGGCAGCTGCCCTGTCCCCAGATCAGGCGCTGAAGATCTACGAACAAACCTGCGCCCGCACTGATCGCATAGCAGCCGAGGCCGCGACCCGCCCACACCTGACTACGGCGCAAGAGGTCATGGCCAGTCTCGTTCCGCCAAAACGCGATTGCGCACCCACCAATGGACACAGCGCCGAGGCCCGCGCCATGGCGTTTGGTGCAGATTTGCGTGCGATGGATGATCCCCAACCCATGAGTCGCCTGATCAACTGGGCGCTCACCGATCTAATGCTGGAACACGGCGAGATCGTCTGCATGGGCGAGGACGTTGGTCGCAAAGGCGGGGTCTACGGCGTAACGCAAAAGTTGCAGCAGCGGTTCGGGCCGGACCGGGTGGTCGACACGCTGCTGGACGAACAGTCTATCCTGGGTTTGGCAATCGGTATGGCGCATAACGGTTTCATTCCGATCCCCGAAATCCAGTTTCTGGCCTATTTGCACAATGCCGAAGATCAGATCCGGGGCGAAGCTGCGACCCTGCCGTTCTTTTCGAACGGGCAGTTTACCAACCCAATGGTTCTACGGATCGCCGGGTTGGGATACCAAAAGGGTTTTGGGGGCCATTTCCACAACGACAACTCACTGGCCGTCCTGCGTGATATTCCCGGCGTGATCATTGCCTGCCCCTCGACCGGATCAGACGCGGCGCAGATGTTGCGCGAATGTGTCCGACTGGCCCGGGAAGAACAGCGGGTGGTAGTGTTTCTTGAGCCCATCGCGCTCTACCCCATGCGGGATTTGCACCGGACGCAGGATAGTGGCTGGATGACAACCTACCCATCACCCGATCAACGGGTCGCGTTGGGCGAGGTCGGGGTACACGACGACGGCACAGATCTGGCCATCGTGACCTATGGCAATGGGCACTACCTGTCGCAACAGGCGCTGCAACAGTTGCACGCCGCTGGACTAAACACTCGGATCATCGATATGCGTTGGTTGGCCCCGCTGCCGGTCGACGCGCTGAGACAGGCGACGGAAGCCTGTAAACACGTTCTGATCGTTGATGAATGCCGCCATACTGGCAGTCAATCTGAGGCTTTGATGACGTTTTTCTGTGAAGAAGATGCGCGCAAATCTGTCGCGCGCGTCGTGGCCGAAGACAGTTTCATCGCCACCGGCCCGGCCTATGCCGCACCTCTGCCATCGAGAGACGATATCGTTTCGGCGGCCATCGCACTGACCGGAGCCAAGACATGACCCGCACAGCCGTTGTGATCTGCCCCGGTCGGGGCACCTACAACAAACCTGAACTGGGCTATCTGCACCGGCACCATGCCGAACGCTTGCCAATGTTCCAAAAGTTTGATGCCATTCGGGCTGAGGCCGGTCAAGAAGTGGTTACTGCATTGGACGGCGCCAAGCGCTTTACGGTTGGCAAATACTCGCGTGGCGACGTGGCCTCGCCTTTGATCTACGCGGCTTCGCTGGCTGATGCGCAATCACTCGCCGACGATATCGAGGTTGTGGCGGTTACAGGTAATTCCATGGGTTGGTACATCGCGCTCGCCGCCGCTGGCGCATTGAGTGATGAGAACGGGTTTCGCGTCGTCAACATCATGGGGACCTTGATGCAGGAGCATCTGATCGGCGGCCAACTGGTCTATCCCTTTACGGATGACAGTTGGGCCAATGATCCGGATCGAAAAACTGCCCTGATTGAAGATGTCGTACGTATTGATGCACTGGACCATCATGATCTGGCGCTGTCGATTGATCTGGGTGGGATGTTGGTCTTGGCAGGGAACGAGACCGGATTGGCGGCCTTTGAAGCGTCCCAACCTTCGGTTCAGGAACGCTTTCCAATGCGTTTGCCGAACCACGCCGCGTTTCACACCCGACTGCAGGCACCCGTTGCAGCAGAAGGTCGGGCGCGGTTGGGCGCAGATCTGTTCGAACAACCAAAGCACCCCCTGATTGACGGGCGCGGCAAGATCTGGTGGCCGGGCGCAAGCGATACCGCGGCGTTGTGGGATTACACCCTGGGCCATCAGGTGACCGAGGCCTACGATTTCACCCGCGCTGTGCAAACGGCTGCGCGCGAGTTCGCGCCGGACTTGTTTATCGTGACCGGCCCTGGGGCAACGCTGAGTGGCGCGGCGGCGCAATCGCTGGTTCAGGCCGAGTGGCGGGGTATGGCGAATAAATCTGCCTTTCTCGCAGAACAAGAGGCTTCACCCGTTGTGATCGCCATGGGCCGCGACGATCAAAGGTTTCTTGCGACGGCATAGAAGCGGGCTAGTGATCCCGCCGAAAATGCACCGAGGTTCACAGTCAACACCCACGAACACGCGTTGTGGCGCGACACTTGCAGAGCAGCATTGAAGACGGCGCACTTGTCAGCCGACCTGACGGTCGATCTGGCTGCCATTGGCGGCGGCTATACGGGCTGCTCGGCTGCGCTTACGGCGGCAAAGGAAGGGGCATCTGTCTGCCTGCTCGAGGCGCATGACATCGGGTATGGTGGATCGGGTCGCAATGTCGGGCTGGTGAATGCAGAGCTTTGGCTGCCCCCTGACGAGATTCGATCGTATCTGGGGCAAGACGTTGGGGATCGCTTGATCGATTTGCTGGCCAAAGCACCTTCGGATGTTTTTGCGTTGATCGATGTGCACGAGATCGCGTGCGAACCTGTCCAAAACGGGACCCTGCATTGTGCACATTCCGCGACCGGCTTTCGCGACATTCAAACCCGGCACGCACAACTCAGCACTGCGGGCGCCGGTAGAGCTTTTATCGGCCGAAGCTGCGCTTGCCCGAACTGGCAGCACAACGTTTCACGGTGCGCTGTTCGACCCGCGCGCCGGGACAATTCTGCCCCTGTCCTATGTGGTCGGTCTGGCCCGGGCCGCATCAGAAGCAGGAGCGCTTTTATTCACGCAAAGCCCGGTTCAGACCATTCAGTATCGGAATGGGTGCTGGGTTCTGACTATGCCCGGCGGCACGGTTCAGGCCAGATCGATCATTCAGGCCACAAACGCCTATCATCAGAGGTTAAAGGACACGGCACCCGCCTATGTACCGGTTTACTACTTTCAATATGCCACTGCGCCCCTGTCGCATAGTCTGCGCGCAAGCTTCCTACCACAGGGCGAGGGATGTTGGGACACCGGTTTAATCATGACCTCATTCCGGTTAGATCAGGATGGGCGCATGATCATTGGGGGTATGGGTGATCTGCGCAACGCGGGGCGTGGGGCGCATTCTGCCTGGGCCAAACGGAAACTGGCTGCGCTTTATCCTCAATTGTCGGACCAGCCTTTGGAGCAAGGGTGGCATGGGCGCATTGCCATTACGTCGGACCACCTTCCAAAGATCACCCAGATTGGACCAAATGCATTGTCGGTGCACGGGTTTTCCGGGCGCGGCATCGGACCCGGAACGGTGTTCGGGCGGCTGATGGCGGAAAGCTTGCTGAAAGATGATCGTCCTGCCTGCCGGTGCCTGTGGTTCCAGAACATCGCGAAAGCTGGACAGGTTTGCGCCGCGCCTATTTCGAAACAGGCGCGGCACTGACGCATTTTATCAAGGCGCGAACCTGATGGCTTAAACAGACCGGGTGATACCACCATCCACGCGGATGTTTTGCCCGGTGATGTAACCGCCGCCTTCGGACGCCAGCATAGAAATGACCGAAGCGATCTCATCATAGCTGCGCCCATAGCGCCCCATGGGGATGCGCGACCGGAACTCTTCTTTCTCGGGCAAGCTATCGATGAAGCCAGGCAGCACGTTGTTCATCCGGATATTCTCGGCGGCATACTTGTCCGAAAACAGCTTGGTGAATGCGGCCAACCCGGCGCGAAACACGCCCGACGTCGGGAACACAGGGTCCGGTTCGAACGCCGCAAAGGTCGAGATGTTGATGATCGCGCCGCCACCCTGTGCCTTCATGATCGGCGTCACCAGACGGGTTGGGCGGACTGCATTCAGGAAGTAGACGTCCATGCCTTGATGCCAATCCTCATCCGTCAGCTCCAAAACGCCTGCGCGCGGCCCGTGACCTGCCGAGTTGACCAGCACGTCGACCCGTCCCCAATGCGCCATGGTCGTATCCACCAGCTTTTGCAGATCATCATTGGATTGGTTCGATCCTGTCACACCCACGCCGCCCAGCTCACGTGCAAGTGCCTCGCCTTTGCCCGAGGAAGACAGAATGCCCACTTTGAATCCGTCAGCTGCCAACCGCCGTGCAGCGTCTGCCCCCATGCCGCTGCCGCCTGCTGTAATCAGGGCCACTTTGTCTGTCATCATTTCGCTCCATTTCTTGTCTGGCTGCAGCATGGGCCTTGTGGACAGATTTGACCAATCAGTTCTTCTGCCCTAATGCTGTAGAAAATCTACAGTGTGGTACCATGCAAGCCCTTCCTCCACTCAATGCCCTGCGCGCGTTCGAAGCTTCGGCCCGACATCTGAACTTTCGCCTTGCTGCAGAAGAGCTTGGCGTTACCCAAGGGGCGGTTGCACAACAGGTGCGCGGACTTGAAGCGCGGCTGGGCGAGCAGCTATTCGACCGCCTGCCACGTGGGTTGAACTTGACCGAGGCCGGGCGGCGTTTTCACTCGCCCTTGCGTCGTGCCTTTCGATTGATCGAAGGCGCGGTTGATGAATTTTCACCCTATGGGCAAGTAACAATATCGGTCACGCCCAGTTTTGCGTCCAAGTGGTTGGTGCCGCGGCTGAATGATTTCACAGAACGGCACCCTGATATTCAGGTTCAGGTTGATGCGCGCGAGAAACTTGCCGATTTCAACAGGGATGGTGTTGATATTGCTGTCCGTCAAAGCCGCAAACCGTTGGGCAAAGAAATGCAAGCAGTGCCACTTTTTTCTACCGAGTTTATAGTCGTATGTTCCCCAGAATTGGCGCAACGAGTGACAAATGCCTCCGATCTGACCCGGCAGGTGCTGCTCAGCGATTCTCACGGTCTCTGGCCGCTGTTTCTTGAACGTGCAGGGCTGCAGGGCAAACCACGGATGATGAATTTCAGTCAAACCAGTTTGGCGATTGATGCAGCTGTATCGGGACAGGGTCTTGCGCTTGCAAATGCGGCCCTTGTGGCGTCCGAGATTACGCTGGGACGGTTGGTCTGCCCGCTGAATCAGGTGTTGGTCGATGACCTCAGTTTCTACGTCGTAACGCCTCAAAAGCCGCGCCAACCCGATTTGGTGGCCAAGATGCGAGATTGGTTGGTCTCGCAAGTCTAAAGGGTTGCAATGATGTCTTCGATCTGGGCGCGCAGCCACTGATGCGCCGGGTCGTTGGCCGAGCGCTGATGCCAGATCATGTAAATCGAAACCGGATCGCATTCAAACGGCAGCGGCGCAGCATCCAGCGACGCGAGCGGGCCTTTCTTCATCAGTGCGGTGTCGGTCGAAATCAGCGTGCTGTTTTTCACGAAGGACGGTATCGCATTGAAATGAGGCAGGGTGACAATTGGCGCTCGGATCTGGCTTTGATCCACACCGCGCATCACAGCACGTGCGTTACGCCCGTCCGGAAACTGAACTTCGACATGGTCGCATTGACAGTAAGACTGCCAGCTGTCCGGCGGCACCCGCTTGGCGCTATCGTAGAACACCATCAGCGGGCTGGTAAGCAATCGCTTTTGCAGGATGTCAGGTCCATCCGGCGGCAACGGCGTCAGCATCAACTGGCAACGATCACTGCGCAGCAGATCGGGGTCCGGGACACCAGAAGGCATGAACTCCAGTCGCAACTGCATCCCTTTCGCACGGTTGACCCGCAGCAACTCGGGAAATATCAGCTCTCGTGGCATATCATTGGTCGCGATTCTAATGGCAATCTCTTCTGCCAGCGGGTCAAAAGGGCGCTCTTGCGTCAGGGCCCGCATTCCGTCCAGAACGCTTTGAACTGGATCCTTTAACGACAGCGCACGCTCGGTCGGAGTTAATCCCTGACCCGACCGGACAAACAGCGGATCACCTAGAACCTGCCGGAGTTTTCCAAGCGTGTGGCTGATCGCGGATTGTGTCACTCCCAACCTGTCAGCCGCCTTGGAGACAGAACTTTCTTCGAGGATTGTCAGAAATGTGCGCAGGACTTTTCCGTCCAAGTCAGTGAAATCAGTTTTGTTCATATCGTCTATGATTATTCATGAATGGATTTGCTGTCCATGGCGGGGTAGGTGATCCTAAAGAACAGGAGGCGCACGATGGGGATCCGCTTTTTCTCGGACAAAGACCGACCTGTGCATATGGGGTCCTACCCGCTGGAGCGGTTGGCGCGGCAAGATCAATTGCCCGACCTGTCCGGTACTCAACCGATGCCGGTGCTCAGTTTTCATCGGCCCAATCAACCTGACAATATCGTCAACGCGATGGGTGAGTTTCAGGCCATGATGGACGCGATTCGGAATGGGTTGATTAATCCGTCTATGGCAGACATCCCGGTTGACCCGCGGGCGCGTGCCAATCATCTGAAAGCATTTGGGTATTTCAATGATGCTTCGATGATGGGGTGCGCCCCATTGCCACCCGCAGCTTTGCTGGATGAGCCTCGCCACAACCCGGATATCAACCGGCTGGCCCATGCCTTGCGCACGCGGCAAACCAAGACACTGGCGTCAGGCATCGACGTCATAATGGCCGACCTGAAGGACAGCATGGAGGCGACGCCGGGGCCGATCGATAGCCACCGTCATGCCATCGTGTTTTTGTACGAGCACAACCGCGACCCGGAACCGGACGAACCAGGCGCGGATTGGATCATGGACGCGCAGGATCATCGCAGCTGTTTGTTGGCCACTGAAAATGCGGTTGTGATCGCCAATTACATCCGCTTGCTGGGTTTTGATGCGCGGGCACATACCGCCATGTCTTCTGAGGTCGATCTGGGAAAGCTTGCGGTGGCGGCCGGGTTGGCCTCGGTCGAAGATGATGAGGTCGTTGTGCCTTGGTTGGGGAAACGGTTCGGTCTGGCCGCAGTCACCACCGAGATGGAGATCGCGCATGACCGGCCCCTGCAACCGATGTCGCAGCAGCCGTGGTTTCGCACGCAAGGACCGGCCTGGTGGCTGGGCGCCGGGTTTGCCAAGAACGCATTGAACCGAGACGCATATGCCAAGCGGCGCTATGCCGATGGCGCGCATCCCTTCGAAAAGCTTAAGCGTGTGGACGATCCCACCACCTATATCGATGAACAGAATGTTGCCCGTGTCCCCAAGCGGGCCGACATGTTCGCCCGCGCGCAGTTCGGCGATATGGGCAAACCTCTGCAGGATGCGGCCAAAGGCGGGCACTATGTCCGGAAATCCGCGCCCAGTTTTGCGCAACGCCGCGCTTTGGGGGCGTTTGTCTTGTTGCAGGATGGCGACAGCGCCGAGGGTCCAAAACCCACCGACGCTGAACGCAACGCTGCGAATATCAAAGCCGCAAGCTATTTTCTGGGTGTCGATGCCGTCGGTCTCAGCCGCTGCCCGGAATGGACCTGGTATTCCCATGACGCCACTGGGGAAGAAATCGTTCCGCCCCATGATCAGGCCGTCAGCATGATCATCGATCAGGGCTATGAGACGATGGAAGGCGCCAGCGGGGATGACTGGATCAGCGTCGCCCAATCCATGCGCGCGTATCTGAGGTTTTCTCTGTTGGGCGGCGTGATCGCACAGCAGATCCGGAACCTCGGCTACAAAGCCAAGGCGCATACGGTGATGGATGGCGAGGTCTTGCAGCCTCCGTTGTTGCTGTTGTCCGGGTTGGGTGAGGTCAGCCGGATCGGTGAGGTTATTCTCAACCCTTATCTGGGGCCGCGCCTGAAATCAGGTGTAGTGACGACCGACATGCCGATTGGGCATGACAAACCCATCGATTTTGGTCTGCAGACCTTCTGCGAAAGCTGCAATAAATGCGCGCGGGAATGCCCTTCTGGGGCGATCACGGCCGGTCCGAAGCTGATGTTCAACGGCTATGAAATCTGGAAGTCCGACAGCCAGAAATGCGCCACCTATCGGATCACCACGCCCGGAGGATCAATGTGCGGGCGGTGCATGAAAACCTGCCCGTGGAATCTGGAAGGTATCTTCAAGGAACGCCCGTTCCGGTGGGCCGCGATGAATATCCCCCAAGCCGCGCCGGCCTTGGCTAAACTGGACGATGCCGTGGGAAATGGTGGCTTGAACGACACCAAGAAGTGGTGGTGGGATATCGAGTTGCAGTCGGACGGGGCCTATCGTCCCTCGGTTCACCCTTTGAATCGGCGCGATCTGCAAAGAGACCTGGACCTGAAATACGAGGACCAGACGCTTGCTGTGTATCCGGCCTATCTGGCCCCGCACCCGTGGCCCTATCCATTCGCGATGGACCGCGAGGCCGGGATTGCCGCCTATGAGGCGATGGTTTCTGCCGATGACTACAAGGCCCGCAAGGCCGCAGGTGATATGTCTGTTGTACACCGCTATCAGATTTCCGGGGATGCCCCGGTGATGCGGGTCAAGCTGTCAAAAGTTGACAAGATGACGGCAGATGTTTCGAAGTACGAGTTCTCAACCATGGACGGTACACCGCTGCCTGAATGGAGTGCCGGGGCGCATCTGGATGTGCTCGTGGCGCCCGAATTTCTGCGCCAGTACTCCATGTCCGGGGATCCGTCGGAGCGGATGTCCTACCAGATCGGTGTGCTGCGCGAGGATGAAGGACGTGGTGGATCGGCCCTGCTGCACCGGATTTTTAGCGAAGGCCGCAAGGTCTTCATCTCAAAACCCATCAATCATTTTGAGCTTGAGGAAGCGGCGAGCAAGACCTTTCTGATGGGCGGCGGGATCGGCATCACACCGATGATTGCTTTTGCCCACCGCTTGCACGCGCTGGGCAAGGATTTTGAGCTGCACTATTCTGCGAGCACCCGTTCTGTGGCTGCGTATCTGCAAGATCTGGCGATGACCCCGTGGGCAGATCGTGTACACTATCACTTCTCTGATGAAGGAACCCGCGCCGATCTGCGGGCGATTTTGGCGGGCTACCAGGACGGGTGGCACGTCTATACCTGCGGTCCAGATCGCTATATGGACGGCGTGATTCAGGCAGCCGAGGCACAGGGATTTCCGGAAGAGGCGCGGCATCTGGAGTATTTCTCGGTTCCCGAACAACCGGAATACGAAAATCACCCGTTTACCCTGAAGCTGACCAACTCGGGCCGGGAAATGTCGGTGCCCGCTGACAAAGATGCGGCCCAGGTGCTGAACGAGGCCGGCATTCACATAGATGTAAAATGCTCGGACGGGATTTGCGGTGTCTGTAAATGTGGCGTGATTTCGGGCGCGGTTGATCACCGCGATTTCGTTCTGTCCAAAAAGCAACGCGAAGGCGCGATGATCTTGTGCCAGAGTCGCGCTGCAGAACCGGATGGGATTGTGGAAATCGATCTTTAGCCGTAGTCAGGAAACGACATTCATCGATGAAAAAATAGGTCGCCCCAGCCATGGACGCGGCCAGGTTGCTGCACTAACGTCCCCTGCGAACCCCAGTGAATCCTGATCAACAGGTGCGAGGTATTTTCATGGATTATCACAGCCCTGCCAGCTTTGCCGAAGCCTCGGCTCTGGCCGCAAATGCGACGGGCATCACACGGTTTCTGGCTGGCGGCACCGATGTTTTGGTGCAACTGCGCTCGGAATTGGTGACGCCTGATACGCTGATCGACATTAAGAAAATCAACGGTGTGCACGACATTACCCGCAATGCTGATGGCAGCTGGACGTTGGGCGTCGCTGCCACCGGCGCCGAGATGAGCGAGCATGCCGAACTTGGCAAAGACTGGCCAGGCGTGGTCGAGGCGATGGATCTGATCGGCTCGACTCAGGTGCAGGGGCGGGCGACGCTGACGGGCAATCTGTGCAACGGGTCTCCGGCGGCCGATTCCGTACCGGCGATGGTCGCGGCGGGTGTCACTGTTACGGTGACCGGACCCGATGGAGATCGCGTCGTTCCGGTCGCTGATATTCCGACCGGGCCTGGCAAGACCTCGCTTACCAAGGGAGAGGTGGTTTCTGCTGTGCATATTCCTGCTCGTGGCGACAATGGCGGTGACGCGTATCTGCGGTTCATTCCGCGCACGGAAATGGACATTGCCGTTGTCGGTGTGGGTGTGAACCTGCGTCTGGACGGCGATACCATCACCGAGGCGCGCGTATCATTGGGCGCCGTCGCACCGACTATTTTGCTGGTTGAGGATTGCGCCAAGGCTATCATCGGCACGACACTGGATGAAGATACATTGGACGCGCTGGCCACGGCCGCGTCTACCGCCTGTAACCCGATCAATGACAAGCGCGGCACAATCGCATTCCGTACCGAAGTTGCCGGCGTTCTGGCCAAGCGCGCTGCAAAAATCGCTTATGCCCGCGCAAAGGGAGAACATGTATGAGCAAGTTTCACGTATCCACCACCGTGAACGGAGACACGGTAGAATACCTCTGCGATGCCCGCGAAACACTGTTGGATTGTCTGCGCGACAAATTGAACCTGACCGGCGCCAAAGAAGGCTGTGGCACCGGCGATTGCGGAGCGTGTTCGGTCACCGTTGACGGTCGTCTGGTGTGTTCCTGCCTGATGCTGGGCGTTGAAGCAGACGGCAAACAGATTGAAACCGTTGAAGGCATAGCCGAAGGTGACATTCTGCATCCGCTACAGAAGAAGTTCATCGAATATGCTGCCCTGCAATGCGGCATCTGCACTCCGGGCATTCTGGTTGCTGCCAAGTCGCTGCTGGAAAAGAACCCCAATCCCACCGAGGAAGAGACGCGGTATTGGCTCGCAGGCAACCTTTGCCGCTGTACCGGATATGACAAGATCATTCGCGCCGTAATGGATACGGCTGCTGACCTGCGGGAGGCTTCGTAATGGCACTCGACGATCGCAAATCAGAATTCAGCTTTGTGGGCACGCGACCGGATCGTCCGGACGGGTTGGATAAGGTTACGGGCCGCGCCAAGTTTGGTGCCGACATTTCCGCACCGGGCATGCTGCATGGCGCGATCTTGCGCTCGCCCCACGCCCACGCGCGGATCATCAAAATCGATACGTCCAAAGCTGACGCGCATAAGGATGTCAAAGCCGTTGTAACGCGTGCGGATTTTGCCGATGTGCCATTCAAGCCAGGTCTGGAAGGCGAATTCTGGAACGTCCTTGAAAATGTCATGGCAGGCGATAAGGCGCTGTATGACGGCCATGCGGTGGCGGCTGTGGCGGCTACCTCGGCACTTGCGGCGCGCGATGCGCTGAAGTTGATCGAGGTTGAATACGAAGTGCTGCCGCATGTCACTGATGTCGACCAAGCGATGGCACCAGACGCGCCGGTGATCCGCGAAGGTGCTGCGGATTATTCCGTGCCGGAAGGTATGCACCCGAACATCGTACGCTATCACGAAAGTGGCCACGGAGACATCGAAGCTGGCTTTGCCGAGGCTGATCTGGTCATCGAAGACAGCTTTGTGACCGAAGCGACCCATCAGGGCTATATCGAACCGCATGCCTGCCTGGGCATGCTGGGCAGTGACGGCAAGGGTGAGCTTTGGTGCACCACGCAAGGCCATTGGATCGCGCAAAAAACCTGTGCGGCATTGCTGGGGATCGAAACCTCGCAATTGCGCGTGACAGCGTCCGAAATTGGCGGCGGTTTTGGTGGCAAGACCACCGTCTTTATTGAACCGGTCGCACTGGCGCTGAGTCGCAAGGCCAACCGCCCGGTCAAAGTGGTGATGACCCGGTCCGAGGTGTTCCGTGCAACTGGCCCGACCTCATCGGCGTCGATGGACATCAAGATCGGTATGAAGAAAGACGGCATCATTACCGGTGCGCAGGGCATCTTCCGTCTGCAAGGCGGGGCGTTCCCCGGTGCGCCGGGGGACATGACCGCAATGTGCGGTTTTGCGCCCTACAACCTGACCAATGTGCATCAAGTTGGGTATGACGTGATGGCCAACCGTCCGAAACAGGCCGCCTATCGCGCGCCGGGCGCGCCGATGGGGGCCTTCGCCGTCGAATCCGTCATTGACGAGTTGTGCAATCAACTGAGCCTTGATCCAATTGATGTACGCCTGAAAAACGCAGCTTATGAAGGCACCAAAGCCAGCTATGGCCCACGCTACGAACGCATCGGTCTGGTCGAAACGCTGGAGGCTGCCAAGGCGCACCCGCATTACGCGGCCCCGCTGAAACCGGGGCAGGGGCGTGGGGTCTCCTGCGGTTTCTGGTTCAACCATGGCGGAGAGACGTCGGTGTCGCTTGCCTTGTCCGAAGACGGCTCAGCCCAGTTGATGGTGGGTACGCCCGACATCGGCGGCTCGCGCGCGTCGATGGCGCTGATGGCGGCCGAGGTTCTGGGCATCCCCTATGAAAACATACGGGTGACCATCGCGGACACTGCCACACTTGGTTACAACGACGTGTCACACGGATCTCGCGTCACCTATGCCAGCGGTCTTGCGACGATCAAAGCGGCGCATCACGCGGTCGACAAGCTGTGCGAACGGGCGGCGGCCAAATGGGGCATCCCGGTTGATGCGGTGAAATGGGAAAATGGTTGCGCAGTGCCTTCCGGTCCAAACGCGGGCGATTTTGACCCGATGCCTTTGGCGGACATCACAGCGGATATGGGGTCAACCGGTGGCCCTATATCTGGCCATTTCGAAGCGACGCCCGAAGGCGCAGGCGTTTCCTTTGGCACCCATATTGTAGATGCAGAGGTGGATCCGGAAACCGGCAAAACCGCGATCACGCGGTATACTGTCATTCAGGACGCCGGCAAAGCGATCCATCCAACTTACGTGGAAGGCCAGTATCAAGGGGGTGCCGCGCAGGGTATCGGCTGGGCCCTGAACGAGGAATACATTTACGGCGACGATGGCCGTCTGCAGAACTCGATCTTCCTTGACTACCGCATCCCTGTGGCCAGTGACCTGCCAATGATCGACACGGTGATTGTCGAAGTGCCCAACCCCGGCCACCCGTTTGGTGTGCGCGGCGTTGGCGAAACCGGCATCGTGCCACCTCTGGCCGCCATCGCAAATGCGGTGTCCAACGCGGCAGGTGTTAGAATGCGCCAACTGCCAATGTCACCGCCCCGTATTCTGGCGGCGCTTAAGGACAATGGTTGAGGTTCACCTTTGGTCCGGCCTCCGGTCTCTGACCGGGGGTCTGGAAGTGGTTGAGGTCAAGGCAGCGACCACAGGCGAATTGTTGCGCGAACTTGTTCGGGTCCATCCGCAATTGCAGGGCCCGATTGATGCCGGAGTGTCTGTTGCAATCGACGGCCGTGTCATTGCCAGCGGTCTGACAGAACCCATTCCCGAAGGCAGCGAAGTTTACCTGATGCAGCGCCTCAGGGGCGGTTAGGGCTGGGGTGACCAGGGCTCTCGCCCGACCATCCGGTCAGCTTCGGCGGTGATGTCATTCATGTGTTGTTCCAGATCAAGTCTCAGGGCTTCAATCTGTTCTTCACTGGCTTTGCGCGGCACAGTTTCCGTCCATTCCCGGCACAGAAACACACCATCATTACGCCACACGCGAGGCATCAAAAGACGGTCCCATGTCCCGGCTTCTCGTCCATGTCGGGCAGAATAGGTAATGCCGAACACACGTTTTCCGGATGCGCGAGCCCAGATCAGCGGCACAGTTGACAGAACACGCTCTGGTCCGCGTGGGCCGTCAGCGGCAATTCCAATGGAAATCCCCTGTTTCATCTTGCCCAGAACTTCGCGCGACAGCGCGACGTGACGCTTGTGGCTGGACATGGCAATTGTGTCCATCCCGAACAATTGTTGCACCCGCCCCACCATGCTTCCTGCCCGTGCCGACGATGTGATCGAACAGATGCGCCCCTTGTCTAGCGGAAAAAAGTAAGGCGATTGCGCCAGCCGTTGATGCCACAGCACCACGATGACGGGTTCCCCTTGTTCGGCTAGTTGATCCAGTTCTTCGTACCCGATGCGCTGCCAACGCGTGTTGCGATGCACCAACCGAATATAGCTGGCAATCCGCCGTGCGACCCAGTTCAGAACGGCTTCGCTGTCTGCAATCTCTTTGCGGATATTCACGCGGGGTTCCTTTTCCTGACCGGATCTTGTCTTACCCAACTGCACGTCATGCGCAACTTGTTTGTCCGATCGCGAAGTGTATCCGAATCTGAAAAAGCCTCTTGAGTCCGCCGCGCGGCTGTCATATCTGGGGCGCACGATAGGGGTATAGCTCAGTTGGTAGAGCGACGGTCTCCAAAACCGTAGGTCGCGGGTTCGAACCCTGCTGCCCCTGCCATTCTCAATAGTTTTTTGGCATCTATGCGGCAACGTCGCCGTTGATCGTGTAAATCCAGAGCGTCAATCTCGGTTTCCTCTGTCCGGCGAATGGCTTATGGTCGCCGCAATTTAGATGCACCTGAGTGAGGATACATGTCGCGTTTCGATGGCTACTTCCTGCGACAACTACTGGTCCTGTTCGGCTTTTTCACTTTGGTTCTGGTCGGAGTATTCTGGATTACTAGATCAGTCAGCCTGTTTGACAGGGTGATCAGCGGTGGGCAGTCGGCGATGGTGTTTCTCGAATTCACGGCCCTGACCCTGCCCACGCTAATCAGGACAGTCATGCCTATGGCCGTGTTTGCAGCCGCTGTCTACGCCACCAACCGTCTGAGTCGGGAAAGCGAGTTGACGGTGATGTTGGCCACCGGATCCAGCCCGTGGCGTCTGGCACGGGCAGTTTTTCTATTTGGCTTGACGACTGGCTTGATGATGGCGGTTATCAGCGTCTTTCTGCGCCCAGCCTCGGTCGAGCAGCTGGAAGTGCGGCAAGCCGAAGTGGCAGGGGATGTAACCGCACAGTTGTTGAACGAAGGTGAGTTTTTGCACCCTGCCGAGGGTGTAACGGTTTATATCGGTCGGATCGATCTTGATGGAACCCTGCACGAGGTGTTCGTGTCGGATCGGCGCGATGCCGAAGATGCCGTTAGTTATTCCAGCGCAACGGCCTATCTGGTCAATAGCGACATGGGCATTCATCTGGTGATGGTCGACGGCATCGCCCTGCGTCTTGATAAGCAGGGAAGAACTCTTTCCTCCACCCTGTTTGAGGACGCGTCATATGACATATCAGAACTGACCAGCACCGGAGCAATGGCCCGGCGCAGCCTCGAAGCCATCCCAACCATCGAGTTGATACAGGATCGCGAAACCATCGCCGCAATTGAGGAATTCTCTCTCGGACAATTGGTCGAAGAATTGCATCAGCGGTTTTCATGGATCGCCATTTGCATTGCCGTGTCGTTGGCCGGGTACTCGACCCTGATGCTGGGCAGCTTTTCGCGGTTCGGACTATGGCCTCAGATCCTTGGCGCTTTTACCATTCTGGTCTTGCTGGAAGGGGTTCGAGGATTTGTATCACCGGTGGTGATCGATGACCCAAGGCTTTGGGGGTTGCTATACCTGCCTGCCGTTATGGGTGTTTTCATATCCTGTGTGTTTTTGATTTTCGCAGGCCGACCGCTGTTTCGAAAACGCGATCCGGTCGGAAGGGCCGAACCCTCGCCTGCCTGACCCAACAGGCTGGGTTTGACAGGTAGCGTGGAACTTCGTTTTCTGCGCGTCAGGTGATAACCGAAAGGACAAGCCATGCTGGACAAAAGCCACAAGCCTACTTGGACCAGTTTTGAAGAGGCCACCAAGGCTGATTGGGATGCGGTCATGGAGTATGAAGAGGCTTATAATGCCGCTTTGCCAGACCGAATTCTCGATGCAATCCGATCCTTAGATGAGGATTCGACGCCCTATCCGGTCAATCGCTACCAACACAGTCTGCAAGCGGCGACTCGGGCTTATGAGGATGGCGCGGAAGAAGAACTCGTAGTCGCGGCATTGATCCATGATACCGGCGATATCTTGTCGCCCTACAATCACGGTGAGCTGTCAGCAGCGATGATGAAGCCCTATGTCAGCGAGAAAACTCATTGGATCCTCAAGCATCACTGCGTGTTTCAGGGCTACTACTACAACCACCATCTGGGTGGTGACCGCAATGCCCGCGACAAGTATCGCGACAGCCCGTATTGGGAAGACTGTCGCTACTTCTGCCATGAGTATGATCAGAAAGCGTTTGACCCAAATTATTCGACGAAGCCGCTAGAATTCTTTGAACCCATGCTGCGCCGCGTGTTGAACAAGGGCGAAGGGCATATGGAACTGAACGAAACGGCTGAGGATTAACAGGCTGCCATCAGGCGATAGACGATCTGCGCGGCGGTGAAGTCCCAAGCCGTATTGTCGTCAGGGGCCAATTCGACCACATCGAACCCGACGCATCTGCGGCCTTTCAATGCGTGTTCGACCAGTCGTAGCGCCTGATAGTATCCCAACCCACCGGGCACAGGCGTGCCGGTGGCAGGCATTTGCGACGGGTCCAACCCGTCTACGTCAAAGCTGACGTAGATCAGTTCCGGAAAGTCATCGGGCAGGTCGACAGCATGGATGTTGCCAGTCACCAGTTCCTCGGCGTCGACATGGAAGACATGGTTTTTCAAACGACTTTGGGCCTCTTCGGTTGAAAAGGCCCGGACGCCGAACTGCGCCAGTCGGATACCTTCTTCGGCCAACAGATGCATGACTGAGGCGTGGGAGTGTTTCTCGCCCTGATAGGCGTTGCGCAGGTCGGCATGGGCGTCTATCTGGACGATGCCGATTGGCTGGTTCAGGGCGCGCGCCACGCCCATCACCGCGCCATAGCTGAGCGAATGCTCTCCGCCCAGCGTAACCGGCACTTTACCAGCGCGGATGGCGGCCTCGGCGCGCTGGGCGATGCGTTCCATGATCTCAGACAAAGAGGCATCGCAATCGACGGGCGCTTCGGTAAAGATGCCCTCGACGCAGGGTTCGGCGTGGCCGGTGATGCGTTCCAGTTCATTGCTGGCGTCGATGATGGCGTCGGGGCCTTTGGCGGTGCCAGACCCGTAGGAGACCGTGCGCTCAAGCGGCACAGGTATAACGCGGAAACGCGCGCCTTCGGTGCGCTCGGACACGGTCAGTTCGCTGTCGAGGAAAATGCTCATGAGAGTCTCTCTTTGAAGTCGTCGTAGTTGAACTGCTTGATGATTTTCAGTGCGTCTGTTTCGCTGTTCCACAGGGCGATGGTGGGCAGGGGCACGCCGTTGAACGTGTTGGTCTTGACCATCGAATAATGTGCCTGATCGAGGAAGGCAAAGCGTTGACCGATCTGCAGCGGTTTGTTCCACGTATAGTCACCGATCACATCGCCCGCCAGGCACGAGGGCCCGCCCAAGCGGTAGGTATGGCCTGCCTCGGCCTCATCCATCAGAGCCGGGCGATAAGGGGCTTCGATCACATCGGGCATATGGCAGGTAGCCGAGATATCGGTGATCGCGAGGTTCATGCCATTGGTCGGCAGGTCGAGGATTTCTCCGATCAGAATGCCCGCATCCAGCGCCACCGCCTCGCCAGGTTCGAGATAGACGTCGACGCGATGATTTTCTCGGATGTCCTTTATGAACGCGATCAGCCCCTCGCGATCATAGTCGTCGCGGGTGATATGGTGGCCGCCGCCGAAATTCAGCCATTTGAGTTGACCCAAGAACGGTTTGAGTTTTGGCTCGACCGCTTCCCATGTGCGCCGCAAAGGTTCAAAACCCTGTTCGCAGAGCGTATGCATGTGCAATCCGTCGACCCCATTCAGGGTCTCAGCGGTCAGTTGACTGACCGGCGTACCGAGACGCGAGCAGGGCGCACAGGGGTCGTATTTGGGTATCTCGCCTTCGGAATGTTCGGGGTTGATACGCAGGCCGACCTGCACTCCGCCGGCATGTGCTTTGGTCAGGAACCGGTCCTTTTGAGTGGGAGAGTTGAAGATGATGTGGTCGGACAGCGATAGGATCTCGTCGATGTCTGCGTCTTTGTAGCCAGCGCAGAAGGTGGCGACTTCTCCACCATATTCTTCGCGGCCGAGACGGGCCTCAAAGATGCCGCTGGCGCAGGTGCCACCGAGGTATTGGCGCACCAGCGGGGCAAGCGAGAACATCGAAAACGCCTTCAGTGCGCTGAAGACATGGGCACCGGACCTTGTGCCGATGTCGGACAGGATTCGCAGGTTCCGTTCAACGGCTTTTTCGTCGACCACGAAACACGGGCTGGGCACACGGCTTAGGTCTAAGGCGCGAAACGCGCCCGGATCACCGGCTTGCGTGGTCATCATGTCGGACATAGTCGGCGTCTCCGTTGGAGGAGAGGCCGGGGGCTCTGCCCCCGGACCCCCGAGGTATTTTGGGCCAGATGAAGCAGGGCGGTTGGTGTAACCGCCCGGAAGGGTCAGAATTCGACCGGGCCATCCAGTTCGTGGATTTGCCAAGGTAGGCCATGGGTGTTGAGCATGTCCATGAAGTCATCCGGGTCGAGCTGTTCCATGTTCCACACGCCTGAATCACGCCAGTTGCCTTTGAGCACCTGCGCGGCGCCGATCATAGCGGGGACGCCGGTGGTGTAGCTGACGGCCTGGCTGCCGACCTCGGCATAGCACTCTTCGTGGTCGCAGATGTTGTAGATATAATAGGTTTTCTCGCCCGAGCCGTCCTTGGCCTGACCTGTGGCGATGTCGCCGATACAGGCTTTGCCCTTGGTTTCGGCACCCAGATCACCGGGATCGGGCAGCAGGGTTTTCAGGAACTGGATCGGGATGATTTCCTTGCCGTCATGCATCACCGGGTCGATGCGGGTCATGCCGACATTTTCCAGCACCTTGGCATGGGTGATGTAGGCGTCGCCAAAGGTCATCCAGAAGCGGGCACGCTCAATCTCGGGGAAGTGAGTTGTAAGCGACTCCAATTCCTCGTGATACATCAGGTACATGTTCTTGGGGCCGATGGCGGGGAAGTCGAATTCCACCTTGTGGGTCATCGCCAGGCTTTGCTGCCATTGGCCGTTTTCCCAATGGCGCACCTCGGCTAACACTTCACGCAGGTTGATCTCGGGGTTGAAGTTGGTAGCGAACTCCTGATCGTTGGAGCCGCCATTGGCATCCAGCACGTCGATCTGACGGATCGTGTCCAGCTTGTGTTTCTTGAGCCATTTGGCGAAGACGGATGTCACGCCCGGATCGAAGCCCGAGCCGAGGATGGCGGTCAGGCCCGCCGCTTTGAACCGTTCCTGATAGGCCCATTGCCAGTGATATTCGAACTTGGCCTCATCCTCGGGCTCGTAGTTGGCGGTGTCGAGGTAGTGGATACCAGCCTCAAGACATGCATCCATTAGTACAAGATCCTGGTAGGGCAGGGCGAGGTTCACCAGCAGCTCAGCTCCGGTTTCCTTGATCAGTTTGACCGTGTCTTCGACCTTGTAGGCGTCCAACTCGGCGGTATCGATATCAACACCGACGCGATCCTTCACGGCTGCGGCGATGGCGTCGCACTTTGATTTGGTCCGGCTAGCCAGAGTGATTTCGGTGAAAATATCCGAATTCATCGCCATCTTGTGCACGGCTGCGTGGGATACGCCGCCTGCGCCAACAACCAGTGTTTTGCCACTCAAAGTTCCCATGGGGGTGATCTCCTCTCAGGGGGTTATTCGTAATAGGTGTAGCCGTTGATCGAGTCGCGATAGGCGCTCATCAGGGTTTTGCGTTCGCTGGCTTTCAGAGTACCGGTCGAGATCGCCTCGTCCACCATTTTGCGAAACGCGGCAACACAGTCGTTTGGGTCGAATTCTACATAGGACAGAACCTGGCTGATCGTGTCGCCCTCTTGTTCGTGTAGCAGGTCAAAGCCGCCGTCTGTGCGCAGGTCAATGGTGACGACGTTGGTGTCGCCGAACAGGTTGTGCAGATCGCCCAGCGTTTCCTGATAGGCCCCGACAAAAAAAACACCCATGAGGTATTCCTGATCTTCGGGTAGTGAGTGCACGGGCAGACTGGGCGAGACACCGTCGGCCAGGATGAACCGATCAATCTTCCCGTCGCTGTCGCAAGTAATGTCCGACAGCACCGCGCGACGATCAGGCGTTTGGTTCAGGCCCTGCAATGGTACGATCGGGTGAAGTTGGTCGATCGCCCAGACATCAGGCAGCGACTGGAACAGCGAGAAGTTGCAGTGGTAGATGTCCGCCACCTTCTCAAGTTGATCGTCCACATCAGTTTCCAGATCGTCGCTGGCTGCGAGCGTCTTGAGGCGGGCCATCAGCGACAGGTAGATGCGTTCGGCGCGGGCCATCTGGCGCAGGTCGATATAGCCGCGGCGGAACAGCGCGCGCAGCTCATTGCGATAGAAATTCGCGTCGTTCCAGCATTCCTGCAAGCGGTCGCTTCTCAGATAGCCGTTGATCGCCGCAAGATCTGAGACCAGATGGTGATCGTCCGCTTCGACCTTTGGTCCGTTGGGTGCGTCATACAAAGTGCTTTCCAGCACGTTGAATACCAGCATCGACGATGTTGCCACCACTGCGCGGCCGCTTTCGGTGACCAGCGTAGGATGATCCACCTCGGCCTCGTCCATGGCATAGGCCACAGTTTCGACCACGTTGGCGCAGTATTCCTCGACCGTATAGTTGATCGAGTTCTCAGCAGCTTTCTTCTCGCCCGTATAGTCCACGCCCATGCCTCCGCCAAGGTCCAGATGGGTCAACGGTACGCCCTCACGCGTGAGTTCGGTGTAATAGCGGCAGGCCTCGCCCACTGCGCGGCGCACATCGTTCACGTCCTGAACCTGCGACCCCAGATGCGAGTGCTGCAGTTTCAGGCAATGCAGCAAACCGGCTGCTTTCAGCTTGTCCACCACGGCGACCAGCTGATCAGTGTTCATGCCAAAGGCAGATCGATCACCCGAGCTTTCTTCCCACTTCCCGCTGATCTGGTTGGTCAGTTTCACCCGCACGCCGATCAGGGGCTCGATGCCCAGCTCATTGTAGACCTCGATCACCGTGTCGGCCTCTTTCGGGCTTTCCAATACGATGACTGTGTTGAACCCGATCTTGCGGCTGAGGATGGCCAGTTGGATGAACTCGGCATCTTTGACGCCATTGCAGACAATCAGCGCCTCGCCAGCCAACCGATGGGCCAGGGCCACAACCAGTTCCGGCTTTGATCCGGCCTCAAGCCCGTAGTTGTATTTCTTGCCGAACTCGACGATCCGATCGATGACCTGTGCCTGCTGGTTCACTTTGATCGGGAAAACGCCGCGATAGCTACCTTGATACGCGGTGCGTTCAATTGCGTTGCGAAAGCTCTCGTTGATATGGACAATCTCGTGTTCCAGATAAGAACTGACGCGCAGGATCACCGGCGCTTTGATGCCGCGTTCGTCCAGATCTTTCAGAATGCCCGGTAGGCTGATCGCTGCGGCCTCGGGCGCCATCGGGTTGCGCAGGCCGATTTCGCCCTGCTCCGTCACCTCAATGAGGTCCTTACCCCATTTCTCAACCCCGTAGACGGAATGCGGTGCGGCGGGCGTCTGTTTCAATCAGATCAGTCCTTGCTGTTCGGGTGGCAGTTTCGCACCGCCCATACGGCAGCAGTTCGATTCTTCCAAGTGTAAACTATGCGACCGAGATTGCCGAATTTCACAAGTGCCGACGGATCGGGATCAGGTGGTTATCCCACTGGCAATCCGCGCGCGCCGAGATTGCAGGTTGCGCGCCAGTCAGTGTGCCAAAAACACCTGTCCCGGTGGTGAACACCACCCCCCCGTCCGCGCCGCTACCCAAACCGCAGACGTCTTCGAGCGCAAACCCGTCTTCAAACGTTCCGCTGGCCACGTCAAATCGATGCAGCGCATTGCCGCGCGGACAGGTGATAGCGATTGTCCGGCCATCTGTCGAAAACGCGACACTGCCCGCATACCCTTGCAGAGTGGCCTGATCAGCCTCGGGCGCGGTCAACAGGCCCACGTTTTCACCACTCCGGTGCACGCCCAAAAGCGGCGGATGGTCGGTCTGAGGGCCTTGCCACTGCATGGCAAACGCGATCAAACCGTCGCCTCGGACTGCCAGATGGCGGATCGAGTTTTTGCGCAAAGCGCTGGGCAGCTCCATCTGTGCAAGCGGGGTGCCTGACAGGTTAGCATAGGTCAGATTGGGCCGCATTGTCGGCAGGTTCAATTTGGTGCGGCCGGTGTCCGGGTAGGTTTCTATCCCACCATTTGCGATGACCAGTGTTTTTTCATCTGGCATCAGCCGCATGTCATGCGGGCCTATGCCGCCCGAGGAAAACTCACCCAGTCGAACAAAACTGTTGGCATCCCAGATGCTGACCCGACCTTCCGCGGCCTCATAATCATTCTCGGTTGCATAGAACCGTTCACCATCCGCTGAGAACGTTCCATGGCCATAGAAATGGCGTCCGAGGGGCGCTTGAAGCACGGCTAATTCTGATCCAGTTGCGCAATCGATGACCAACGCAAAGGTCCCCGGTCGCCGCGCAAAGGCGACGGCCTGCGCTTTGAACGGGTGGGCGGCGGCGGCATGGCCACGAGCGGGTAAGGGCAGTGAGAACCGGATTGCGCCTTGCGCGTCCAATCCGGCCAACCGGTAAGAACCATCAGGGAAAAGACCTGCCGCCAGAAAATCGGGCGCGCCGACCGATGCCCAACCCCGAATGGGCGACAGGGTTGCAGCGGCGAGTCCGGCCAGAAAATGGCGGCGGCTGGTCATGGATCAATCCCCGTCCAGTGAGTTGAATCCAGCACTGATGCCCAATGTCGGACCAAGCTCGGACGCTGTGATCATGCGAATATCGTTGATCGATTGCTGTAGGGCCTCAACCCTAAAACGACCCTGAGGTGTTGCAAGCCCGGCCAAAGCCGGATCGTCGATGGACTGGGCGTCGCCAATGGCGATCCCAAAGGACATGTCCAGATCTTCAGCGATTTCCGGGTGGTCAACGGACAGGCGCACGGCAAGGTCTCGCAATGCGATCAGCGACAGTTCAACATGCCGCAAGGATCGCTCGGATCTGCGCGCTTCGGCTCGTTTGGGGCGAGGACGGTCAAACGTTCCCAGCGGCCGGCCAAGCCGCGTGTCTGCTGTGAATTGCAGGCCGGTGGACAGCGATTTGAACAGCTCTTGCATTGCTTCGTCCTGTGTGCGGTAGCGGCTGTTCGCGCCGGGCTGTGTTAGCGTCGGAGCATAGCTTTGCCAATCATTGTCAATCGTATCGGCATTTGCATCAATATCCGCCGCAATCGCCTGGATCAGTGCACAGCGATACGCAGCAGTCCCCTGTTCCGCAAACGCGGGATCGTAGATCATGCGTTCCAAGGCGAAAAACCCACGGCCTGCAACGGATATGTGCGAAAAGGCTTCGGCATTGGCCACGGCCGGGTCTTCATCAGCAATAAGCTGCGACAACGCCTTGGGTGTGAAGCCCTTCGTGTCGGGCCAAAATGCCATAGCAAAAGCCCGATCTTCGGTTTCAGTGGGGCCGAACCGCAGGTGGCTGACAGAAATCCAGTTATCAAAAGCACGGCCATATGTGGCCCGCAGGTTTGCTGAGGCCGGGTCGCAGTCTGTTCGGGCAGTTGTCGTCAACACCTCTGTCGCTTCAGCCAGTGTCGAAAAGCGGGGTAATATGTGGGCTTCGGCCACATCCGTCAGGATTGGAGTGTGATCCTGTGCTGCGGCAGAAAAAGGCAACAAAAGAAGGGGGATCAGGGCTAGGGCGCGCATGGTCAAAGGCTCTCCAGAAAACGGATCAGGGCGTCACGATCAGCTTTGGGCATGGTCACAACAGTATCGCGGGCAGACTGTGCCTCGCCCCCATGCCAAAGAATCGCTTCGAGCAGGCTACGCGCCCGCCCGTCATGCAGGAACTGGGTATGCCCGGACACACGTTCGGTCATACCAATGCCCCACAGCGGCGTTGTGCGCCACTCCCGGCCCGTGGCGCGGGCTTCCGGGCGGTTATCAGCAAGACCGTCGCCCATGTCATGCAACAGCAGGTCGGTGTAGGGCCAGATCAGCTGAAAGCTGTGTTCAGCGCGGTCTTCCATGCGGTGGGTGACATGGGCGGGCGTATGGCAAGCGACGCAACCAGAGGTGTGGAACACTTCTTTGCCGCGCAACACCCGCGGATCATCCGCGTCTCGACGTCCGGGAACGCCCAGATTGCGACTGTAAAACGCCACCAGATCCATACCCTGTTGATCGATTTCAAACACGCGCACATCCTGATCCCCATGCGGGGCGGCGACACACTTGATCTGAGCCTCGGTACAATCCCCATCCGGGTCTGGATAGAGCGGGCTGGAAATGCCGATATCGCCGGCGAAGGCCGCCGCTGATTGCTCCATCACGGTGGGCATCCCGGCCTTGTGCCCAAATCGACCCATCATCGGTTCGCCAAACTCGACCGACCAAACGATATTGGGCCGACCTGAAATGCCATCCCCATCCAAATCATCCGGATCGGCTTTGGACAGCAAATCCTCGACCGGAATCGCCTCGAGCAGGCCCAGCCCGATCATCTGGGGTGCCACCCGAGGGCTGAGCATTGCCTGCGGGTGTAGCGGTCCATATCCCAGATCAGAGGCCTTGTAGGTGGGGCGACGCAGCGATGCAGTTTCACCTTCGGACAGTTCGACCGGAACTTCCTGATACGTGATGTCCAGCCGGTACTCGGCTGGATAGCCCGCCAGCGCGAAATCCTGCATTTGGCCGCCGTAATTCGGATCAGGCCGGGTGGCGATATAGTCCTCAATCTCGGCATAACCGCCATCGACATTTCCCGGAATGGATACCCGCAGAAACATCGAAATGGCGTTGTCATCCGGCCCGTTTGGCGTATGCCCGCGCCCGTCCTTTATGTGGCACCTCTGGCAGGAACGCGCATTATAGAGCGGTCCCAACCCATCCGACGCAAGCGTCGATGACGGCGACGAGACCCAGATTTTCTTGAACAATCCGTTGCCAACTTTGAAATCCAGCTCTTGCTCGAATCCCAAGTTGCCGGAAGACTGCGAAAACGCATCGGCGTTGCTGCGCGCGCGCACTGTCGCGGCCCCGGCTGACAGTTCCTCGAACTTCTGGGGCTGACGAAAGTCATCGGGCACGCTAGTGACCGCAGAAATGCGGGCGCGTTCGGCGTCAGTCCGGGGGATAACCTTGAGATGAGAATCCTGCAGCTCAGCTGACAGAGAAGGGGTGGCCAGCAAGGTGGCCACCGACACAGCGATAAGGTTACTCGCTTTCGTCCATTGTCGACGCGTTAAGTTGCGCATAGTTGGCTTCGCCGATCCTTTCATGCAGGTCGAGCTGCGTTTCGAGAAAGTCGATATGTCCCTCTTCATCGGACATCAACTCTTCGAACAGGGCCATCGACACATAGTCTCCGACGCTCTGACAGTGTTCGCGGGCTTCTTTATAAAGCGACCGTGCATCGATTTCGGCAGCAAGGTCGCATTCCAGTGTTTCTTTCGGAGTCTGACCGATCCGCAGAGGATCAAGCTTCTGCAGGTTGGGGTGTCCTTCAAGGAACAAGATGCGCTCGATCAGCTTGTCCGCGTGCTGCATCTCTTCGATGCTTTCTTCGCGGCTTTTCTTGGCCATACCGCTCAGGCCCCAGTCATCTTGCAATCTGTAATGCAGCCAATATTGGCTGACCGCCGTCAATTCATGCCGCAGTGATTTGTTTAGGTAGTCGATGACTTTTGGGTCGCCCTTCATCTGCACTCTCCTGTGTTACTCCGGTGCGTAGCGCACGAAGTTGCATGGGTACTTCAAGATTATCGTTTGACCGCATTGTGTCTAGGAAAAGGGGCATGCACCCGCCACAATCCGCCGATTTTCCAAGGGCATGGTAGATTTTTCCGGGCGTGATAATTGTCTGAGCATCTGACGTCCGCATCCAATCAATGGCGGAACGAATGTCATGGTCAGAGATATTTGTGCAGTGGCATACGATCATGGCGACTCGACCGATTTCAGGTATCTTACTCAAATAGTAAGTTAATGTTTTTGGATCTGCTTGCAATAGCAATAAGGCGTGACACAAGCGCCGGGAAACACGGTTTCAAGCATGTTTCCCGACAGTTTTATGAGTTACTGAAAGACAGCGTCAGGGTTGTCCAGGCTATCCGATCCCTCAAATTCGATCTGATCCAATTCCAGGGCGGTTACGATGCGCTCGATCGTCTTGGTCTGGTCGACCAGGCCATTGACGCCAGCCATGATCAGCGCTTCGCCACCGGCGTTGCCGCGTTCCAGCATCTGATCATAGGCGAAACCTGCCTCGGCGGTCGACTTGAGGCGACCCAGAGCCTGCATCGTGTTCGACAGCTTGACCTTCATTTCGGCGTCCAGCGCGGGGTCGGTTGCAATCACCAGGTCCGCCAGCGACGCGCCGGAGACAGGTGTACCGTCGATACGCGTATAGCTGCCCAGATAAACGTTCTGCACACCAAGACCGTCGTAGTAGTGGCTATTATGCGTGTTGTCCGAGAAGCAATCATGCTCTTCTTCCGGATCGTTCAGCATCAGGCCAAGACGCATCCGCTCACCGGCCTGTTCGCCATAAGACAGCGACCCCATGCCGGTCAAAATTGCACTGACACCAGCTGCTTCGTTCTTGGTCAGGGCCGCGCGGGCATTGCCACCCTCAGCCCACTGGGCCGCCATCCATTCCAGATCGCTGACCAGCAGGTCGGTCGCCGCGCTCAGGTATTGGGCACGACGGTCACAGTTGCCGCCGGTGCAATCGTCGCCTTGGGCATAATCGGTCGCTGGGCGGTTGCCCGCACCAGTGCCGTGGCCGTTCAGGTCCTGGCCCCACAGCAGGAATTCGATGGCGTGATATCCGGTTGCGACATTGGCTTCGATTCCGTCTGCTTCATGTAGGGTTTCGCCCAACAGTTCCGGAGTGATTTCGGTTGCATCAATGGTTTCACCAGACAGCTCGAAGCTGGGGTTGGCAACAACATTCAGGACGGCAAACTCGTTTTCATCGGTTGCACCGCCATAAGCCGCGTCAACGTAATCGATCAGGCCTTCATCCAGCGGCCACGCATTCACTTTACCTTCCCAGTCATCGACGATTGGGTTTCCAAAACGGTAGACTTCGGTCTGTTGGTAAGGAACGCGTGCCGCAATCCAAGCCGCGCGCGCTGCGTTCAGGGTCGCCTCCGAGGGATTGGCGATCAGAGCGTTGACAGCGGCCTGCAGAGATTTAGCAGCAATCAGGCTGTCATCATACTTGGCTTCGGCAATGTTGGCATAAGTATTCAACACGTCTGCCTTTGCGGGCGCATCACCGGCAACGGCAGCGGTTGCGACACAAAGAGTCAGAGCGCTGGCGGCAACTAATAACTTGTTCATGGGGTTCGTATCTTTCCTGTCAGACATCTCTGCGCGCGCTGGTGGCACACAGTTTTCACGGACATTTTAACTGAGTGATTTAGTCAGTAATGTCAACCTGAGTTTTATTGTCGGGATTGCCATAATCCCTGTAATAAGGGCCTACACTACCCATATCTGGCGAAGTCCGGACGTAAGGGGAGCATTGCGTACCCTTTGATTCGGGTTAGACTGATCGCCGTGATTCTGATTGTGGTGGTATTTGGTTAATGAAGCGCGCTGTTCTTGCACTGTCCCTTTGCCCGGCGGCTGTGGCGGCCCAGGCAACGCAACTGGATTTTCGGCACCAGCACGGTTCCGGATCGTTGGACATGGCTTTTGCGGGCGCCGAGTTCACTCTGTCACTTGCAGTCCCTAGCTTTGATATTATCGGATTCGAAAGACCCGCCGACAGTGATGATGACCGCGCATTGGTTGCCGTCGCCATTTCTGATTTATCTAAGCCATTAGAACTGTTTGTTATTTCCGAAGACGCCGGTTGTATTACGACATCGGCCAACGTGATATTGACAAACGAAGGCTTCGGAAAGAAGGATGAAGGTGAGGCGGGCGAGGCTGATACCACAGCGGATGAGTATCATGCTGAATTCCAAGCCGACTATGCAATTCAGTGCCAGGATATGAACGCGCTCGGCGCGATCGAATTTGCGTTTTTTAACCGTTTTGAGAATGTGCAAGAACTCAGGGTACGGGTTGAATTATCAGACAAGAGTCACGCGTTCGACGTCACGCCAGCAACACCAATTCTGGATATTTCGGCCATTCAGTGAATGGTTGGCAACAATTGACGCTTCTGAATTTCTGAAAACTCACGGCACTCGGCGCCGGAAAGACTGCTTTCGCATCTTCTTAGCTTGCTTGATGCGAGTGATTTGGTAGCGGAGGAGGGACTTGAACCCCCGACACGCGGATTATGATTCCGCTGCTCTAACCAACTGAGCTACTCCGCCACAAGTGAGAGGCGATTTAAGGGAGGCACCGGGGAGGGTCAAGGGGGAAAAGCCCGAACCAAGTGGATTCTTTCAGGCGTTTTCGGGGCCTGTTTCCAGAGCGGAGACCTCAGGCAATTCGGCGGCCCCTGCGATCTTGCGGATAAACGCGGCACAGGCATCCGGTTTGGTGATCAGGATCATATGACCCAGCCCCTCAATCTCTTCGTCGGTCAGTCCGAATTTGGTCATCGGTGCTCCGTGCTGAGACGGTGACAGGATTGCATCCTGTGACCCGTATAAGATGCCGCCCGGTATCCGAAGCTCAGGGTAGCGCGCGCTTTGTGCGCCGATGCTGTCATCCACCCCGACAACGTCTTGCGACGCCGTGATGAAGGCAGAAGGACGCAGGCCAAGCGCACCGCCGGCGCGATCCAAAAAATCTTCGGGCGGGACCTCGGGATCAAACACGGCGCCTAAGGTATGTGGTGCCATTTTGGCGGCCAAAGGCACGGCCAACGTGTGACCGATCAGATTGCGCAGCCATTCAGTGCGAATTTCCAGCGGTTTAAATACGGCGGGCGTTGCATCCAGCTTATGCGTCAAGGGCGCCAAAAGCGCCAAGGCTGAAACCCGTCTGGGATTGTCCAGCGCCAGGGCCAAAGACACCGCGCCGCCCAGCGAATGACCCACCAATACAGCGCTAGACACCGCCTTGGCTTCAAGGAACTCATCGACCATCCGAGCCTGTTCAGGCAGGCGCGCCAGATCAGCCGTGTCTCGGGTCGAATACCCGCATCCCGGGCGATCCAAGGCAATGACGTGATAATCCTCAGCCAGATCATCCATTAAAGCATACGTGAAGTGCTGCAATTGACCGGCCAACCCGTGGATCATGACAATTGTCTGGGCCTGTGGATCCCCCTTTTCGACATAGTGAATTGCACCACCGTTGATCGGAAGGATCTTGCCCATCTGAGGCACCGTTTCATGGCCTTCGCGCGTCAACCGACGGGTCCAGAGGTTCATGCCAATCAGGAAGGCAGCGAAAACCGTGATGAGGATCAGGATCGTCGTCATATCATGTTTCTCCGTGGCTGACCGGGCCGGTCACGTACTGTTCTAATCCCGATTGTGCCATGCGCTTTTGATATTCACCAACAGTTCCGGGCCACAGCGTTGTATTGCGCCCGGCAGCATCCTGATACCAAGAGGTACAGCCGCCAACCTGCCAGACGCTTTCGGTGTGACGGTCTTGCATTTCCTGCGTGAAGGCAGCTTGTTTTGCGGCGTCCGGCGTAATAACCGTCAACCCGTCACGGGCCATTTCGGCCAGCACACGCCCGACATGCGCGACCTGTGCCTCGATCATCAGAACAACCGAGTTATGGCCCAATCCCGTGTGCGGCCCCAACAGGATGAAGAAATTTGGAAAGCCCGCAATCGCTGTTCCCAGATTGGCCTGCATCCCGTTTGCCCACGCTTCGCGCAAAGTCAGATCGTCTGTGCCGGTAATGTCCAACCCGTCCGTCGCATCGGTCACGTGAAAGCCTGTGCCCCAGACCAAAATGTCAGTCTGCGTTTCGGTGCCATCCGCCGCTTTGATCTGGCTTCCGTCAATCGATGCCACGCCATTGGGGACAATGCTGACATTGTCACGGGCCAGTGCTGGGTACCAGTCGTTCGAACTTAGAATGCGTTTGCAACCAATTCGATAGTCCGGGGTCAGCCGCGCTTGATCCTCAGGATCTGGAAATGCATCCTCCAGCGACTTGCGCCACATCTTCATCGCAAAGTTCACCATCCGCTCTTCACCTCGGAAGACACGATGACGGAATTCAAACACCCTGAAAATCAGCTGGCGTCGCAGCCGGGGCAACAGCGGTATGCGCGCATAGAGACGTCTGGTCCAGGGGCCAATCGGGCCATCAGGGCGCGGCAATACATAAGGCGCACTGCGTTGAAAGATGGTGACATGTTCGGCGGTCTTCGCAATTTCCGGCACAAATTGCACCGCCGAGGCGCCGGTGCCCACAACGGCAACCCGTTTGCCAGCGATATCTACGTCGTGGTCCCATTCAGCCGAATGAAAACAGGGTCCCGGAAAGCTATCGGCCCCCGGGATATCCGGAATGCTGGGGATGTGCAGCGCGCCGATGGCCGAGACCAAAAAACGGGCGGACCAGCGCTGTCCGTTCTGTGTTTCCACCTGCCAGCGCGCGCCATCCCATTTGGCGGATTTCAACTGCTGTTGAAAGTGGCACAGATCGTACAAGCGTTCGTCTTGCGTAATCTTTTTCAGGTAGGCCTGAATTTCGGCGCCGCCAGCATAGGCGCGGCTCCAGTCTGGATTCAGGTGGGTGGCCATCGAATACAAGTGAGACGGGATATCGCAGGCCACACCGGGATACGTATTCTCGCGCCACGTACCGCCGATGTCGTCTGCTTTCTCAAGGACCGCAATATCTTTGATGCCGCGTTTCCTGGCCTCGATCGCCATGGTCAAACCCGAGAAACCGGCGCCAACGATCAGCATTTCTGTGCTGTGATCCATCTGCCTGTTCCTTTCAAACGACCCGTTGCTATGTCCCGAGACTATAGGCGGATGTTGACATGTGAACAGGGTCTCGTGGGGGAATGCGACCGTTCAGTGGCGGCTCGAGTGCCTGTATACAAAGTCAGAACATCAGTCTTTCGGCTCGCCCGTGTTCAGCCAACCTTGCGTTCAAAGCGTCGGCCTCAGGTGTGCCGGCCTCAAGTGCAAAGACAAAGGCATGGGTCAGATAGAAACAGGCTGCATCAATGTCACCTTTCGCTTCACTCTCGTCCGCCGCCAACCCGTAGTAGCGGACGAGATCCTTGTGGTCGTTTCTGGAATGCGCGTCCAGCAGCAGCTTGTCCAAAGCACCTTTGTCCATTGTCAAATTGGCCCTTCAAGCCCTCAGCGCATTGCAGCCCCAATCACTCGGCGCGGCCGTTCTCGATCTGAGTTGCCACCCAGTGGTGGAAGTTATGGGTCGGTCCGTCCATCGCCGGAGAGAACCGCCCGCCGTCGAACAACATGCCATGGCGCCCTTTCTGCATGCCCTCGACAACGAAAACATCTTCTTCAAACACAGTCTTCCACAATTGCGCGTTTGAGGCGCGCAACCCGTTATGTTCGGGCGTGTCGCCTTCGCTATTGGCGTAATACAGCTCGATATGTTCGACAGTGTTTTCGTGATCCACCGGCTCCAGGATGATTGCAAAGCTGTGGTCACGCTGTATGCCCAGCAATACGTTGGGATAAAGGGCAATATATTCCGCGCCTTCATCCCATTGGCTGCCGAGACCGGGGAAATCGGACAGTTTCGCACCGTTTTGGTCGGTCAATTGGCGATACACCAAAGTGCCCTGACCGGAGTAATGACCACGCTCTTCGATGTTATAGTGATCTTCCAATCGGGAATAACTGTTGAGGCCCGGGTGAACCCAGGGCAGGTGATAGCTTTCGCAATAGTTTTCGACGGCCAGCTTCCAGTTGGTTTTGACTTCAAGCTTGAAGGACGATTCATCACCGCCATGGAAGATAGGCGTATCGAATTCCTTCCAACGCTCCAACAAAGCGCCATGCGCGTCTTCAAACGCCGGGGCATTGCCGTCAATATTCACAAAGATCACGTCGCGCCAGATATGTGACTGAATGCGCACCAAACCCAGATCCTTGGTGTTTACGTCTTCGTGCTTGTTCTGGCCAGGGCCGCCCACATGCGGGGTCGCCCGCAATTCACCTTTCAGGCTGTAGCACCAGCTGTGATACGGGCAACGAATGGCGCCGCCGATCTTTTTGGGCGCATCCACAAGGATCATGCCGCGGTGACGGCACGTGTTCTGAAACACGCCGACCTCGCCATCGCGGTCCCTGACGATCAGTAGTGGCATGCCCAGAAAATCGACAGGCTTTGCGTCGCCTGCTTCGGGAACGTCCTTGCCAAACCCAATGCCGGACCAGTTCGCAAACAGGACCGAGCGCTTTTCTTCGGCGAACGTTTCCGGGTCAATGTAGTGCTCGTTGGGCAGGCCGTTGGCCGTGTTTACGTCGGTCAGAACGGACGACAGCGGGCTGTGCTTGTTCATCGTACTCTCCTGAGGCTGGGACAAACCTGACACTTTCATATTGGCGGAGACTATGGGTCGGCCTCAATATCAGAAAAGCTCATCAAAGGTTTAGTTGATCTAAACCGAGCTGGCGTAAACCTCCTGAACGATCCAATTCTTAAGCGCGCGGGCGCTTTCCGAGAGCTCTTCCTCGGGGCGCCCCACAAGGTAAAACTGGTTGGGTGCGGTCAGGTTATGCGGCCCGATGGCCACCAGTTTCCCAGACTGCAGCATGGGATGAATCAACCGCTGCCATCCAAGCACCAATCCAGCGCCTTTGCGTGCAAGCTGCAACGCAACAGAGTAGCTGTTGACGCTGGATTCGATTGGGATCTTGCTTTGATACCCAAGTTGCTGGAACCACTCTGGCCAGGTCGTCCAGCTGCGATCCTCGGAATCCAGATGGATCAGGCGTTGGCTGGCCAGCTCTTCCAGGCTTAAACCCGCCAGGTTTCCCGCCACTTGCGGGCTACCAACGGGGACAAGATGATCCCTAAACAAGGGCGTGTGGGACAGGTTTGAATCCCGGTCGCGCCCATATCTGATGAAAAAATCCAGATCCGGCCGATCCTTGAAGGGCCTGTCCTGGGATATCTGATTCACGTTCACATCCGGCATTTCGCGCCAGAACCGAATGACCGCTGGCGATAGCCAAAGCGCTGCCACGGCCGTTGTGGAGCCTATCGTGACCTTTTCCGCTGACGACCGATCCCGGATGGTAGACAGGGTTTGTGAAATTCGACGAAAAGAGGTCGACAGCACTTCGTACAGTGCCTTACCGTCATCGGTCAGATCGACGCTTCGATGTTTGCGCTGAAACAGAACTGTCTCAAGATACCCTTCCAGCGCCTTGATCTGATGACTGACTGCTCCGGGCGTCACCGAAAGCTCTTCTGCGGCATTTTTAAAGCTCTGATGTCGTGCTGCGGCCTCAAAAGCGGACAAGGTGGTCAAGGGGGGCAGATTGTAATGGCGTCGGGACATTCGGGTCTTGTCACTGGCTTCGGATTAGTTTGCTTCGCTTGAGTATGAAATTTTTTACCCTTGAAGACCAGCAGATGATGCGCTGAAGGTGCATTTGACGCTTATGTTTGCTGAATAGGTCGTCGAACCGACAGAAAGGGTCGGTGACAGTCCGATGATAAGATGAGCAAGCCGCCATACTTACATGTGAGTGTCGCATTCTCTTAGGCAGCGGCTTTACATCGCGCGTTATTCTTCCGACGCCACTGCGCCGGCGGTTTATTATCGCTCGTCCGACGAAACCTATGGGTGTTCTGTCGTATCAGAGCCCCTAAAGCTAACAAAGGATGGCATGAGGTTCCGGCTTATTGTTTCTGCGGCTTCGAAGGGAACAACCATGATGTTCAGCCATTTTTGCCCCGGGCCGAGCCATGTGAGGATTATTCGACAGAAGGTGTGGCCAGCTGCGGAATCGCCCCCGGAGAGTCGCTCGCTAACAGGGATGGCGTCATACGGCAATTCGAAGGATCAGCGAATGGCTGGGAAACGGGCAGAGCCCGAAGAGATCGTATCGAAGCTTCGACAGGGCGAAGTTCAGTAAGGACAAGGGATGACGATTGTGGATACGGTGCGCCAGATCGGCGTGAGCGAACAAACCTATTATCGTTGGCGTAAGCTGTATGACTGCCTGACTGCGCTTTGCGCGGCTGTTTGCAACGGTTGTCAAACAACTTTGCAATTCCGCCGGGCGTGCTCTTGGCAATCAAGTCAAAAGTTTGCGGCGAAGGCACCTGAGCGGCTATCCGTCCGTTATCCCATGATCAACTTGGCAAATCTTCCGATATGGCAGCTATACAACACGAGCCGCCCGGCTTCATGTTTTCTGAAATCAGTTAAAGTTATTTGAGTTTGACTGATATCGTTCTCCAACTCCATTCTGTCCCAATCCGAAATTGCCGAATTTGGTGTCTTACGTGGCCATCACTGAACTTGATCGCGTCCTTTCATTCACAAGACAGTGCGCCTGCCGGACATAAACTGCTGGGAGTTCCGCGAGTATTCCGCACCAAAGCCGAGGCCGTAAACACTACGCCGCTTGAAGGGGTCCGAATAGAAGGCGCGGCGGGCGCATCAACCCAATGCCAATTGGCCCGAGCGGCCCCATAAAGAGAAAGTGACAACAGGGAGGAACCTTATGTCAATTAGAGAACCATTTACGGACCTAGAGATAGAAACGGCTGATGCCGGATTCTATGAAAATTACAGCGTTCCGATCGCGCTGATCAGCAAAGGTATCATGGTTGCCCTGGTACTCTGGGCACTGGTTTTTCCTGCGAATGCAAACAGTACATTGGGCAGCTTGAACGGCAGGTTGTTGGAGGTTTTCAACAGTTTCTACGTCATCATTGTGGGCCTGTTTTTCCTGTTCCTGGCAATTGTCGCAATCATCCCGTCCACCGGTAAGCGGATCATGGGTACCCCGGGTGAAAAGCCCGAGTTCTCCAATTTCTCTTGGTTCTCGATGATGTTTGGTGCGGGCTTGGGCGTTGGCCTAATGGTTTTCGCAACGGCTGAACCGCTGGGCCTTTGGGGATCAAACCCCGAGGTAGTATCGGGTGCAGTTGCCGGCAATGAACCAGAAGCGATCCAGTCTGCGTACCGCTACACATTCTTGCATTATGGCTTCCACGCCTGGGCAATCTATGTGGTAACGGGCCTGTCTCTGGCTTACTACGCCTATACGCGCAATATGCCACTGACCATTCGCGCAGCGCTTACGCCTCTGTTTGGCCGTCTGATGAACGGCTTCCTTGGCCATGTCGTTGACGTTCTGGGCGTGGTTGCAACCATCCTCGGTGTGTCTGTGACCATTGGGTTTGGTGTCAGCCAATTCATCGACGGTGTTTATGCCATTACCGGTATGGGATGGATCATGGACCTGACGGGCGAAGTGCCGACCCCCAGCAAAGTAGGTCTGATCGCGGGCCTTGTAGTCATCATGACCTTGTCTATCATCTCGGCTGTGTCGGGTGTTGGCCGCGGCGTTAAATACCTGTCGAACCTGAACCTGGTTCTGTCGATTATCCTGCTGGGTACATTTGTCGTGTTTGGCTCGTTCGTTTTCGCGCTGACCACTTACGGCGCGGCGATGGTCGACTATATCTTGAACTTCCTGTCACTCAGCTTTGGTGCCTATGGTCCGTTGTCGGCGGATGCGTTTGCAGCGGGTCTGCCTGAGGCGGCACAAGCGCATGCAGATGACTTGATCGGTGGTGCAACCAACGCATGGGGCAGCTTTGATGGCTTCAAGAGCGGTCTTGAAGGTGCGGCAGCTGAATTGGACGAGGAAACACTGGCTGCTGTTTATGCAGCGGGTGAACAAGGTCGTCAGTTTGGTTGGCAGTCGGGTTGGACCACGTTCTACTGGGCCTGGTGGATTGCGTTCTCGCCATTTGTGGGCCTCTTCCTGGCACGCATCTCCAAAGGTCGGACCGTGCGTGAGTTCATCCTGGGCTGCGTGTTCGCACCGGCGCTGGTATGCTTTGCATGGATGACCGTTCTGGGTGGTACTGCGATTGATTTGGAACTGGCCGGAGCCGCCGAAGGCGCGATCATTGGCGCATCGAACACAAACAAGCTGTTCGTGACCCTGTCTTACATGATCGATGGTGGATTGCTGTCCATGCTGAACGTTATGTGCGTGATCCTTATCATGACCTTTCTGGTCACGTCTGCTGACTCGGGCATTCTGGTGATGAATACCATCATGTCCGGTGGCAGCCAGGAAACCGGGGTCAAGCACCGCATCATCTGGGGTGTCATCCTGACGGCTGTGATCGGCGCACTGATCCTGGCGGCAGGCGACAACAACCCTATGGATGCCTTGCGCAACGCCATGATCATCGGCGCGCTGCCGTTTACGATTGTGATGGGCTTGATGTGTGTCTCGCTGGGCAAAGCCCTGTTCCGGGACGGTCAGCGTGACAAGCACACCGGGCAAAGCGCGCAGGCTGCTGAATAAAGCCAAGGCCTGACAAGAAAATGACCGAAGCGCCGTCCTTTTGGGCGGCGCTTTTCGCATTGGCGACCTTCTGTAACGTCGTGTCGCTTCTTGCAAACACATATCGCAATCAGAGAGGTGGTCGAGCTTCGAATCCTTCACAGTTAATCATAAGATGGAGGATCGCCTTGTGAATATCCGCACACCAACCAGATCAGGTGGACGTTCCGCCCGCCGCGCCATGCGCACCGCACCGAACTTTGACATGCTGCCGGGCCTGACCCGCGCCATACCGCTGTGCGAAGTGATGGACGGAAGCCAGGTTGAGCGGATTGACAACGCCTCGATGGACATTCTCGAAAATGTGGGCGTCCAGTTCCGCGATGCGATCGCCTTGCAAGACTGGAAGCGGGCCGGGGCTAAGGTAGAGGGTGAGCTGGTGTATCTCGATCGTGGCATGGTGCGGGAACTGATCGCCACGATTCCTTCGGACTTCACCTATCATGCGCGCGATCCGAAAAAGAACCTGCGGCTGGGTGGCAAACACTCGATCTTCGTGCCGATGACTGGCGCGCCTTTCCTGCGGGATCTGGACGATGTGCGTCGCAATCCGACGTTGGATGATCTGGCCATGTTCCACAAGCTTAGCCACATGATGCCAGCCTTGCATTCTTCGGCGCACCACATCGTGGAACCCTACGATCATCCGATCAGCCAGCGCCACCTGCGGATCACCTATTCGTCGATGAAACATTCGGACAAGACCTTTATGGGCATGACCACCTCGCCGAAGAATGCCGAGGACGTGTTGGACATGTGCGCGATACTGTTTGGTGCGGACTTCCTTGAAAATCATGCCGTCACAACCGGCAATTGCAATGGCAATTCGCCCCTGGTGTGGGACGAGACCATGCTGGGCGCAATGCGGGCCTTCTGCCGCCGCAACCAACCGGTCCTCTGCTCGCCCTTCGTGTTGGGCGGTGCCAATACACCGGCCAGCGTGCCAGCCACCGTTGCCCAACTGAATGCCGAAGCGCTGAGCGCGCTGGCCTACACGCAAGTGATCCGCAAAGGCGCCCCTGCGATCTATGGTCATTACCTGTCTACCGTGTCGATGAAATCCGGCGCACCCATGGCGGGCACGCCCGAGATCAACCTGATGAATTTCATGATCGGGCAGATGGCGCGGTACTACCAAGTGCCCTGGCGCACATCAAACACGCTGGGCGGGGCCAAGACCTTTGACGCTCAGGCGGGCTATGAGTCGGCGACCACGCTGCAGGCTGTGATCCATTCCGGTGCGAACTACATATGGCACTCTGCTGGCTGGAACGAGGCCGGAATGCACTGCTCGGTCGCCAAATTCATCGTCGATGCCGAGCAATGCGCCATGGCATATCGTATGGCTGAAGGACCGAAATGGGGTGATTTCGATCAGGCTCTGGCTGCGGTGCCGGATGTAGGGCCGGGTGGGCATTATCTGGGCCATCCGCACACTCAGGACAATTTCCAGTCCGCGTTCTTCATGCCCGAGATGTTCGACAATAACTCCATAGAACAATGGGCGGCCGAGGGCGAGGTCGAGATCACCGAACGTGCACTGAACCACGCGCGCAAACTTCTGGCTGAATATGAAGAACCCAACCTGGACGAAGCGAAAAACGAAGAGCTTCTGGGTTATATCGCGCGCCGGGAACGGGAAATTCCGGCCGCAGATGAGTTGAATCAGACATATTAGGGCACGCGCCCGGCACTGCGCCACCGGCAATTTAGGTGGCGTTTTGGCGCAAAAGGACCAGGGATCAAAGATTGAAAATCGCAGAAATCCACATCTACAGCCATGACTTACCTGTGAAGAATGGCCCCTACACGATGGCGAAGGCGGAAGTCTGGGCGCTGGACACCACCTTGGTCAAGCTGGTTGCGGATAACGGCCTAATAGGATGGGGCGAAACCTGTCCTGTGGGTCCGACTTACGCCGAGGCGCATGCGGCAGGTGCCCGGTCCGCTTTGTCACAGATGGCGCGCGGTCTGATCGGGGTCGAGGTTCTGCCGCTGACCCTGCATCGCCACATGGATGGGCTGCTGAACGGGTACAACTATGCCAAAGCTGCAATCGACATCGCGGCGCATGACCTGTTGGGCAAGCATCTGGGCGTCAGTGTTTCTGCATTGCTCGGCGGCGCTGCTACGAACTCAGTGCCGTCCTACTATGCTACAGGTGTCGGTGCTCCTGACGATATCGCCCGTCTCGCGGCTGAGAAACGGGACGAGGGCTACCCCCGTCTGCAGGTGAAAGTTGGTGGGCGTCCGGTCGAGGTGGACATCGAAACTATCCACAAAGTGTGGCAGGTTATCCGCGGCTCGGGCATGCGTCTGGCTGTGGATGGCAATCGGGACTGGACGACACGCGATGCGCTGCGGGTCAGCCGAGAGTGTCCGGAAGTACCGTTTGTCATGGAACAACCTTGCAACACGGTTGAGGATCTCCAAAAAATCCGGCCTCAAGTGAATCACGCCATCTATATGGATGAGAACAGTACGAACCTGAACACGGTGATCTCGGCGGCGGGAACCGGACTGGTCGATGGGTTTGGTATGAAAGTCACCCGGATCGGCGGGCTGCACCCGATGCGTGCATTCCGTGATCTGTGCGAGGCGCGAAATTTGCCTCACACCTGCGATGACAGCTGGGGTGGCGATGTCATCGCTGCAGCCTGTACGCATATCGGGGCCACAGTTCGCCCGGATTTGCTTGAAGGCGTTTGGCTGGCCGCGCCGTATATCGACGGCAACTACGACGTCGAGAACGGAATTCGGATCGAAAAGGGCCATATCGTGGTGCCGACGGGCCCGGGTTTGGGCGTCTTGCCGGATGAAAGCGTGTTTGGCGCGCCTGCCGCGTCTTTCTGAAAGGGGGGCTAGATGGAATTGACGGGAAAGGCGGCCTTGGTGACCGGCGCCGCAGGTGGCATTGGCGCATCGATTGTGCAGCGATTGCGCACAGCTGGTGCGCGCGTCGCGGTCGCAGATCGGTCTGTCGATGGGATAGAGGCCGAGGCCCACTTGCCCGGCGATCTTCTGGATGCCGACTACGCCAATACCTTGCCGCAGAGTGCTGCCACGCATCTGGGTGGCCTGGATATTGTGATCAACAATGCCGGCGTCATTACTCGAGGGTCGGTAGCCGACACATCGGACGCAGATTGGTCGCTGTCCGTCGGCGTGAATGTCGAAGCCCCGTTTCGCATTTGCCGCGCCGCGATCCCGATTTTAGCCGACACTGGCGGAGGGGTTATCGTCAATACGGCATCCTGCTGGGGTCTTCGCCCCGGCCCAAATCACGCGCTCTATTGCATGACAAAGGCTGCGATTGCGTCACTGACCCAATGCATGGGAATGGACCACGCGCATCAAGGTATTCGCATCAACGCCGTCTGCCCAAATGAAGTGAACACACCGATGTTGCGTTCGGGGTTTGAAAACCGCGGGTTTGACCCGGAGTCAGCCATCGCATCGCTCGGGGAAACCGTTCCACTTGGGCGTATTGCCGAGCCTGAGGACATCGCGGATGTCGTGATGTTTCTGGTCTCGGATGCATCCCGCTATGTCTGTGGCGCTCTGATTGAGGTCAATGGCGGAAAACCTGTGTCATGATGCGGTTCGAGGGGAAAACGGCGCTGGTCACCGGCGGACGCAGCGGCATCGGGCGGGCCATAGCCGAGCGGTTGCAACACGAAGGCGCGCGCGTCTTCACCGCCCAACGCGGGGCAGACCCGAGGTTCGAAGGGATCGAGGCTGACCTCGGTGACCCGGACAGCCCGGATCAGATCGTCTCAAGTGTAGTCGACAGGGCAGGGCATCTGGACATTCTGGTCAATAGCGCTGGCATGATGCAGGAGGCGCTGGTCGAAGACATCGGCCTTGAAGACTGGCAGCGCAATCTGACGGTCAACCTGACGGCGCCTTTTTTGCTAACCAAAGCCGCGCTGCCTCACCTGCGGCAAACCCGAGGAAACATTGTCAATATAGGCTCGATCGAAGGGCTGGGCAGCAACCCCCGACATGCGGCCTATTGCGCCTCCAAAGCAGGGTTGCACGGGTTTACCCGCGCAGTTGCAGTGGATCACGGTGCGGAAGGTATCCGGTGTAACGCGGTCGCCCCTGGGTGGATCGACACCGAACTCAATATGGAATTCATTGCGTCAATGCCGGACCCTGACGCATTCCGCCAAGAAATTGGACGCATCCATCCCGTCGCCCGTACCGGCTCGCCCGACGATGTCGCGGCACTGGTGGCCTTTCTGTCGTCAGATGATGCGGCGTTCATCACCGGCCAGATTTACACGGTTGATGGCGGACGTATGGCAAAGCTCAGCCTGCCCTGAATGGCAGCTTCACTCTTTGCCGGATCGCCATTCCTTCCAGATCAGATAGCTGTTCGCCCCAAGCGAGGCGAAGGGCTCGGGCGGCAGTCGCGGCAGGTCAGGCTGTGCCAGAAAGTGATCGGCAATCTCAGACCCGCCTCTTTGGATCAACTCTGCAATCCCCATACCCTGTAAGGTGCCCCGCGCGATCCCCAGACCGTTCTGGCAACAAGCGGAATAGACGCCGGTTTCAAGTTCTCCGAACGCCGAAGAGCCATTGCGGCTGAGGCAAAGCATCCCGGCCCAGCGATGTTCCATCTGAACCCCAAGCAGGCTCGGGAACCGTTCACGGAACTTGCGATCATGCACCCAGCCTGCGTTGCGCAGGCGCATCTGGCTGGTTTCAATCGTTGGGTGAAAGCTGGAACAGGTTCGGATCAGAATTCGATCACCGTAACTGCCTGAGACACGCCGCACAGACGTGCCCATCGGATCAGCAGGCGTTACCGCCCAACGCGGTTGTCCCCCCAGCGCCTTGATCTGATCCGCTTTTAGGGGTTGGCTGAGCGAGGCATACAAGCAGATATGCATCAACTGCCTAGGGAAGAATCCAAAGCTTTCGACATGACCGTTATTGGCCAGAACGATCCGCCCCGTGGCAACGCGCGCTTTGGGTGTGTTGACCAACCATCCGGTGCCTTGCTGTTCAAACCCGGTGACGGGCGACTGTTCGAACAAGTTGACCTGTCCGGCCAGACGTGACGACAGCGCCCGAGTATAGGCGGCAGGTTGGATCATGACCGTGCCGGGCGCATATAGGCCTGAGGTGTAGTGCGGGCTGCCCGTGATCAGTTGCATTTGTTGCCGGTCATACAGGGTATGCGGTTCACCCAAGCGGTTCAGATGTGCGGCAAAGTCACGGTTATGGGCGTCTCCGCCCCGTGTGGCAGCGGCATTGAACTTGCCGCAGGGATCGAACGCTTCCTGTGGAAGCTCGCACTCGGCGGCGATGTCGGTTGCAAAGGCAATGGCTTGCCGGTTCAGGGCGATCGTCGCCTGATCCGCGTCAAGCCCATCACCGGCATAATTGTCGGATGCCAGATCATGCGGCAGGTCAATCATGAAGCCAGAGTTGCGACCGGCAGACCCCTCGGCAAAGCGACCCGCCTCTAGCAAGACAATCTTCAGGGACGGATCAAGTTGATGCAATCGCCGTGCCGCTGAAAGCCCCGCAAACCCACCGCCGACAATTGTGATATCGGCTGTCAGGTCCCGGTCCAGCTCTGTCAGTGGCGTCTGCGGCGGCAGGATGGCGTTCCACCCTGCTGGACCGGTTTGCCGGGGCAGGCGTTTGGCGGTGAATCGTGTCAATCCACTGCCTCATCCGCATCATCCGCCAGATCGATCCAGATGGTTTTCAGCTGGGTGTACTGATCGTGCGCGTGAAGCGAATTGTCCCGCCCGCCAAAACCTGATTGTTTGTAGCCCCCAAAGGGCGTAGTGATGTCACCTTCGCCAAAGCTGTTGACCGTAACCGTTCCTGCGCGGATCGCACGGGCCCCACGGATTGCGCGCTTTGCATTTGCCGTGAAGATCGAGGCGCAAAGCCCATAGTCAGTGTCATTCGCGATTTTAGTGGCCTCATCAAATCCCGACACTTCGATCACCGACAAGACAGGGCCAAAGATCTCTTCGCGCGCAAGCTTGGAGTCGTTGCTCGGTACTTCGACCACCGTTGCCTCGACAAATCCCCTTTCCGCCTTGCCGCCGATCACCACGTTTTCGGCCTGCTCAAGATAGCCGCAAACCTTGTTGTAATGCCCGTCGCTGACCAGCGCGCCCATGCGGGTTTCCGGGTCCAGTGGGTCGCCTATATTCCACTGCTTTGTATGGTGCGCGATCCGTTGTAGCAGCTCGGCCTTCACATCTTTATGGACGATCAAGCGCGATGAGGCCGAGCAGTTTTCGCCCATGTTCCAGAACGCCCCATTCACCACATGCTGCGCGACACGATCCAGGTTCTCTGCATCCTCCATAACGATGGCCGGGTTTTTGCCGCCCATCTCAAGCACAACTTCCTTGGCATTGCTTTCCGCCGAATAGCTGAGGAACCTCTTGCCGGTGACGGTCGAGCCAGTGAACGACACCATGTCGATATCCATATGCCGACCGATGGGTTCGCCCACCTCAGCGCCGCCACCTGGCACGATGTTCAATACGCCGCGCGGCAGGCCCGCTTCCATCGCCAGTTCAGCCACCCGCAGGGCCGTTAGCGAGGTTTCCGTCGCAGGTTTCACCACGACGGAACATCCGGCGGCCAGTGCTGGCCCGATTTTCCAGGCCAGCATCAGCAGCGGAAAGTTCCACGGCAGCACCAGCCCCACGACACCAATGGGTTCGCGAACCACCATGGCGATATGATCATCGCTTGCAGGCGAAACCTGATCATAGATCTTGTCGATCGCTTCAGCGTGCCATTTCAGACAATGAATGGTCTCGGGCACATCCACGGTCTCGCAGTCATAGATGGTCTTACCGCTGTCGATGCTCTCCATCACCGCCAGTTCGCGGGCATTGCGGGTTATCAGTTTGCACAGCCGGATCAGCACGTCCTTGCGATCAGATGGGTGCAACTTCGACCAACGCCCATCGTCAAATGCCGCGCGCGCCTTTTCGACCGTGAAATCCACATCCGCAGCACCGCAGGATGCGATATCGGCCAGCTTATCGCCGGTTGCAGGGTTAATCGTTTCAAAAACCTGCCCCGAGATCGCCGGGCGGTACGCCCCGTCAATGAAGGCTCCGGTCGGCAATTCAAGGCCCGCGGCGATGGATTTGTATTCGTCCTGTGTCAGCAGATCCATGTCTCTTACCCCCCCAATCCTATTTTTCAGCCACGATGTCAGCGATTGTCTTTTTCAGCACGCGCGTCACCTGTTCCAGCGCGCGCTTGTCGTCCTTGTTCAGGCCTTTCAGCGGAGGTCGCATTGCGCCTGCGTCGATCCCGTTCATGGTCACGCCATGCTTGATCGTCTGGATGAACTTGCCGCCCTGTTCCAACACCCGCATCAGCGGCATCATCGCAGACATGATCCGACGGCCCTTGGTAAAGTTGCCCTCGATCACGCAGGCCTGATACAGCGCCACATGTTCGGCGGGCAGAAAGTTCGATCCGCCGCAGACCCAGAATGGTGCGCCCCAAGCAAAGAACTCCAAGGCTTGATCGTCCATGCCGCAGCCCAGTTGGATATGCGGATAGTCTCGCGCCAGCAGATGCACCCGATTGATGTCGCCCGAGCTTTCCTTGATGCCGCAGAAATTTCGACTGCGCCCAACGCGGTCAAGGAATTCCTCACCCATCATTGTGCCGGTGCGATGCGGATAGTTGTACAGCATCACCGGCAGGTCTGCGGCCTTGTCGATGGCCAGTGCATTCAGGGCGTTTTCCCGGTCAGTTGGTACCGAATAGGGCGGGCTGGCCAACAAGATCGCATCAGCACCGATTTCTCGCGCGCCTGCGGCCAGTGCGATTGAATCCGGCGTCAGCATCGCTCCGGTCCCAACCACCAAAGGCAACCGCCCCTGCAGATGATCATAGGTGAACCGGGCCAGTTCCAGACGCTCAACCACGGTTTGGGCATAGTTCTCACCGGTGGACCCGCCTGAGATCATCCCATGGACACCGTTTTCAATCAGGTACTCGATTACCTCGGACAGGGCGTCCCAGTTGACACTGCCGTCCCCGTGATACGGCGTTACGATGGGGGTGTAGATCCCCTCAAATCTGAATATCGGGTTCATTCCGTCCTCATGCAGGTTTCGACAGGGGCGGGGCGCCCATCGGTACATCCAGTGCGTCTGGCATCACGAAAAGCTCGATCTGATCGCGCGACAGGTTCCAATGATCTTCGGCAAGTTGCGCCGCTGCTGCGTCATCGCGCGCCTCGATTGCGGCGATGATGGCCTCGTGCTGCTGACTGGCCACCGACAGGTTTTCAGACATCTGAGCACCTTGCGGGCGATAGAATGTCATGCCTATCCGGGCATGGTCGATCAGCAACCGGTTGAACGAGGGCAGCAGGTAGACATTGCCCGACATCTCACCGGTGACTTCGTGAAAACGATTATTGGCCAGCGCCCGGTCCGCGCCAGACCCGGATCGCAATGCCGCCTTGAACGTCTCCTGTTCGGCTTTGAGGTCCGCAATCTGCGCGGGCGTCGCATTAAGGGCCGCCAACCGCAAAATCGCGCCATAGATCATCGGTGCCGCCAGAAAGAAATCGCGCAGCGTGGTGTAGGACATCTCGGACACGCGGGCGCTGCGGTTGGTTCGCAGGTCCAGGTAACCCTCACCTGCCAACTGGCGGAATACTTCGCGTAAGGGGGTGCGGGACAATCCAAACGCATCAGACAAATCCGCCTCGTCCAGATCTGCGCCGGGCCGCAAGCTTAGAGTTAAGATTGAGACCTTCAGGTGATCCCTCAAACGGTCTTTGCGTGATTTGGCGTCGTCTTTCATTCCTGACCTTTGCGCGGCTCAGTCGGGTCGAATCGCGATCTGACCGACATCTCGCCGATGTGTATGCGAAATAAATACAACTTGTATACAGAAAAAAATCGTGCAGCATAGGGGACCTGGAAAACACCCTGGGCTTTTGGGCCCTGAATCGTAAATCGGTACCATACATGCGCCAAACCGGGCACATCACCTTCGTCCTGATCGAGGAGTTCTCGCACCTCGCCTTTTCCTGCGCGGTTGAGCCTTTGCGCATTGCGAACCTTGTCAGCGGCAAAGACCTGTATGAATGGTCTTTTGTGTCAGAGGATGGCGAACACGCGGTGTGCTCGAACGGCTCGGTCACGCTGGTTCATTCCGGTCTCGACGGGCTGTCAAAATGTGACCAGCTGTTTGTCCTGTCAGGTATTCACATGCGCGACCATGTCACGCGTCCGTTGTTGGCCACACTGCGGCGCGAGCGCGCGCGGGGTACATCGATTGGCGCATTATGCTCGGGGGCTTGGTTGTTGGCCGAGGCAGGGTTTCTGGATGGAATGCAGGCGGCGATTCACTGGGAGTACCACGATGCTTTCATGGAGGCCTTTCCAGAGGTCAATCTGGTGCGAAGCGTTTTTGTTGCTGACGAAAAACACATCACCGCATCGGGTGGGACCGCGACGGCGGATCTGATGTTGCATCTGATCGAACAGGACCATGGCGAAGAGCTGGCAATCGATGTCGCCGATCAGATGGTTTATAACGCGGTCCGAAACGCAACCGCCAAACAACGCGTTTCCCTGCAATCGCGCAATGGCATGCGAAACGCACATTTGGCCAAAGCGATCCATATAATGCAGGACAGCATCGACGCGCCGGTGTCCCCGTCGCACATTGCCGACCATTTAGGGATTTCCACCCGTCAATTGGAGCGGTTGTTCGGGAAGTATCTGAACACGTCGCCCAAGAAGTATTTTATGGAAATGCGCCTTGAGCGGGCTCAAAAGCTTCTGCTGCAGACAGAGGCCTCGGTCACCGAGGTCGCAATGGCCTGCGGGTTCGAGAACCCCGGACATTTCTCCCGAGTCTATCGTTCAAGTTTTGGCGTAACGCCGCATGCACAAAAGAGCAAAATCGACTGATATGCAGGGCGCTTTAATGTGTGCTTGCCATCCACTTGGCTCCGATTACAAATGCGGGGTGAGCAGCAAAACTGAATTGCCAAGTAACTGGTCTTGCGCTCACCCCACTCACCTCGCCGAAAGACCCCCTCGTTAAAACTGGACTTGTAAACACATCGGCAGGGTTGAGCAGAGATACATGCAAACATTGGCATAATTATTGCCAGAACATGTCCGTTGTGAGTTGGCTGCTGCCATAATGATTAACATTGCGAAGGCTCGCCTGGCTCTAAAACTGGCTTCACGCCCTTACAGAGCCAGCCGCCGGAGGGATACAACAGGAACTTGCAGCGGGTTCCGTTGTCAAGATTGGTGGCAGCACCACTAACATCGTGCCTTTCGCGTTAGGTAGGATAACGGGCATTTTCCTTCTGTGCTATTGGCCCCGATCTGCGCCTCCCGAATCTAGCGCAGTGGTCGGGCTTTCCGGCTTTTCAAACTTCGGCAAGACCCCGGCTTGGAGGCAGATGTATTTGGAGCAAGCTATCAGAACAGACCTCAAAATGCTCAATGATCGGGATACGATCTTCGGTGATCACTTGGTGTTTCACATTTGATCCTAAGAAGTCGCCATAGCCCCTGATTACCGCGAGCATTTGACTCAGTGTAGCTCCCTGCGAGACATATAAATGTCTCCCCATTTCCGATCTGTTGCAGACAGGTATTCAATACAACTTGATGCATCTATCGGCTCCAAACCCTTGCCTCTGTTTCTTATCAGGTAGATGTGGTCAAAGGAGTCGAGAACTGCGCGGAAGGCATTTGTATCAAAGGTAGGTTTTGGGATCCGCCATCCTTCGAAAACGGCTAAGTCTACGCGTTGCCAGAACCGTAACGGCAGTTCACTCATCAATACCTCATCCAGACCTTGGGTATCGGATTTCCATATCAATCGGCGATCGGTGGCGAGTTGCCCCATGCATTCATCCAGCAATTTCTCTGTAATTCTTCTGACCGGGGCTTTGATCACATGATGTTTTCGCCCAGTGACGGCATTCTCATTAAAGGAGAAATTTCCACCGTTTATTTCATCAATGTAAAACGTCAACTCGCCATCTGAGGTGCCCAGGGCGAAGTCGAATACTGATGCAGCTGGTATTGCTTTCAGATTTCGCTTTAGGTGCTCAACATTGTCCGGGCTCGGCTCGAAACACGATGCCGATTTGATGTTTGGATAGTTGATCAGTGCCTGTCTCGAATACAGTCCTACATTCGCACCGACATCAATCAGGTGATACTCTCCTTCAACACAGGCTTGTTGAATAAACCGTGTCTCGCCAAAATTCCATTCTTCGTGTTTTGCCACATGGGGAAAAATAGAGCCATCTGTGCGAAGGGATACCTCGCTGCCACCTTCGAATGAACCGTTCAACGGGCTGCTCTCTGAAAGCAGCAACTGAACCGAAGCGCATTTGGTGCGCAACATCTGAATCTGATCATTGTTCATTTTTTAGCCAGACTGTTATCTCATTAGAGCACACTGATTTGGAACTGGAATATGGAGCCAAGTCTTTTTCGGCTCAAGCCCATAACTGATGGCGGGCTGTGGAGTCATCGGTTCTGCCTTTCCTTTCAGTCTGTTGAAGGAAATCGCGAATCTAAAAAGCAAGGTGGTGCTGCTGGAGAGAATTGAACTCTCGACCTCTCCCTTACCAAGGGAGTGCTCTACCTCTGAGCTACAGCAGCGCTGTGGGCGGGTGATTAGACTTAAACGAAACGCGGCGCAAGGGTGTCTGGACGGTTTTTTTCGCCTCCTGTAGAGAAAGGGAATGGCAGATAAAACTTCACCTAAAAAACACGGCAAATCCGGCGAAACGCGCGAAGACAGGCTGAAGGCTTCGCTCAAGGCCAACCTTGCACGGCGCAAGGCTCAGGCTAAGGCGCGCGCGACTTCGGATGACAAGGTCGGCAAAGACGAGGGATAAGAGCAGATGGATTCGATTCTGGTGACGGGCAACGGGCCGCTGAACGGTCAGATACCGATTGCGGGGGCCAAAAACGCGTGTCTGACGCTGATGCCCGCGACTCTGCTCAGCGAAGAACCGCTGACGCTGACCAACGCGCCGCGCCTCAGTGACATCAAAACAATGACGGCCTTGCTGCAATCGCTGGGGGCCGAGGTGTCTTCGCTGCAAGATGGCCAGGTTCAGGCGATGTCCAGTCACGATTTGACCAGTCAGACGGCCGACTACGAAATCGTGCGCAAGATGCGCGCCTCAAATCTGGTGCTGGGTCCTTTGCTGGCGCGCTTTGGGCATGCGGTTGTGTCACTGCCGGGGGGATGTGCGATTGGCGCACGCCCGATGGATTTACACGTCGAAGGTCTCGAGGCCCTGGGGGCCGAGATTGAACTGAAGGATGGATACCTCTACGCCAAGGCCGCTGGCGGGTTGAAAGGTGCCGCGCATGAAATGCGCTTTGCCTCGGTCGGGGCGACGGAAAACATCGTCATGGCCGCGACACTGGCCAAGGGCACAACAGTTCTGAAAAACGCCGCACGCGAGCCCGAGATTGTCGATCTGGTCGAATGCCTGCGCAAGATGGGCGCGCAGATTGCGGGCGAGGGGACTTCGACGATCGAAATTCAGGGGGTCGACCGTCTGCACGGCGCGACCCATCAGGTAGTGACGGACCGGATTGAGCTGGGCACCTATATGCTGGCTCCGGCCATTTGCGGTGGTGAGGTAGAGCTGCTGGGCGGACGCATGCGGCTGGTTGAATCCTTCGCAGCCAAGCTGGATGCGGCGGGTGTCAGTGTTGAAGAAACCGACAAGGGACTGAAAGTGGCGCGCAAGAATGGTCGTGTGGCTGCGGTTGATGTAGTGACAGAACCTTTCCCGGGCTTCCCGACCGACCTGCAGGCGCAGATAATGGCGCTGATGTGTACAGCCGAGGGTACCTCGGTGCTGGAAGAGCGTATCTTTGAGAACCGGTTCATGCATGCTCCGGAACTGGTCCGTATGGGCGCGGATATCGAGGTACATGGCGGGACGGCTACTGTGAAGGGTGTCGAGCGTCTGAAAGGTGCGCCTGTGATGGCGACGGATCTGCGCGCGTCAGTCTCGTTGATCCTTGCCGGACTGGCCGCCGAGGGCGAAACAACAGTCAGTCGGGTCTATCATCTTGATCGCGGATATGAGCATGTGGTGCGCAAGCTGGAAGGCGTGGGCGCAAAGATTGAACGGATCAAAGGTCAATGACAGACGCAAGTTTTGAAGACGGGCGCGAGGCGGCGCTGAACCTTGGCGCCGAAGATGGCGATGACCTGCAGGTGATATCGACCCTGTCGCAGGACGCGATCTTTCCGGTCACCGAGATGACATGGAAGCCATCGCAGCGTCGCTTTGCCCTGCTGTTGAATCGCTTTCGATGGGAAGACAGGGACGCGGCGGCGCGGCGGAACCGGCCGTTCGAGCGGGTTCAGGCCGTTTTGATGTTCGATTCTGTTCTGTCTGTTGCCAGTCAGGGCATCGACCGGAGTGATCAGGACATGATCTTGTCTTTGTTGTCGGTCGATTTTGAACCCGGCGAAGATGGCGCGGGTCATGTTTTGTTGACCTTGGCAGGTGACGGTGCAATCCGGCTAGCGGTTGAGGCGCTGGATGCTACGCTCAAGGACGTGACCCGCCCTTACAAAGCCCCGTCAGGTCACGCGCCACATCATCCCGAGTAGATGGGAAACAAGCGCGGTATCCCACAAGCGTTCAACAAGCAGCCCGACGGGTTAGAGCTGCGACGGGCGACTGTGTTTGATGTGTTTGAAATGAGCGATGTGCTTATACGCTCAATCACGCGCCTATGCGCTGCGGATCATGAAGACGATCCGCAGGTACTGGCAGAATGGACGGCCAACAAAACCCCTGAAACACTCCGAGATTGGGTTCAGTCTGGGTCTGTACTCTGGGTTGCCGACTATGGCGGACAGGTCGCAGCGGTTGGTGGTCTGCGAATGGACGAGATCACTTTACTTTACGTTGATCCCAACCACACTGGTCGCGGTCTCGGTGTGGCTATGCTAAACCAGCTTGAGCAAGAAATAACTTCAACCGGGCATCCCGAGGCCCATCTGGAGGCCACACGGACCGCGCAGGTTTTCTATCGGAAGAACGGATGGGTGGCCACGGGTCAGTGCAGCGAACGCAATGACCTGTCGTGTTTTGCGATGCGCAAATCGCTGCACCCCACGGACTGAGGGTTGAGGCTGGCCCATCCCAGCGATATGTCCCGTTGAAACGCCCGGAGTGACAGATAATGCCCGTTTTCCTTGAGACCATATCGCCCGATTTCGAGGCCGCCTTTCAAGCGCTGCTAACTGCCAAGCGCGAAGAGAGCCCCGACGTCGACGCGGTTGTTGCGCAAATCATCGAAGACGTACGCAGCCGGGGCGATGCGGCCGTGATCGACTTGACCACGAAGTTCGACCGGCTGGAACTGACCCCGGACACGCTGGCCTTCAGCAAGTCCGAGATTGCCGACGCGGTCGTCACAGTCACGACACAAGATCGCGTCGCGCTGGAACTGGCTGCGGATCGCATCCGTGCCTATCACGAAAAACAAATGCCCGAGGATCGCGAGTGGGCGGATGATGCCGGCGCAACTTTGGGCTGGCGTTGGTCAGCTGTTTCCGCTGCCGGGCTCTATGTGCCGGGTGGGCTGGCGTCTTATCCGTCGTCTGTTCTTATGAACGCAATCCCTGCCAAGGTGGCTGGTGTTTCGCGTTTGGCGATCGCTGTGCCAACCCCGGACGGGCAGGTGAACCCGCTTGTCCTGCTTGCAGCGAAATTGTCAGGCGTTGATGAGATTTACCGCATCGGCGGGGCGCAGGCGATTGCCGCACTGGCCTATGGAACCGAAACGATTCCGCCAGTGGATAAGATCACAGGTCCGGGCAATGCCTATGTTGCAGCGGCGAAACGGCGGGTGTTCGGCAAGGTCGGCATCGACATGATCGCTGGTCCATCGGAAATCCTGGTGATTGCGGACAAGGACAATGATCCCGACTGGATCGCGCTGGACCTGCTCAGCCAAGCCGAACATGACGAAAGCGCTCAGTCGATTCTGATCACTGATGACGCTGCTTTTGGGCGATCTGTGGCGCAGGCGGTGGAAAAACGTCTGGAAACGCTGCAACGCCGTGTCATCGCAGGTGCCAGCTGGCGCGATTACGGTGCCGTCATCACCGTTCGCAATCTGGACGAGGCAGCGATGCTGTCCAATCGCATCGCGCCCGAGCATCTGGAGCTTTGCGTAGCCGACCCGGCGGGTCTTTGCGACAAAACCATTCACGCCGGTGCAATTTTTCTGGGCCAGTACACGCCCGAAGCGATTGGCGATTACGTTGGTGGCCCCAATCATGTGCTGCCAACGGCGCGGTCGGCACGGTTTTCATCCGGGCTCAGCGTGATGGATTTTCTAAAGCGGACCACGCTCAGCCGGATGACACCGCAAGCCTTGCGCATCATTGGTCCTGCCGCCGCGAAATTGGCGCAATCCGAAAGCCTCGAGGCGCACGGGCTGTCCGTTCAGGCGCGGCTGGACAGATTGAACGATTGAAGGCGCGCAACGTCTTTTGGGTGGTTGCCGATCGCGGCGTTGCCCCCTCGGCGCGCTTGGGTTAGGTCTGTTCTGATCTGAATGGACCGCACGAAAATGACCCGAATTACGCATATCGAACTGGACGACCGAAACCTGCCCCCGCCGACCCCCGAGATCGAGCAGGAGCGCAAGGTCGCCATCTTTGACTTGCTGGAAGACAACACCTTTGCGCTGCCCGCGCGGGACGACCGTGCCGTGCCCGATGGTCCTTACCATGTGCAGCTATCAATCCGCGACAAGCGTTTGGTGTTCGACATCGCGACGGAAGCAAGCGAAAAAGCGGCGGAATTCCATTTGTCGTTGGGTCCGTTTCGACAGGTGGTCAAAGACTATTTTCAGATCTGCGAAAGCTACTTTGACGCGGTCAAAACCCTACCGCCCAGTCAGATCGAAACCATCGACATGGCGCGGCGCGGTATCCATAACGAAGGCAGCCGGGTGTTGCAGGAACGGCTGGAGGGCAAGGCCAGTATCGACACCGATACGGCCCGCCGTCTGTTCACGCTGATCTGCGTGCTGCATTTCGGAGGCTGACGCGTGAAGTCGTTGCCACAGTCCATCCTGTTCTGTTGCGATCACAATTCGGTTCGGTCCCCGATGGCCGAAGGCATCATGAAGAAATTCTATGGCACCGGCACATATGTCCAATCCGCAGGCGTGCATAACGATCTCGAGATTGATGGCTTCTGCATCGCGGTCTGTCAGGAAATGGGGGTGGAACTGTCGCGCCACCGCTCGCGGTCGTTTGACGAGATGCAGGAATGGGGCGACGACCTCAGTTCGTTTGATCTGATCGTCTCTCTGTCCCCCGCCAGCCAACGAAAAGCGCTGGAACTGACCCGTATTTTTCACCTGGATGTCGATTATTGGCCAATAATGGACCCTACCGGGATGGGCGAGACCCGCGAACAGAAGTTACATCACTACCGACAGACCCGCGATCAGATCGTACAGCATCTGAAAGGCCGCTGGGGCGAACCAACGGAGTGAGAATGAACCAGACCGTCAAAACCTATTTCGAGGCCTTCAATGCCAGTGATGTCGATGGCATGCTGGCTTGTCTGTCCGATGACGTGGCCCATCACGTAAACGAAGGGCAGATCCGTGTGGGCAAAGAGAAATTTGCCGCCTTCTGCGCCCATATGAACCGCTGCTATCGCGAAAATCTGACCGATATCGTGATTTTCGAAGCTCAGGACCGCACCCGCGCCGCTGCCGAATTCACTGTTAACGGTACCTATCTGGAAACCGACGAAGGCCTGCCACAGGCGCGCGGCCAGACCTACCGCTTGCCCGCCGGATCGTTCTTTGACCTCAAAGACGGCAAGATCACTCGCGTCACCACTTTCTACAATCTCGCCGACTGGACCAAACAGGTCTCTGATGGCTAAGGTCACCGATGTTCGCGCCCTGACGGGCGACGCGCTGGGCGAGGCGCTGGACCACGTTGCTCTCCTGCGGATCGAGGTGTTCCGCGCCTGGCCTTATCTCTATGACGGCGATCTGGAGTACGAACGCAACTACCTGCAGGCCTACCGAGACAGCAACAAAGCGATCGTCGTCGGCGCCTTTGACAGCGAAACGCTGATTGGCGCATCAACCGGAGCACCCCTGGCCGATCACGCCGATGACTTCGCGGCTGCCTTCGACGGCAGCGGACTGGATATCAACGACATCTTCTATTGCGCAGAATCCGTCCTGTTGCCCACCTATCGCGGGCAAGGCGTAGGCCACAAATTCTTCGACCTGCGCGAGGCGCACGCCCGCGCACTGGGCTACCTCAAATGCGCCTTTTGCGGTGTCGAACGTCCTACTGATCACCCAATGCGGCCTGCGAACCATCGCCCGCTGGACGCATTCTGGAGGGCGCGAGGATATAAACCTCTGCCAGGAGTCGTCGCGCAGTTTTCCTGGAAGGATATTGGGGATGAAGGAGAAACATTGAAGCCGCTGCAGTTCTGGATTCGGGACTTGTGAGTGTTTGCTACGTTGGATGCTTAGCGGACCTTAGTCTTCGCAATACCAATGGCTCCTTTTAGATCGCCGACTTTCGCTGCATGTGAGGACACTCTCAGCGCTTCATGAAATGGGAGAGCTAGCGCGACATGCGATGTGTCCAAAAATTTAATTGCTGTCAGAAAGTTGCCAGATGGTTTGATTTCCAAATCCACGGATTGCCTTTTCTCCGATGCTCTTAAGATCAAACGTGTCCTTGAGAACGTTTGCTACATCATCTTGCACCGTGATCTGCATGGGATCTGCAAATTCTTGAAGACGAGAGGCGAGATTAACAGCTGGGCCGAAAATGTCATAAACGTACTTCTGGATACCCACAACGGAACCAACAACTGAACCGGTAGACAGACCAATACGACACTGCCACTGATGTGGATGGCTTAGGTTGCGTCGCGTTAAATATCGCACAAAGCGGATGGCCGTGTTAGCGATTGCTTTGGCGTGATCTGGCGTTGGATCGGGCAAACCTGCGACAGTAATATAGGCATCTCCAATGGTCTTGATGCGCTCACAACCGAATTGTTCGCCGATACGGTCAAACGCGCTGTAAATGTCGTTCAGCTCGGTGACGGTCACACTAGGGTCTTGGGACGCGACCATGTCAGTAAAACCAACAAAGTCGAGCATCAGGACAGACACAGGGTCATACATCTGCGGCGTTACCACACCGAAAGTTTTGAACTCCTCATAAACGGAACGGGGCATGATGTTGAGCAGCAGTTTTTCAACCTGCTCTTTCTCCCGCTTGATCTCGCGCGTGTTGCGTTCAACCATCATCGAGTAGGAATCAATCATTGATTCCAGCTCTTTAATGCGGGTGATGTTCTGACAGACCAGAACAAGCAGGTCTTCTTCCGCCGCCGTAAAATCAAGAGCAACCACCAGCGTTCGACGCTTCTTTTTGAATCTGATTTCGGACGTAAATCGCCCGGCATTTGTCAGGTCAGCTTGCATCGCATTTACGTCAAGATCGGGAAAAAGTTGCTGGAGTTGGGTCTGCTGTGCATCGCCACCGAACCATTCATCAAACGTATCGTTTCGGAAACCGAATTGGAGCGTTTGACGGTCCAGCAATGCAACACCAACACCAATGGCCCGGAGAAGTTGTTCGTTTATTGCTTCAATAGTCATAGGTCACCTAACAATGAGTGGGCGGCGTTTCTCAAACTCTGCAATCACCACTTCGATGTCCTCGCCTGTCATGCCATGCTGAGACAGAGTGCCTCTAAGCACCTCTTCAAGTTCATCGAAATGCGCGTCGGTGATGGAGAGATGAGAATGCAATTGGCGCAGTTGATTGTCCGTGTAAGACGCAGGACCACCCAGTAGCGATGCCATAAACTTGGTTTGATGGTCGACAATCCGAGACATATCAACGTCATCAAAAAAAGGGCCGATCTCATCATTGTCCAGAAGCATGTCGTAAAAGGAAAGTACGATCCTACTGATCTGCGAAAACCCTCCATACTTTTCGTAGAGTGTGCCTTCAGCCATCTTCATTTCCTTTCGACCAGAGTTAGAGCAAAGATGCGCCCCCTTAGTTTGAGACTACAAACCCTCTCTGGACAAGTTAAGCCTATCTATCGCCAACAGCTTAGTTGCCCTTCCGGCTGGGAAGCCAGAAGGGATTAAGGATACGTATCAGTGATTTAATGACGTTTGATTATTACTTCGACATATTCAGAAGAGATGCTCAGGGAACCATTGGTTGAGGTGTCGAATTTTTCAACAAGCGCCAAGATGTCGCTGCGCAGTGCGGCTTGTCCGACTTCATCCAAAGCATCAAAAGCCTTTTGCATCGGGCCATAGAAGGTGCGGAAGTAGTCCAAGAAGTGTTCAGCAGACCGGTAGCGGAACAGAAAGTTCTTGGGCTGGAACGATGCGACATCGCCCATGGTGCCAAATGTCTCATCCACCCACTCCCGGCTGCCCCACAATGCTGGAGAGCTGACCCCGGCAGGCGGTGGCACATGCCTTGCGATAGTTTTAAAAAGCTGGCCGATGAAGCTTTCTGGTGTCCAGTTGGCCATGCCGATCTTGCCACCAGGCTTTACCACGCGTTGCAGTTCCGCAGCCGATTGCTGTTGGTTTGGTGTGAACATAACCCCGAAAGTGGACACGACCGCGTCAAACGACTGATCTTCGAACGGCAGGTTCTCTGCGTCAGCGACCTTGTAGTTCACAAACAGACCTTCTGCTTTGGCCCGATTGCCACTGGCTTCAAGCAATTCGGCGACATAGTCCGTCGATGTCACGTTGCTAAAGCGCCGTGCAAAAGCCAGCGTCGCGTTGCCGTTTCCGGCTGCCACATCAAGGATTGTCGCGTCAGCAGGCATATCCATGGCTTCGGCAAGCTCTTCGCCCGTAATTTGCAGGGTTACTCCCACTTTGCTGTAGTCCCCGGACCCCCAGGCGACGTTCTGTTTTGCCTTGATCGCTGTGTAGTCGGTTACCGGATTGATTGTTGTATGCGCGCCCATGATATTTCTCCTTTGGGTGTCTTGCTGGTCCATCACCAGCGGTTTCATAGAGTGTTGCATTCAAAGAATGCGGTCGTGTCATGCAGCCACCAGACTTGGCCAGCTACAGGTTGCGGTTGGCCGCTCAGCGCTGGCCACATGCTCGAAAATGCGTGAGTTGACCCACTCTGGCTGGAAGATCGGCGCCATATGACCGAGCTCAGGCAGCAGTGCGATACGCGCCGCAGGGAGTGCTTTTGCTATAGCGACAGCTACGTGCTGGGTCAGTTCCGGGGATTCCAGACCTGTCATCACCAGTGCAGGCATCTTCAATATAGAGAGATCAGCCAACTCCCAAGTTTCCGCGAATCCGTTGGCAAAGTCAGCCCGGATTGCAGAGATCGCACCGGCAAACGTCTGTTTGGAGGCAAGTAAGAGACGATCCCAAAACCCTGCACCATTCCAGAAGTCCAGGAAGCGCTCCAGGCCTGCAGATGTATCATCGTCCTCTGCGGCCGCTGTCACCAGCGCTGCAACCTTCTGGATCTGTTGAAACAGAGATTTATCCGTGCTGTCCCCGTTCTCCAGAAAATGGAACGTCGCGGGTTCGTAGAGTGCCAGGCTTTTGACAAGGTCAGGGCGCGTCAGTGCGACCTTTATAGCAACTCCACCGCCGTTTGAGTGGCCCACGAGATGAACAGCGCGCCCGAACTTTTCGATCTCCCGGATCACTGGGGCTGCGGAACACGCAGCACCGTTCAGAGAGGCGTCACCGGTCAAAGGTGCGCGGCCACAGCCCGGCAGATCAAATGCGTAGACATCAAATCGACCATCAAAGTCCGCTTTCAATTGGCTCCATTGGCCACTGTTTGATACAGAGGAGTGCAAGGCGACAATCGGTGCATTGCTGTGTTCTATTGGTCGAGATGAAAAAGTCATGTGCTAATCCAAAGTGCGTTGGCGATGAACAATAACTGGCCCTTCAATGTTTCAGCGGGATGTCGGATTCGGGTGCACAGTGTTTCAGTTGTTGCGCAGCGTGTTTCCGCCTCGGTTCTGCTAACTGCCTTCCAAACATGACAATTTTCAGTCGTGTCTGGCTTGAGGTATGCGCCTGTGAAACAATTGAAACACAAGAAGGCGATTTTGAAATGGCATTGAAACAATGCTGCCTTAGACAATCGGGATGACGATGGACATGGCCAACAATCGTGAAGAAATCAAACGAGCGCAGGACCTCCTGCGTGATGCAATTGAATCTCTCAAAGAAGGATTCGCCCTATACGATGACAACCGCTGCCTTGTAATGTTCAATCAAAAATACGCTGAAATGAACAAAAGCGTTGCCCATCTTCTGAAACCCGGTCTGGATTGGGAAATCCTAATGCGCGAAACCGCGCGCAAGGGCCTATATGCCGACGCTGTGGGTAACGAAGAAAAGTGGGTGTCTGACAGGTTGGCTGGAGGCATCGAGTTCATTCAGGATTTTGAACTGACCGAAACAGACGGCCACACCTACTTGATTTCTGTTCATCCCACACGATTGGGTGGCTTTGTCGTTACCCGAGAAGACATCACAGCCAAGAAACAAGCGGAGGTCGAGGAACGCGACGGAGACCTTCTGATTAGAAAGGTGCTGGATGCCAGTGCCGCCATTGTGACTATGGCCCGGATTGGGGATGGCCAAATACTCTACCGAACCCCTGCGGCACTTCAGATGTTTGGACCCGCAAAATCTGCGCGAGAGCATTATGTCAATCCAGAACAGCGTGCGGATTTCATCACGCAGCTTTTGGCCGATGGGCGCGTAGATGATTTCAAAGTCGATCTTCTCAATGCCGACGCGAAAGTCTTTCCAGCATCCATCTCTTCGCAACTGATCGATTTTAAGGGCGAGGAGGTCATCGTCACCAGTATAATTGACCTGACCGTCCAAAAGGAAGCTGACGCCCTGATTAGACAGGTCATGGAAGCGTACCCGGCGGCTATTAATATGACCAAAGCAGACACCGGGGAGGTTCTTTTTGCAACGCCAGACCTTGAGGCGCTGTTTGGCCCTGCAAAAAATTCTGGATCGTACTACGCGAACCCGGCGGATCGCGAACGCTATTTGGCGGACCTTCGACAAGCCGGGGCTCTCAAAGATCGACGCATTGAATTTGTTGATGCGAAGGGACGGAAATTCTGGGGGGCGGATTCGTCACGCCTTATCGAATTTAATGGTGAAGAAGTCATTGTTTCCAACACCCGCGATTTGACTGAGGAATTGGCGCTCTCTGAGGAGTTGGCCAAACAAAAGGAACTGCTGTTTCAGAATGAAAAAATGTCAGCACTTGGGGAACTGCTTGCTGGTGTAGCCCATGAACTCAACAACCCGCTCTCTGTTGTTGTCGGTCATTCGCTGATGCTGAAAGAAGAGATCGCAGATCCTGACGTGATGGTTCGGATTGACAAGATTAGCGCCGCTGCAGAGCGATGTGCCAAGATCGTCAAGACATTCTTAGCGATGGCACGGCAACAACCCAGTAAGATTGAACAGGTCGATGTTGCCAGCGTAATTGAAACGGCGGCAGATGTTGTGGGCTATGGCAGTAAGTCAGGTGACATCAGCATCATGCAGGATATTCCTGACAATATGCCGCTCATTGCCGCTGACGCAGATCAAATCACGCAGGTCATCATCAATTTGATCATCAATGCCGAGCAGGCGCTAACGTCGTCTGGTTGTGGCGACCATATCAAAGTGTCGGCCAGATCACAGCCTGACGCAGGGATGGTTGAAATCACCATCCAAGACAACGGTCCTGGTATTCCCGCCGCCATTCGCCCCCGCATTTTTGAACCGTTCTTCACGACCAAGGAAGTAGGTGAAGGCACCGGGATTGGTCTCGCATTCTGCCACCGGATCATTCTTTCGCATGGCGGACAGATCCGCCTCGATCAGACTGATGGTTCCGGCACATGTTTTCGCATCACGCTACCCAGTGCTCTTGGTCAGCGATCAGAACAGGACGAGCCCACTCAACCGGTCAGTACGCCTGAAAGCCACAGAGCGTTGATTGTGGATGATGAGGTAGAGGTCGGCGAATTGAACGCAGAAATTCTTAGAAAAGAAGGCTTTGAAGTTGATTTCGTCACCTCAGGGGAAGAAGCTATCAGCCGTCTCGGCTCAATCAACTACGATGTTTTTCTCAGCGATCTTAACATGCCGGGTGTCGATGGGCGCCAAATATACGACGCTTTGGTGACTCACTTCCCAAAGATGTTGCGCAGGACTGCCTATATTACTGGTGACACGATGGGACAAAGCTCTCTGGGGTTGCTCAGCGAGTCTGGCCTTCCTTATCTCGAAAAACCGGTTTCACCAGCAGAACTCAGAGATCTTGTAGGCAAGCTGCTCGCCGACCAGAAGGAACGATCAGATGGATAGTCAGAATGCTCACATCTTGGTGTGCGATGATGAAGCCGACCTCCGCGAGATGCTGCAGGAGTATCTGGGCAAACGAGGATACAAGGTATCGGGCGCTTCTAGCGGCAACGAACTTCGCGAAATTCTGACAGCCCATAGCGTCGATGTCATCATTATGGACATCAATATGCCAAAGGAAGACGGTCTTTCAATTCTACGGTCCCTTCGTCCGGAAGACACGACACCTGTCATAATGCTCACCGCTGCCGGTGACGTCGTTGATCGGATCATTGGCCTTGAAATGGGGGCCGATGACTATCTTGGCAAACCTGTCGACTTGCGAGAGCTCGAAGCTAGGATAAAGGCAATTCTTCGGCGCGAAGCAATCAGCGGTTCGACGAAGGTAGAAAAAAATACTACGAACCGCGCTTTGTTTGGCGACTTCGTTTTGGACAAAGACGCAGCAAAGCTATTTGCGGCTGATGGATCCGAAGTCCAATTGACAGCCATGGAATACAGCCTGCTTAAGGTTTTTTCAGAAAACAAGGGGCGCGTCCTGAACAGGGACCAACTCTTAGAGCAGGCGCACGACCGCTCTTGGGACCCATTCGACCGTAGTATCGATATCAGAATCTCCCGATTGCGCCGGAAACTTGAAGCCAATCCTGGAAAGCCGGAAATCATCAGAACAGTGCGTGGCATCGGTTACTTGTACGATCCAGCTTAAAGTAGTTTCAGATGGCTAAATCGTGCACAGGTGGCAGCTCTCCTCATCGCAAGTAGGCATCAACAAATGTCCACTAAAGGTCGTGATTTCTGGGCACTGCCCTCCCGCTTCCCAAAAACGGACATTCGCTGCGGGACAGAGTGCCGGGAAATTGGGCTCGATCCGAACCACCGCTGCGCCGCGGAGGTGGGTCCAGCCCGGACGGGCGACCGGTAGGTGCCGCCCTCCATCATGGTTCAAATGTCGATTCTCGGCGCATCTTCAAGTTCGACGTCAAGGTATCGCACGGTGCTGTCGACCTTTGTGACTCTGAGCCCGACTGCCAGATGCTTAACCATGCACAAATTCCACAAATCCGCTCAGAGCTGACGCAGGAGTGTCTCCTTCAAAAACTTTACAGTTTCGACAAAAATCGTTGGAGCTCCGTTCGTCCACAAGACCGACATTGTGTTTCCTCACTAACCCGAAGTTCTGCCCGGTGATATTGGCCCTTACTTCTATGCCGTCGTTCCAATCTTCGTCATTCGGTTTCAACACCGGTGCGCGGGATCAGTGACCAGCAGAGTTCACCAACATGTTAATGCGACCCCAATGGTCCATTACCCGTCGACTAACTTCTTAGTCTTCTTCGGAGTTGTTGGTGCCTGGAATGCCGACGCTGCCGTGATCTTTCGCAAGGGCTTTGCCTTTACAAGAGGACGAAAGAATCCGGAATTGAAGCCGTCTGCAGCCAAGGCGCCTGCGCTCTTTGCACCCATACCGGAGCCATCGGCAGTTATCAACGTAACGTCGGTGCGATCAATCTTTTGCCGTGTCGTCGGCGTCGAGGTTCAAATGCGCCATGCCGCTGTGTCCGAGCTCTACGGCCGCGAAGGGGCCGCCGTGATGGTTGTTGGCTGGATCGTGGGGGTCCAGCGGGCCATCATTGGTGTAAATCTGTTCGGCGAATTGTTCGGCATTGTCTTTCGGACGATAGCCCAAGTGCTGTGCCTTGGCATTGTCGACTGGCGCGCGGTCGTTGTTGGATACGCCATAGACCACGCTGAACCCTGTGATCGGCGTGCTGATCGCGCGTTCAACCATGTGGATTAGATCGTCGTAGCTGAGCCAGGTGCCCACGGCGCGTGAATTGGTCGGCTGCGCGCAGGACAGAATACGCATGCAGACCGACTCGAGCCCGCGCTTGTCCCAGTAAAGCGAGGCGAGATCCTCGGCAAAACATTTGGCCAGCCCATAAAACGTGTCCGGCTTGTGTGGCGCATCGATGCCGATGAAGTCGGTCTTCTTGTGCATCCCCACGGCGTGGATAGACGACGCATAGATGACGCGGCGCAGTTTGTTGCGGTGGGCGGCCTCCCACACGGTATAGGCACCGTAGAAGTTCGGTCCCCAAAGTACCTCCAAAGGGGCTTCATCGCCCACGGCCCCGAAATGCACTACCATATCTGCGCCCTTCAATAGCGCGACCATGGCGTTGAGATCGGAGATGTCCGCCTTCACATATGTCTCATTCGGTGCGAGGTTTGATACAGTGTCAGCAATGTCCGAGGAGACAAATTCCTCGCAAAGTTTGGATAGAGGTTCGCGCAGATACGAGCCAAGGCGACCGGCAGCGCCGGTGAGTATGATTTTTTTCATGGGCGAAGTCCTTTCAGGTCGGCGACGGCCTTTGCAATGCCGTCAAGCGCTTTGATCAGCGTCTCTTCGGACGCGGCTGTCGAGATGCGGAAGAAAGGCGAGAGATCATAGGCGCTGCCAGGCACAGCAGCAACGCCTGCGGCTTTCAGAAGATAAGTCGTGACATCCGCGTCAGAGGCAAGGGTATCACCATCATGCGTCGTGCTGCCGATCAGCGCTTCACAGCCAATGAGCCCGTAAAATGCACCGCCGGGCGGATCAAGTGTCAGGCCTGGAATATCTGCAACCCGTGCCACAACAAGGTCCCTGCGACGCTCAAAGGCAGCGCGGAAACGACGCACCTCATTCTGTGGACCGTTCAGAGCAGCAGCTGCGGCAGCCTGGGCGATGGAACAGGCTCCGGATGAAATCTGGCTCTGGACCTTGGTCATGGCGGCAATCAAGCCCATTGGTCCTGCTCCATAGCCGATACGCCAACCCGTCATAGCATAGGATTTTGAGACGCCGTTTACCGTCAGCGTTCGGTCTTTCAGATGCGGACAGAGCGCCGCAAACGAACGGAAGATACGTCCATCAAATAGGATATGCTCGTAAATCTCGTCCGACAGAACCAAAACACGTTCATGATCTGCCAGCACAGATCCAAGCGATACGATTTCGGCGTCTGAGTACACCGCACCGGAAGGGTTCGATGGCTGGTTCAAGAGCAGCCAACGGGTCTTGGGCGTGATCGCTTCGGAAAGCTGTTCTGGCTTCAGGCGAAAGCCCGCGCCCGCCGGGCATTCCAGAGGCACAGGCACACCGCCCAGGATCAACACGATGTCTTTGTATTGTCCGAAATAGGGAGCGCAGAGCAACACTTCGTCGCCTGGCTCCAGCGTTGCCATGAGGGCACTGAAGAGCACTTGTTTGGCGCCGTTTGAGACGATCACTTCGTCCAGCGCATAGTCGAGATTGTTTTCGCGTTTCAGCTTGTCTAGGACTGCTTGCCGCATCTCCAGGGTGCCGTTTGTGGGTGGGTATTTAGTCTCGCCCCTTAGCGCGGCTTGATGCGCTGCTTCTTTGATATGATTGGGCGTATCAAAATCCGGCTCACCCAGCCCGAGGTCGATCACATCTTCGCCTCGCGCTTTGGCCGCTTTTGCAGTTTGGCTGACCCAGGCGGATGCCGACGGCTTGACCAATGCGAGACGCGATGAGGCAAAACTCATGCCAGCGCACCCTTTGCCTGCGCCAATGCAGCGTCAGCGGCACGCGCCAGAAGTCCGGTATCAGTGGCAATTGCCGCAAACGTGAAGCCTTCGTTAAGCAGATCGGCCGCGAAGGTGGGGTCTGTGACCAAAGTGCCGACAGGCATGCCCTTGGAAATTAGCTTTTGTGCTGCGGGTTTGATCAAGGCCCACACATCAGGGTCCATCGGTTTGCCAACTTTGCCGATATCGGCGGCGATGTCGGCGGGCCCAAAGAAGATACCGCTGACACCTTCGACCGCGCCAATGGCCTCGGCCTGTTCCACGGCGGCACAAGTTTCGAGCTGTAAAAGCACCGTGGTTTCATCCTCGACACGTGCCACGTAGTCCGGAATGCGGCCAAATGCGGTCGCTCTTGTTGAGCCAGAGACACCGCGAATGCCACGCGGCGGATAGCGGGTCGCGGCAACGGCCTGCTCGGCCTCTTCCACCGATTGGATCATCGGAAACAAAAGGCCCGGCGCGCCAAGATCCAACAGCCGCTTGACTGCTATCGCGTCATTCCATTCCACGCGAACCAAGGCTGTGGTCGGAGACGCCGCAAAAACCTGCAATTGGCCCAGCACACTGAAGTAGTCGTTGGCACTGTGCTCCATGTCGATTAGTGCCCAGTCATAGCCCGCCGTCGATACCACCTCGGCCGCGAAGTTGCTGCACAGGCTGATCCAGAGGCCGACTTGCTTTTCACCAGCAGTGATCGCGCTGGTGAATCGATTTTCTGGGAGCTCCATTAAATGATGGCTTTCTCAATGATTGGTCGGTCTGCAGCGATACGTTCATAGTTGAAAGGCGTCATATCGAGCACTCGGTATTCGCCATGCGTCAGCCATTCAGCTGTGCCGCGCCCCATGGCAGGTGACTGTTGCAACCCATGGCCGGAGAACCCGTTGAGAAAGATGAAGTTCGACAGCTCTGTATGCGGTCCCATGATCGCGTTGTGATCAAATGTGTTCATCGCATAATGGCCGCCCCATTCACTTTGAACTTTTATTGCCTCGAATTGCGGAATTCTGGTCGCGAGGATCGGCCAAATGTGGTTCTCCCATATGGAGTGATCCATCGCGAAATCGTCGTAATCCACGGCTGGGTCAACGTCGGAATGCCCGCCACACTGATACGTCCCTCCGCCGTTTTCGCGCACGTGGACGCCAGACGGGTCAATTGTGAGCGGCAGATCCCGATCGAGCGGTTGCTCGGCCTTGAAGATCCATGAGTAACGCTTGCGTGGTTCAACTGGGACGTCGATGCCGGCCATTTTCGCAGTTCGCGCTGCGCGAGGGCCAGAGGCATTGACAACCTGACCGCAGGCGATCACTTCGCCCGACGCAAGGGTCACGCTTTCCACTTTGGTCCTTGCGGCGTTGCGGGTCATGGCAACAACCTCGTTTTGGACCCATTCCACTCCGCGCTCACGGCTTTGGCGACGCCACCAGTCATTTACAGCCGCGCCGTCCCAATAACCTTCGTCGACAAGGTTGATTGACCCCAGCACAATGTCATCGACGTTGTAGAATGGGTAAGCCTTTTTGATTTGCTTCGGCGTCATCAACTGTGTCGCCGCGCCTGCCGCCAACTGAACCTGCTGGCTTTCGCGCAATACATCAGCAAATCTGTCGTTGTCGGCGAAGTACATGTAACCAAAGGAGCGGATACCAAGCTCAGGCACACGTTCATCGCCCCCCATATAGCTGCGAATGTTCTTCACGAAGTCGGCGGCAAACTGGCTAATCCGAACGTTCAACTCCGTCGAAAACTGTTGCCGCATACAAGAGTTGGTATGCGCTGTGGAACAGGCTGTAAGGGTCATGTCCCGCTCAATGACCAGGACCGAACCATTGAAATCCTTGTTGTCAGACAGAAACCACGCGGTAGAGGCCCCCATAATGGCGCCTCCGACGATGACCACGTCATAGCTCTGCTGGTTTGGGCTTTGGTTGCTCATATCTGTTCTCCCCTTGCGACTGCTGACTGGATCGCCGTTATTTCTTGATCAGACAGGCCATAGTCCCGCTGTGCTGTATCCGTCGAGATATACCCACGCGCCAAATCACGCTTGACCAGCTCCTTTGGGCGCTCGGCAGGATCTCCGTAACCAGCGCCACCGGGGAACGCCATGACTACTTTGCGACCATGCGGTACGAACTGCTTGCCTTTCACCTGCATGACCGACCCGTCGTCTTGCGCAATCGTCGTGGGCGCTCCGGTTTGTCCACCTCTGCGGCCCCGTGCGGGGTGCTGGCTGCGGTCGAACATGGCCTGAATGTCGAACTCATGCCCCTCTTGTGCGCCGACCACCATGTACTGTCCCAAACCGCCACGCGTCTTGCCCGCACCGCCGCTGTCGGGGCGCAATTCCTTGCGCCAGATGATGACGGGACCTGCGTGTTCAGTCGCTTCTATGGGCATGGTCATGACCCCCGACGGGAAGGCGGTGGCGTTCAAACCATCATGCTCAGGCCGCGCGCCGGAGCCTCCTGAGTTGAAAGTCAAAACTTCGGACCGTCGTGCATCTGCTGGCGCGGGCGCATCGCTTCGAGGACGCAAGCTGACTTGGAAATTACATAGACATCCGGCACCTTCGGCGGGCGCCAGACCCGGCACAATCTTGTCAAAGGCGTCATAGACCGCGTCCGGCACAAAATGCCCCACGATATGGCGCAAGGCCACAGGTGCGGGATGAAGTGCATTCACGATGGAGTTTTTCGGCGCAGTGATCTCGAACGGTGCGAGTGAGGCCGCGTTGTTCGGGATTTCCGGTGCAATCGCGACCTTGAGCGCGTAGCAGGCATAGGCTTTGGTATAGACAAGTGGGCAGTTGATTCCCTTTTTGTCCAAGCCGGAGGTGCCGGTGAAGTCGGTGACGATCCGATTCCCCTCGACACTGATCTTGACCTTTAACGTGATCGGCACGTCAAAACCGTCCATCGTCATTTCGCCAACAGCAGAGGTCTGCGGCAGGGCCGCAATGGCCTCGATCGTGGCACGACGAGAGTTCTCCAGGATAAAGTCAGCAACGCTGTTCAATTGGTCGAGTGTGAATTCCTCCATCATTTCGATCAGGCGGCGGTGGCCGATTTCGTTGCACGTGGCAAGCGCGTAGATGTCACCGATGAGTTGGTCAGGTTCTCGAACGTTTCCGCGGATGATCCGCACAAGGGTCTCGTCTACCTCACCGCGATCCGCAAATTTCATGATTGGGATATAGAGTCCTTCCTCATAGACGCTTTGCGCATCCGCGCCAAAGCCACGACCACCGATATCCACGATATGCGCTGTGCAGGCGAAATAGCCGACCAGAACACCTTTGTGAAAGGACGGGGTAACCATGGTGATATCATGCAGATGGCCCGTACCTTCCCACGGATCGTTCGTGATGTAGACGTCACCTTCAAACATGTTGTCACGGCCAATCCGACGGATGAAATGCGCCACAGCGTCAGCCATCGCGTTCACATGCCCAGGCGTACCGGTCACGGCTTGAGCCAGCATGTTGCCATGGGTGTCGTATACGCCCGCTGACAGGTCTCCGGCCTCGCGGACAGATGTTGAAAACGCCGTACGCACAAGCGCTTGCGCCTGTTCTTCCACGACCGAAATCAGGCGGTTCCACATAACCTGATAGGCGACTTTGGAATGCTCCTGCGTCATTGGGCTGCTCCCTTCTTCACCAAATCAATACACCCATCCGGCTGTCGGATGGCATCACGGCTGGCAGGCACGATGATGGTAGTCTCAGCCTCGGTCAACGCTGCCGGGCCTGAAGCCCGTTGCCCTGTTTTCATCGTTGCCCGATCAATCACGTGCGCGTCGAGATAGCTGCCTATGCTGGCATCAAAGAGTTTCCGCGTCCCGTTCAAGGCGACCGGTGCGCTGCCATCGGTTTCTGCAATCTGCGTCACTTGCTCAGGTGGTGTAGTGGCGTTCACCGACCAAACGGTGATCTCGATATCAATGCCAGCAACCGGGCGACCAAAGAGCTTTGCGTAATCTTCTTCGAACCGCGCTTCGAACGTGGCGGCATCGGGGTTCATCGCCTGGCTCTCGGTCAAATCGATCGGGATTTCCCAGCCCTGACCTGTATATCGCATGTAAACCTTGAACTCAGACAGGATCGGGCTGACCTCATCGCAGGTGCGCACGAAACCGGTGGCCTCTGCCTTCAGATCGGATAGAAGGTGCTTGATTTTATCTGCATCAAAATCGCTCAGTTTCATATAAACAGATCGATTGGCCTCAAAGCTGAAGGGTGCGCGCAGAAATCCGATGGCCGAACCAACACCAGCCCCAGGTGGAACCAGAAGGCGCTCCACCCCCAATTTCTCGCAAAGACGACCGGCATGCAGCGGGGCAGCACCACCAAAGGCGATCATCGTGTATTCGCTAAGATCTTCGCCGTTCTCGACCGCATGGACACGCGCGGCGTTCGCCATGTTCTCATCCACCACTTCGGCCACACCGAAAGCAGCCTCAACCGCGCCCATTTCTAGCGTATTGCCCACATGAACTGTGAGTGCCGTTTTAGAGTTGTCCGGATGTAGGGTGATCGACCCACCAGCGAAGTTATCCGGGTCCAGTTTGCCCAGCACCAGATCGGCGTCCGTCACTCCCGGCCGCTCGCCGCCGCGGTCGTAGCACGCAGGTCCCGGTTCGGACCCCGCGCTTTCAGGGCCGACGCGGATCTGCCGCATTCCGTCCACATGGGCGAGGCTGCCGCCGCCCGCGCCAATTTCAACCATGTCGATCACGGGGATCGAGATGGGCATCCCAGAGCCCTTTTTGAACCGATAGGTCCGCGCAACTTCGAACACGCGACTAGTTTTAGGCGTCTGGTTCTTGATGAGACAAATCTTGGCAGTGGTCCCGCCCATGTCAAAACTCAGCACCTTGTCGAGGCCATAGCGCGCAGCGATGTGCGCCGCGAAAACCGCGCCGCCAGCCGGTCCACTTTCCACGAGTCGCACAGGAAAATCAGCGGCATTCTGGATCGAGATGATCCCGCCACCTGAGTGCATCAGAAAGATGCGGCACTGAACACCTTCGCCGTGCAACCGGTCCTCAAGCCGTCCTAGGTAAGACGCCATCAGCGGTTTGATGTAGGCGTTGGCAACGACTGTATTAAACCGCTCGTACTCGCGCATCTGAGGCGAGACCTCGGAAGAGATCGAAATCGAAACATCCGGTAGCCGTTCGGCCAAAACCTCGCGCACCAAAAGTTCGTGCTTTGGATTGAGGTACGAATGGATCAGACCAACCGCGACACTTTCAAAGCCGGCTTCTGCGATGCGATCGACCAAGGCTTCGACATCAGAGCGTTCAAGTTCGACCAGAATTTCGCCCTTGGCGTTCACGCGACCTGGCACCGTGAACCGCATCTGCCGCGGCAAAAGGGGGTCAGGCAAATTGAGGTTGAGGTCGTATTGCTCAAACCGACTTTCGGTGCGCATCTCGATCACATCGCGGAACCCTTCGGTTGTGATTAATGCAGTCTTGGCGCCACGCCGCTCAATCAATGCATTAGTGGCCAGCGTGGTGCCGTGAATGATTTGCTCGATCTCAAAGGGGGCAACGCCTGCTTTGGCACATACCTGGTGCATCCCATCGATGATTGCATTTTCGGGGGCAGCATAAGTCGTCAGCACCTTGACAGAGTGCTGCTCTCCATTCTTCTCAAGCACAACATCCGTGAAGGTGCCACCGATATCGACGCCCAATCGAATAGATCCAGCCTTCATGTGTATCTCCACAGCCACAAGCATTTCGCTCGTTCAAATGGGACCACAGTGCACCAGAAATCAAATCAATTGATTTTCTACACCCGATAGATTTTAGTTATCGTTGGTAGCAGCTGGCCGAATGCTTGCTGCTATTTCGCTCGCTTTTTCAACATAGCGTGGTGACTGATCAGCGTTGAAGCGCGCAAAAAACTCCAGAGGTGGTGCAGTCCAATCGGCATCCAGTGTTCTCAAGTGCCCCTTATCGAGTTCGTCTTTGACAAGAGACCTTGGCAGGAGCGCCGCGCCCATCCCTTCACTGACCATGGGAAGACACGCGGATAAAGCGCTGGAATGAACAATCTTCCCAACATCGTAGCCGCGTTCAGTCGCCAAGTCATGCAAGGCCCGTCCAGCGGCGGTATGGCGGGCGTGGGTCAAAACAGCCCTTTCAAAAAAGCGTGCTACAGAGTTTCCTCCGACAAGACCCTTCGCTAGTTCTTCATTCGAAACCCAGATATACGTTTCGCTGGATAGCATTCGCTCGCCTGTTGCTTGATAAGCGAAGGGGCCGTTTTGCAATGCGAGATCAAGCTGTCCTTCCCGCAGACGCTCTTCAATTTTGCGAGACAAATCAACCTCAAGCTCAACCCTAAGGTTGGGATAGTCTCGCCGCAAAAGACGCAAGAATTGTTGTAGCCAAGTACAAGCGACGAGTTCTGTCACGCCCAATCGCAGCCGTTCTACGATAAGCTCCTGACGACCCGCCGCTTCCAGCAACGCTTCGCCCGCACGAAGGATGTCCCGCGTGCGTTCAAGGAGTTCCGAACCTTTTGTTGTCAAACGCACCGAGCCAGCATCGCGATATAGAAGCGTGACATCCAAAGCAGCTTCCAGGGCTGAAATACGAGATGAGATATTCGGCTGAGTTGTTCCAAGTGCGATGGCGGCGGCTCTAAAAGTTCCGGTATCAACCACAAACGAAAAGGCTTCGAGCTGCTTGAATGTGATCTGACTTTTAATCATTTTTGCTCACACGATAAGTTTTCCTGATCATGCACGACGTTGTCTTTTTAGCAACGTATATGAGAAGAAGAACCTTACTCTTCCAACATTTCGCTGTCGCAATGTACGCTACACGGACATTGGTTTCATCGGCAATAAAGTAGGTTTTGTCCGCAAACTGTGAAACCGGGATCCAGAATCTCTGCGCCATGCACGAATTGCCAGAAAAATCGACACCGCGAGCGCACGCAGCATAAAGTCGAGAGTTCCAGTGAGGGCTCAAAGCAGAACTCGACGTTTAATCCTTAGCGATTGTTTGATTGCTCTGTACACGCGACGACGCTGCCTTTTAGTGTCTCGGCAAACCGTCCCAAGGAATGCTCTGATGAAAGTCGCGACCGCTGCGTACAACCTCGACTGGCTCGATAGCTGGGCACAGTATGAGGACAAGCTCGAGGCTTGGGTGTCTGGGGCGGCAGGGAAGGGGGCCGAGCTATTGGTCTTTCCCGAATACGGCGCGATGGAATTGTCGACGTTGGACGGGGTCGTTGCGGCGTCAGATCTGGAGCGCTCGATCCGGGCGGTTTCCGAACGTATGGAAGATGTACAACACATACATGCCCGCCTCGCAAAGACTTACAACACATACATTTTAGGCGCTTCCGCCCCGGTTTTGGCCGGGGCGGGGCGTCCGGTGAACCGCGCGGTGCTTTACGCTCCGACCGGTGCGTTCGATCATCAGGACAAGCAGATCATGACCCGGTTCGAGCGCGAGATTTGGGACATCGCCCCCGGCGGGCCGCTTAAAATATTCGACACTGCGCTGGGTAAAATCGGCGTGCTGATCTGCTATGACAGCGAGTTCCCTTTGCTCGGTCGGGCGTTGAGCGAAGCTGACTTGATCCTGGCTCCGTCCTGCACCGAGGCCTTGTCGGGTTATTGGCGGGTACGTATCGGCGCTATGGCCAGAGCCCTGGAAAATCAATGTGTTACAGTGATGGCGTCGCTGGTCGGGGCGAATAATTGGTCCGAAGCCGTAGACATGAATACCGGCACAGGTGGCATCTTTGGACCACCAGATAAGGGCTTTCCGCAAACGGGTGTTTTGTCCGAGGGTATTCTGAACCAACCCGGCTGGACCTATGCTCAGGTAAATCTCACCGAGATTGCCGATGTCCGCGCCGATGGTAACGTGTTGAACCGAGCCCATTGGGCGGAACAAAATCCCCGAGTCGATTCAGTCACATTATGTTCCCTTTAGGCGAATCCGCCCTTGAAATAAGGCGGAAATAGGCTCATTTAGGCGCACATCCCCGCAGATTCTGCGGGTGCAACCTAAGTATGGAGACAACATGGCCAAGGAAGATACGCTCGAATTTCCCGGTGTCGTGAAGGAACTCCTGCCTAATGCGACGTTTCGGGTCGAGCTGGAAAACGGCCATGAGATCATCGCACATACGGCAGGCAAGATGCGCAAAAACCGCATCCGTGTTCTGGCTGGCGACAAAGTTCAGGTCGAAATGACCCCGTATGATCTGACAAAGGGTCGGATCAACTACCGCTTTAAGTAACGCACTGTTCAATGGCGTTTATTCTTGGATCGGGCAGCCCAAGGCGGCTGGACCTGCTGGCCCAGCTTGGCGTGCAGCCCGATGCCATTCGCCCCCCGGACATCGACGAAGCGCCTGTGAAGGGTGAGCTGCCGGTTCCCTATTGCAACCGCATTGCGCGTGAAAAAGTTCAGGCTGTTCAGGCGGATGACGAAGATGTCGTCTTGTGCGCGGACACGACTGTGGCATTGGGGCGACGCATTCTGGGAAAACCTGAAAACGCCGGGCAAGCCGCCGAGTTCCTTCACGCTTTATCCGGGCGTCGGCATAGGGTTGTGACCTCGGTCGCCGTCCGGCGCGGGGATCGCCTATTGCAATGCGACGTGGTTTCCCAAGTCAAAGTCAAGCGCTTATCGGATGTCGAAGTAAATGCCTATCTGGCCACGGACGATTGGCAAGGCAAGGCCGGAGCCTATGCAATTCAGGGACCCGCTGGTGCCTTCATCCCTTGGATTTCAGGATCGTTCACTGGCATAGTTGGGTTGCCACTCTCCGAGACCGCAGCGTTGCTTCAAGGCATCGGTTATCCGTTATACAGTGAGGCGCTATGAAAGGCCGTACCATCATTCTCGACCAGATCGAAGGGAGCCAAGCCGCGGCCTTGATGGTTGACGGTAAGTTGGACGATTTTCTGATCGACGGTGACAGACCAAGGCCGGGAACCATTTACCGCGCGCGCGCGGACCGGCCTGTCAAAGGGCAGGGCGGTATGTTCGTCACAACGCCGGATGGCCCGGCGTTTTTACGGCAGGTTAAGGGGTTGGCCCCTGGTGCTCAATTGCTGGTACAAGTGACGGGCTTCGCAGAACCCGGAAAGGCCTTACCGATCACCGATCGGATACTGTTCAAAAGCCGCTATGCAATCGTGACACCGGATGCACCGGGTCTAAACATCTCGCGAAGCATCCGCGACGAGGATGAGCGCGATCGCTTGCTGGAGATCGCACATGAGCAAATGGAAGACAGCTCCTATGGTCTGATTTTGCGTTCATGCTGCTCCGGTGCAGATATCGTGGACATTGAAGAAGACATTAGTGCCATGCGGGCTCTGGCTGAGCAGATTCTAAACGATTCAGGCACCGAACCCGAAACCCTGTGCGAAGGCGATGGTCCTCATATTCTAGCCTGGAGAGACTGGACCGATCCTGCAGAAGTCATCACCGAACCCGGTGGGTTCGAAGCGCAAGGTGTCTTGGACGCGCTGGATACAGCACGCGGTATTGCTGAGCCTCTGCCTGGCGGAGGACATTTGTTCATCGAAGCCACCCGCGCTTTGGTGGCGGTTGATGTGAACACAGGTAAGGATAGCTCTCTGGCAGCGGGCACCAAAGCCAATTTTGCCTGCGCGAAACAGCTTGCACGTGCATTGCGCGTGCGAGGGCTTGGCGGACAGATCACGTTGGACCTTGCCCCAATGCCCAAGAAAGACCGCCGAGGGTTTGAACAGGTTCTTCGCGCAGCGCTCAAGGCGGATTCCGTAGAAACAACACTAGCTGGCTGGACCCCTTTGGGGCACTACGAGTTGCAACGAAAACGTGGGCGCATTCCTTTGGCCGAGGTGTTGAAATGAGCTGCCCCATCTGCAGTGAAGACACGGTGACGCAGTTCCGCCCATTTTGTTCAAAGCGCTGCGCAGATATCGATTTGGCCAAATGGCTGAACGGGTCATACGCGGTCCCGTCGCAGCGGGAAGAGGCTGGGGAAATCAGCATTTCGGATGCGGAAGACACCGTTCCACGACCCCACTGAAAAAATGTCAAAAAGCCTCTGGACACTGGATGGTGCAAGTCATAGAACGCCTCCACCCAGCGGCCAATGCCGTTCCCGTGCCCGGGTAGCTCAGGGGTAGAGCAGTGGATTGAAAATCCTCGTGTCGGTGGTTCGATTCCGCCCCCGGGCACCACTAATTTTAACAAGCAGCAGATTATAAGTAAAAGTTCGGGATGAGAAAACTGCAGACCCCCGTCTATTCCACCCGTTAAGTTGCGAATGTATGTGCCCAAATGTTCCGGCGTGCTCAGATCGTTGAAACAATCGCCCTTTCACACTAGCCTAAACACCTCTCGGGAGACTTGTCGAAACCGATGGCATCGCGTTGCTCTCCAATCATGGAGACTTCGTGATGTGGATACACGACAGGATGGGAATTGCCGCTTCAGGTCTAGCCAGATACCACCTTTGCGACACATGGGCACGACAATCGGGACAAGTCTGGCCCGAAGGCGGGCTACGGAGCAGCCGTTCGCTGCTAGTACGGCACTAAGCCTCAGCGACGGCGGCAATGCGCTGAAAGCGGGCTTTGCAAAGTCTAGCTAGCGGCCCAAGGGAGACATCTGGTAACCCACCACAATGCTGCAACCGCAGCTCGCTTTGCGGACCCTCGCTGTTGCCGCAAACTTAATATGACTACGAACTCACAGATCGTGGACTTTTCTAACCTTCGCCGGGATCGTTTGAGATGCCGCTCGCGCCTGCGACCAACCAATCATGCGACCCGCAAGGAAGGTCAATACTGAGCCTAAAGTGCCTCAACTTGCGGATGCATAAAGGTCAACTTTCAGGCTCGGCGAGAACGGATCTGACATATTTTTCAATGTCGCTTTCGAGATCCGCGTCGCTAAAGCCAGCGCGCGCTCGAAACACCATACCTTGCCGTAGATCAAACATCAGCTTGGCACGATCTGCACTCGGAAAGCCCTGAGGAAGTGACCGTTTGGCGACCTCCTGGTCAAAGCGCACTTTTATGCGTTTATCCGTTGTTGCGATTGCATCGCGCAACAACTCTGCAGTTCCTTCAACGTGTCCCGCACTTGTCGCAACGCAGGAGACGAGGAAACAACCCTTCGCCCCGCTCACATGGTGCGTTGAGTAGTCAATAACTGCTTCGAAGAACGCTCTGACTGCTTCGCGAATATCCGGCACAGTTTCCAACGCAACCAAAGGCGTACAGGCATCATTCGTTGCATAGCTGTTGATCGCTTCAAGATACAGGCCGTGCTTATCGCCGAACTCGGCATAGAGGCTTGGGCTGTTGATCCCCATCGAATCAGTCAGCAGCTTCATCGACGCCCCTTCGTAACCTTTATTCCAGAACACCCCGATAGCTTTGTTGAGGGCTTCGTCGCGGTCAAACGTTTTAGGGCGGCCGACTTTTTTTGTGACGTTCATTACAAAAATCCTTGACGTCTGGGTTTGAGTGTATTTTATAATGATCATCACAAAACGCAAGGACTGGAAAATGTTATCCCAAAAAACTCCTGCAGGAGCCCAATTTCCGGAAATCAGCGTCGCCAAACTTGGCGGCGGAAACCTGACTCTTGGTGTGCCGCAAGGAGGTCGTGACTGGCAACTGGTCGTCGTGTATCGCGGCAAACACTGCCCGATGTGCACCACCTATCTGAAAAAGCTGGAAACACTTCTGCCAGAGTTTTATGCGCTTGGGGTTGATGTTGTGGCTGTTTCCGCTGATCCTGAAGGCAAAGCTAGCGATCAGATCGCTCTGGTACAGCCAAGCTTCCCGGTGGGGTTTGACCTGAGCCTCGATCAAATGCACGAACTTGGTCTTTATGTCTCTGACCCGCGGTCAGCTGAAGAGCATGATCGCCCCTTTGCAGAGCCTGGCATCTTTATCGTGAATGCAGACGGACAAGTTCAGGTGACTGACATCTCGAATGCACCATTTGCGCGCCCTGATTTGAAGACCCTGCTGGGCGGCCTTCGCTTCATTCGCAATCCCGAAAACAACTATCCTATTCGGGGAACCCGCGCCGCATAAGGCGCACGCCTCCCCCCACAACTCTCTGAAATCAATAATCTAACCTGAAAGGACAAGCTCATGCGCTTGAAATCCTTACTCTCCACTGTTGCCGTCGTCGCCTCTCTGGCATTGCCCGCTTTTGCTGAAACCACTGCACAGAGCGCAGCGCGTGAGAGCCTGATCGCCTTAAACGACCACTTCAACGAACTCGCTGCTACACATGACGCAGCTGGTCTCATCGCCCTTTATGACGAAGATACATTCTGGATTGCCCCAGCAACCCGCCCGGCCCAAGGGCGTGATGGCGTTCCACGCCAGACAATCACCTTCATGAGCGAGAACAAGGGCCAGCTGTCTCACACGATTGAAGACTTGTTCATCTCTGATGATGGCACACAGGCCGTCATGAAAGGTGTGACACAGGCTTCGGTCGACAGCCAGGGATTCCAGCTTGAAGGGACGTACATCTACGTCCTTGAGCGTGAGAACGAAGAGGCACCGTGGCATATCGTGCTGGATATGTTCAGCAACTACGCCACTGAGTGATCCTCGCTCTCACCACTTCCAAACAACCGCTTCCAACAGGAAAATTACAATGGCAATGACTGAAAATCACCCCAGTGCATCCGCCGTCAAAGAGACACTGGATGGTTTGATCCATGGCGTTTCAGGACACTCTTTTGAGGTGCTGGACAAGCTCTATCACCGCGACATGCAGACCTATGTTCTGCTCAATGACGGCACCCTGATGCGTAACGATAAAAACGGGTTCATGGCGTTCATCAAGGACAACATGTGCGCGCTGAAGGACGAAAACCCTTGGGTCAAGTATCACTTGGTCGAGGCCGACGACACACACGGGCATATTGTGGTCAGTCGCAAGAACAACGCGACCGGGCGCTATCAGCTCATCTCGCTCAGCATCGACTTCGTGCTTGAAGATGGCAGGTGGCAGATCACCCGCGAGATCATCATGACACGTGATCAGGCAACTGAAGCATGAGAGGTGCGTCGCGATGTTGTTCGTAAAAAGGCAACGCGGCGCCTCAAAGACACAAAGGAACAGAACATGACAACCTGAAATCCCGTTTCCCGGATCGACCATCTGCTCTTTGCGGACCTATATTTTGGGAAGCTAGTGTTAAGGCACTTACTCTTATGAACGGGTTATTCGATATCTTGCGCGGGATACTTTCGAGTGACCAAACGTACATATTTGTATCGGTTCCGCGGCAAATCGCCATCTCCGATGTGGTGCGCAGGAAGAAGGGCCGTTCGTCTCACAAATTGCTACGGAACTTCCTGCGCTGAGCGGGGCTATTGGGATCGTAAGTTTCTGGGAAGCCAACATTTCTTAACCAGCAAAAGTGCCAGTACCGAAGACATCCGCATACCACACAACGAAAACCAAATAACCGATCCTGCCGAGACTAGTTGGCAGTGGTTCAGGCAAAAGCTGCGATACTGCTGAAATACGCAAACATCAGACTGCGCAAGTTAGGCGGAATGCCCATTCCTGCAGTTTGGTCAGGAGCGGAATGAAAGAAAGTACAAATGAAAAAGACCGGGCAATGAATTGCCCGGTAGTGCGAACAGTCATGGAGAACTGCTCAAGGGGTCCCTCAGGGAGGTTCGGGATCAGCCTTTTCCTTTCCAAGGAACAAGCCACCGTTCGGCCCACCGCATTAGCATGTCGATGCCGAACCCAATCACGCCAATCAGTGTGATGCCCAGGATGACGATGTCAGTGTTCTGAAACCTTGAGGCGACCATTATCATCATCCCTGCGCCTTGCTCAGCGGCAACAAGTTCGGCAGCAACAACGGTCCCCCAGCAGACACCCATCGCGACACGGGCGCCGGTAAAAATTTCCGGGAGTGAATTGGGGACAATCACGTAGCGCATGATTTGCCATTTGTTGGCGCCAAGCGAGTAGGCCGCATGAACTTTAGAAATGTTTACTCCTGAAACACCTGATCGCGCCGCTATCGCCATGATCCAAAGTGCCGCCAGGAACAGCAGAATGATTTTGCCCGTTTCTCCGATGCCGAACCAAATGATAACCAGTGGGATCAATGCGAGCGGCGGAACCGGGCGCATGAACTCCACAATCGGATCGAACCAACCTCTGAACCAATCGCTGAGGCCCATGGCATATCCCAAAGGAATACCCACAAGGGCGCCCAAAATGAAGCCCGCAATAACGCGGAACAGTGAATACCCCAAGTGCTCCGCAAGTGTGTAGTTCCGAAAGCCTTCACCGATTATTTTGGTCGTCCGACTCCAGACTTCTTCTGGTGGCGGCAAATATAGAGGCTCCATTTGCCAACCGCGACTGGGCGCATAATTCGGCGTGCCCTTGTCAGAGAGAGTTACGGTCCCGCTTTCAATTCTAACAGTTTCACCACGTTTGATGGGCTGGCCGTTAATCGCGACGACTTCGGCGCCCTCTTTCTTAGTGACTTCGTCGTTGGAATCGACCCGGATCAAACTTGTTCGCCACTGCGCCAGCGCGGAGGAATCGTTCTTGGCGAAGCCATCGCCAGGAGCAACTTCGGGTGCTTCGGTTTCTTCCTCACGTGGGTAGACTACAACTGTTACTGTTGCGTCATCCCGTTTGCCATCTGCCTCGACCGTATAGGTGAACTCGGCAGTGCCCTGAAACGGTGCCGGTGCATGTAGGAATTTTGGAAGCAAGCTGGAACCGGTGAACATAGCCCAGATGAAAAAGATGGTGATGATTGAGATGATCCCTGCGGTTCGATTGGGCCGCACCGCACTTTCATCTCCAAACGTCACGGTTTTTAGTGAGGTAAAGTCCCGGACAGTCGCGTGATGAACGACCTTGGTGACAATGAAGTAAGAGCCAACGAAAATGCCGACATAGATGAAGAGAACGAAGATCCCGGTCATGCTGCGTCCTCCGTCCGGCCCATGATTTCTTCTTCCATGTCCCAGATCATCGAAAGGATCTCTTCGCGTTTGGGTCCGAAATCCGGATGTTTTTTCACCTCTCGTAGATCGGCACCCACACCCAGTTCAGCAAAGGGCAGTCGGTATTCCTTGTGGATCCTGCCTGGCCGTGGAGCCATGACAATCAGACGCTCTCCAAGGAGCAGGGCCTCTTCGACCGAGTGAGTGATCAAAATGATTGTCTTGCCGGTCTCTTTCCAAAGCTTCAGAACCAAGCTCTGCATTTTTTCACGTGTCAGAGCATCCAATGCCCCCAAAGGTTCGTCCATCAGGATCACATCGGGATCATTCGCAAGACAGCGTGCAAGCGCAACGCGTTGCTGCATGCCGCCAGATAGTTCATAAACTGCCTTTTCCTTGAAATCCTGAAGTCCAACGACGTCGAGCAGGTGATCAACGGTTTTGTCTTTTTCAGCCTTTGGTGTTCCCTTCATCGATGGGCCGAATCCCACGTTTTCGCGTACGGACATCCACTCGAAAAGTGCGCCTTTCTGGAAAACCATTCCGCGTTCAGCATCGGGCCCGGTAATCCTATGCCCATTCATTGTCAGTTCACCGCCGGTTGGTGCCAGAAAGCCCGCAACGATGTTCAGAAGTGTTGTCTTGCCGCAGCCGGAAGGCCCCAAGACACTCATCAATTCGCCTTCTTTGAGGTGAAGCGAAACGTTCTCTAGAGCCTGGATCGCGCTACCATTGGGTAACTCAAAGCGCATTGAGAGATTTTCAATTGAAAGTCCGGTCATGGTTCCTCCACGTTGTGCCGGAGTTCCGGCAGATTGGGCGAAGTTTTCCCCGCCTCATTTGTCTGCGGTGCGGCTGGCGTGGAACGTTGATCACGCCAGCCGAAACGGTCCTACATATCTTTGGCAGCTTGCAACGGTCCTGTATTTACAGAGTCTTCATAGCTGTCGAGCGCAGAATCGATTGAACCTGCGTTGACGAAGACGTCAGCCACACCTTTCATGAATGTCGCAGCGTTTCCGCCTAACCACTTGTCGGACAGAGCTTCGTCAATCGAGAGCATTTTCATGGTCGAAAGGGCGCTAGTGGCAGCATCCAGGTCCATTCCGGATTGTTCCGCAAGCACGGCCATCATTTCGTCGCCACCAGCCCCAGAATTCCAACGCTCGTTTTCTTTGGCGGTTACAGCCAGAAACCTGGCTACGATGTCACCATTTTCAGCGATGAAAGACGCAGGGGCTGAAATCACATCAAAAACGAGGATACCCAAGTCTTCCTTCTCAGCACCCGTCAGCAATACGTTTCCGTATTCCTTCATGCTGGTAAGACCGCCACCATAACCGCAGGCGAAGTCCACGGCCTTTTGACCCAGGGCGTTGGCTCCTTCAGGTGGAGGCATGTCAACGATCTTAAGGCTATCAAGTGGTACCCCGAAGTGGTCCATCTGACGTAAGAAGCCATAGTGCGCGGCTGTACCAAGCGGCACAGCTACTTTCTTACCAGCCAGTTCGCTTGCAGAATCCTTGTCGATTTCCAGATCTGAATGCACAACACAATTGTCATTTTCAGAATAGCTGACCGCGACATCCACGACCTGCAAGTCCTGGCCACCGGACGCGGCGACAACAAAGGGAGGAACACCCTGGGACACGGCAATTTGCACATCTCCCGAAGCCATCGCCGCCGACATTGCGGTCCCGGTTTCGAAAGACACCCAGTTTACTTTCATCCCAAGCTCTTCCTCGAACGCACCTGAAGCCTTGGCGGCCAGGATTGGCATTGGCCATTCAAGGAAATAGGCGACGGTAAGCTCACCATCTTCTTGGGCCAGCGCAACAGATCCGCTTGTCACCAAAGCCAAACTTGCGGCCGCTCCAAGCAAAAAGCTTTTGAGTTTCATTCTATTCTCCCTTGTTGTTCGATGTGATAATTTCACAATACAAAACTTTTATTTTGCATAATGAGAATAAGTTGCGAATCGGGACTCAGTCAACGTTTTTCCAAATGAACAAATCCGAAGCTGTTTTCGCGATGCCAACAAATAGGCATCCAAGCCTAAGTCATAAGTCCTATTGACCCGCATAAAAGCGGCCACTATGTTTCCTTATATGGAAATAAAGTTTTGTATTACAAAACAAAGAGAGATTCAAACATGCCAATCCCTGCCGCGATAGATGAGGTCCATTGGTCACGGACGGCTGCACCCGCCCCCGAAGCGTTGCTGCTGGAAGGCGACATCACCGCTGACGTCATAGTTGTGGGGGGTGGTCTATCCGGGACACGTACGGCTTTAGGTTTGGCAGAAAGTGGTGCCAAAGTTGCATTGCTGGAAGCCAAGAGGATTGGATGGGGTGCTTCTGGACGTAGCGGGGGCCAGTGTAATCCTATTTGGCGAGCAACGCCGCAGGATTTGGCGGGTCGCTTGGGCGACGCGTGCGCTAACCGACTAGTTCGAGCAACCCTGACATCTGCCGATGATCTGTTCGCCGACATCAGGCGATATGACATCGACTGTGATGCAGAGCAAAACGGCTGGGTTCAGGCCGCGCACTGCAAGTCTGAAGCGGCTTCACTGATTGAGTTGGCAGAGGCATGGAATGCTGTTGGCGGAGAAATTGGTGTTCTCGAAGGCCCAGAAGTCGCGAAAGTGAGCGGATCTGAAGCTTACAGATTTGCGCTGTTCCACAAGCGTGGCGGTCATGTACAGCCTCTTTCTCTGACACGGGGTTTCGCCCGAGCCGCCGAAAAACACGGCGCGCAACTCTACGAAAACGCCTCTGTTCGGAGCATGTCGAGGGTTAACGGAAAGTGGAAGGTCGCGACCTCAACAGGCAGCGCTACTGCCCGGCAGGTGATTTTGACCACCAATGCTTACACCAACGGTCTTTGGCCTGGATTGCAACAAACGTTCTTTCCAATGGTTAGTATTTCGCTCGCAACAGCGCCGCTCAGCGATAGCTTACAGCAATCGGTATTGCCAGGAGGTGTGACCATCTCCGACAGTCGGCGTGCGATCTACTACGCGCGCTACGACCGAGATAAACGGCTGATCTTTGGTTGCGTTGGTAGCAACGACAGTGTGGAAACACTGGGCGGGATCAAACGATTGCAACGCGGGCTCGACACTGTGTTTCCACAACTCAAGAATACTCCCATCGAAACCGTTTGGGCTGGACGTATAGCCGTCACGCCCGAAATGATGCCTCACCTCCATGAACCTGACGAGGGCGTGCTCGCGGCTCTCGGTTTTAGTGGTCGCGGCATTGCGATGACTTCTGTCATGGCCAAGGGGCTGGTGCATAAGACTATGGGTGGAAGTGAAGAAGACCTTCCATTTCCGGTGACGCCGATTAAGCGAATTCCATTTCATTGGGCGGCAACCAAGATGCTGCCACTTGCTGCTCCGGCCATGACCATACGCGACTCCTTGGATGGCATTCTCGGTCGCAAATAACAACGCAATCCAGGAAGGGATCAGGTTTATGGCTATTGTGCTATTCGGGGATCAATCTCCAGAGAAAGTCGAAAAAGACATCACTGCGGAAATCGTTTTGGGGGCGCCGCGTCAGTTTGTTGAACTCATGTATTCAGGCAATAATGACACCTTGAAGTCTGGGATCTGGGAAAGCTCAGAGGGCGTGTTCCGAGCCAACTATCACGGAATAGTTGAGTTCTGCCACATCCTTGAAGGCGGGGCGGTAATAACAACCAGCGATGGACAATCGGTAATGGTGAAGGGAGGCGACGGGTTTGTCCTAGAAGAAGGGCTGGAGACCGAGTGGGTTGTCGGCGACTACATCAAGAAGCACTTCTTTATATGTAACGTTTGAAAGCTCAAGTTGAACGCAATGTCGCTAAATCGGGTCGAACTCCTCCTACCAACTTAGTGACTCGATTCGCTGAAGCCATGAGTTCATCGGCCCAGCCCACCATTTCTGACATGGGGTGCTGGGCCTGGACGCACCAGATATTCAAAACCGCAATCGGTTCGCCAAGGTAATTGAAGATCGGAGCGGATATGCCGCCGAAATAGTCATACTCTTCACGATCATTCTGGGCAAAGCCCGCCTCGCGCACGGTTTCCAGTTCTGATTTGAAGGTTTCAGCGTCGGTGATTGTCCGTTCGGTATACCGTTCAAAGCCATACTCGGCCAATTTTGCATCAATGATTTTGTTTGGCATAAACGCAAACAGGGCTTTCCCGGACGCAGAGCAGTGGATTGGCTCTCGCATACCGGGTTTCTGTGTTGGGCTGGTAGCGGATTTTGCTTCGATAATGCGCAGATAAACAACTTCCAGCCCACTCGGTATGCCTATGGTGACATTCCCGTCAAAGAGGCTGTGAAGTCGCAACATCTCATCCAACGCCACGGCTTGAATATCATAGCCACTATAAGCGTTACGAACCAGGTCGAACACCTTGGGACCTAACAGATAGGCTTTTCGAGACTTGTCATACTGGACCAACTGTTCCTCAGAGCAGATGCCCAGCAATCGGTGAATTGTGCTTTTGTTCATTCCGCTGAAATTGACTAATTCCGAAAATGTCATCGGTTTCTGTGACTCGCTGATTATTGTCAGCAGTTTCAACAATTTGGCGACGATAGAGCTTTGCATGTCTTCCTCATAATTTGTTTTGCAATTCGGAACAAGGGTTCTGCGTTCACTATTAAGATGCTTGATCTTCACCTCAAGTTCGTAATATAATACTTTTGTTTCATATTGCAAAACTAGAGAGCCAGATGAAGAAGTTGATGAATGACCCGGTGAACTACGTTGACGAAGTTCTGGATGGCTTAAGCTTGGCTCACCCGGCAACATTCACTGTTGACGGTTCGACCGGGCGAATGCTGCGCAAAACCAAGTCGGGTGAGAACAAGGTCGGCGTTGTTTCGGGTGGAGGGTTTGGACATCTGCCAATTTTCGCGGGCTACGTCGGCGATGGCCTGCTCGATGCATGCGCGGTTGGCGATGTCTTCGCATCTCCCGATATGACCCCGATGCTGGAAGCTATTCAACATGCTGATAGGGGTCACGGTGTTGTTTGCGTCATCGGCAACTACGGCGGTGATAAAATGAACTTCGCAATGGCCTGTGAAATGGCCGAGATGGAAGATATTACCGCACAACAGGTCATCGTTTGTGATGATGTGGCAAGTGCGCCGCCGGAAGAGGCTGAAAAGCGGCGCGGTGTGGCCGGGTTAGTTTACGTTATGAAAATCGCTGGTGCCGCTGCCGCCTCCGGCATCTCGTTAGATGGCGTCGTTGGCGTAACCAAACGGGCAGCCTCCAACTGTCGCTCAATAGGAGTGGCCTTGGGGTCTTGCACTGTACCACAAGCCGGAAAGCCAACCTTTGAAATTGCTGATGACGAAATGGAAATCGGCATGGGGATTCATGGCGAACCGGGAGTGTCTCGCGGCAAACTCAAGACTGCGGACGCACTGGTTGCCGAACTGATGGACTTCGTACTGCCGGAGCTGACGCTTACGGCAGGCGACAAGGTCTCAATGCTGGTCAACGGGCTAGGAGCGACCCCCAACGAGGAACTGTACATTCTGTTTCGGGCGGCAAAGGCCATTCTCAAACAAAAGGATATCAACCTCATCCAGCCGCTGGTTGGCAACTATGCCACTTCAATGGAAATGGCAGGCGCATCGATCACCGTGATGAAACTGGATGATGAGTTGGAAAACCTGCTTTCCGCCCCTGCAAATAACCCGTTCTGGAGGAATTGAAACATGGGCCTGACCACCAATAGCTTGCGTCATGCCATCATCGCTATTTCCGAGGACATTGATGTAACCGGGGAGTTATTGAATGAGCTTGATGGAAAGCTCGGCGATGGCGATCTGGGCGTCACCATGATCAATGGCTTTAATAATATGCGCGCCATCGCTGACGAGCTGCCTACTGATGTTGGACAGGCCTGCATGCAAGCCGCTAAGGCGATGACCAAGGTTTCCGGCTCATCTTTTGGAACACTTATGGGCATCGCGCTGATGGCGGTCGCCAAGCAGACAAAGGGTGAGACGAGTGTGGGCTGGTCGCATATGTCGGACCTGGCGAAAGCAGCGCTTGAAGCGATGATAAGCAGAGGTGGCGCGTCACTGGGCGACAAGACGGTATTGGATTCACTCGAGGCTATCCGAACTGCGTGTGCCGATCTTGATACGCCAGAGGCGCTGCTACAGTCAGCCCGGGATGCCAGCGCCGCGGCGCTAGCCGAATTCAGAGACAAGCAATGCAAAATCGGGCGCGCTCGGATTTTCGGTGACCAAACCGTCGGCATGGATGACCCGGGCATGATCGCGGTGAATGAAATGCTGGGCGCCCTGTAGGCGTTTCCAGGTCTGCTTGGCCAATGCAATTGAAGAATGTTCATGGAAAGCAAGGTGATGTCGGCACATGATGAAAAGACTGTAGTCAAAATCCCAGCAGGCAAATCGCGTGAGTGGAATTTTCACCCGGAACTGCCCATTGCGATGTCTCCGGTATTCGACATACCGCCAAAACCGAGGGCTGCTTTTGACTGGCTGATAGGGACTTGGCTCAAGCTAACGCCGCCGGTGAGCCATTTGCTGTTTGCTCTGATAACGGTCACATTTTTTCTACCAGCGTTCAGCGATATGCAGGGCGTGTCCATAGATTGGATGATCCAGATTGCCGCGATCTACTTTGGAGCCGTGATCCTTCTGGGGACTATCTTGCACCTATATCTATATGTGTTTGCAGGCCAAAAGACGCGCCAGAAATTCGACGTGCGACCTATGGAAAAAAGCTCGCGGTTTACCTTCGGTGATCAGGTTTGGGACAATGTTTTCTGGACACTTGTATCGGCGGTCGTCTGCTTGTCTGGCTGGTCCATTCTCTATTTCTTTCTTGCCTCCAACGGCTGGGTGCCAACGTTGAACGGCTTTAGCGCGTCACCTGTTTGGTTCATCTTGTTCTTCTTTGTGCTCCGTTTTTGGCAGTCATTTCACTTCTATTGGGTTCATCGGCTGATCCATATCCCTTGGCTGTTCAAGAATGTGCATCACTTGCATCATCGAAACGTCAATGTCGGGCCCTGGTCGGGGCTGGCAATGCACCCTGTCGAGAGCTTCTGTTACTTTTCAAGCATCCTCATACATTTCGTACTGCCATCGGACCCACTTCATGTGATTTTCCACATGTATTCACTTAGCTTGGGGGCGCTGTTTTCCCATGCAGGCTTTGACAAACTGTTCGTCAAAGACAAACAGGCGATAAAAGCAGGGTCCTTCCACCATCAACTGCATCATCGGTATTTTGAGTGCAACTACGGATCCGAAGAGATCCCGCTCGACCGCTGGTTTGGCAGTTTTCACGACGGCACACCTGAGGCCACGAAACGCATTCGAGCGCGAAAAAAACTGATTTTTGCGCCGAAATGACTAGCCCGCACAGGACGAACACCCGATGAAAAATATCTACACTTACGGCGGCCAACCTGCTCAGCGTCACCTAACGGTCGAGTGCATGTTCACTAACAAGGCAGCCTGCAAAAAGATGACGCAAGTCACCGCCTCTGATGCTGAAGAGGCCAAAGCCGCCGCAGCTCAAGAGATCGATAGCGTGACAATAAGTTGCGACAACACCGCAGGCATCCGAACTGCCGCCCCTCATATCTTCATAACTGCCGCGCAATACATGAGCCAGTACGTGACAGAAGATGAGGCACTTGGGGGAGCGATTGACGCCATGGCCAGTGGAGCAGACGCGATTTATTCCCCGCGAGGATTGCGGACGATAGAAAGGATCGCGCGTGAAGGTATCAGTGTTCAGGGGCATACAGGACTCTTCCCTGCACGTGCCACTCAATTTGGTGGGTTGCGTACGGTTGGAAAGACCGCAGAAGAAGCAATGAGCCTCATGCAGGACTTTCGCAGGCTTGAAGAGGCAGGTGTGTATTGCTGCGAAGTGGAATGTGTCGCGCACGAAGCGCTTGTCGAAATTCAGAAGCGCTCGAAGCTGATTACTGTCACAATTGGTGCGGGGTCGTCTGGCGATATTGTTTTGTCTTACATGTCGGATCTTTGCGGGGACACCGAAAATCCACCACGTCATGCAAAAGCCTATGGAGATGTCCGCGCCATCCGCAAGCAATTGGCCGCTGAGCGCCTGAAAGCACTTTCTCGATATCGAGCGGCAGTTTTAGATGGGTCCTATCCTGATGATGCAACCACAGTTTCCATGCCCGGGGCCGAACTGGAAAAACTGAAGGACGGTCTGGAAAGAATGCAGCCGATCCATCAATGAGGAGTCTGGGCTATGTCGCTTATCAACGTCAAAGTCGTCAAGATAGCAAGTGAAGGTGAAGGTATTCGTTCGTTTCTGCTTAGGAAAACAGGCTTTTTCAAGTTACCTGCTTATGAACCGGGCGCTCACATAGACGTGCACTGCGGAGAAGGGATCATCCGCCAGTATTCGTTATGCGGCGATCAGAATGATCGGCATCACTACATGATTGCTGTCAAACAAGTGGAGCTTTCGCGAGGCGGATCCGATCTGATGCACCTGTCGGTACAGGAAGGGGATCGCTTGGAAATAGGAAGCCCGCGCAACAACTTTTCATTGTATGAATCCGCCCCGCACGCCGTGTTGCTGGCTGGCGGCATTGGCATTACACCAATCATTGCCATGGCGGATCGTCTCAACGCTCTGGGTCGTTCGTTCGAGCTCCACTACTTCTCGCGCGGCCCGGAACATACTGCCTTTCAGAACCGACTGCTTAGGGGCAGCTTTGCGACCAGAGTTTCGCTTCACGAAGGATTGGATGTGGCTGCGACGAAGGCGAGACTGAAGGCTGTTTTTGCAAGTCCTCCGCCTAGAACGCAGGTTTACATTTGTGGCCCGGGTTTATTTATGGCCTCAGCAGAAAGTACAGCGCTGAAAACGATCCCTGCTGCTGACATCAAGCTGGAGCGTTTTGCAGCTAATCCAGCTACAAATATTGGTCCGACTGCACCCTTCCAAATTGAGCTTGCCCAAAGTGAAACGACCCTAGAAGTTGGTGCGAAAGAAACGATCCTGGATGTACTTCAAGCGCACGGAATTGACGCCGCGTTTTCCTGTGAACAAGGCGTTTGCGGGACTTGCGTGACGAGAGCGCTTGAAGGTGAACCCGATCACCGTGATAGTTTTCTCTCTCCAAAGCAGCGTCGGGCAAACCAGCAAATTTGCTTGTGCGTGTCGCGTTCAAAGTCGTCCAAGCTGGTGCTAGAGCTCTAGTATTTGACACAATGAATGTCCGTTTTGGGCTTTGAACCATCGTTGGAGATTTCGCGCCAAAGGGCGGTATATTCACTGCGAAAGTCTGAAGCGGCTCTTAAACTTACTAACATCCTCTGCTCACATGCTTGAACCAGTTCAAGGTTCCAGTCTTGTTCATTGAGCGTATCTTGTGCCCAAATCCATGAGCTTGCACACGTTTCCCCGATATAGCCCACCTTTTCGAGAAACGGTTTTCTCGCCATCTTTGTGTTAGTCCGTCCCGAGACCAGCAAAAGATTCCCAATGCGATTAGAGTCATCCTGCCAAATGCCCTGAGGGAAAGCAGAGTTTTTGGGCGCAAGTCCCCATCGAAATTGAGTACGTCGGGGGTTGTGGAATAGCCGATGGGATGTCAAATGTTCCTTATATGTTCCACTTTTAGATGAGGCGTACAATGTCCCTAAATTATGTGATGATCGGTTCCAACGATGTAACAATGGCAAGGGCCTATTTTGATGCCGTCTTACCCCTAGTTGGCGGCAAGGTGGTAATGGAATTCATGCCCCATGGTTTTTGCTATGGCCTGCGCGGCGGTGGCCGGATTTGGGTAACGCCACCGTTTAATAAGGAAGTAGCAACGCCAGGAAATGGTAATATGGTAGGTTTGCTATGCGAAAATGAGGCTGAAGTTAAAGCGGCCCATACAGCGGCACTCTCTGCTGGTGGCACCAATGAGGGGGAGCCGGGGCCGCGCCCGCAATATGGGCCTGATTTTTACGGAGCTTATGTCCGTGATCTTGATGGCAACAAGATGAGCTTCGTTTATTTTGGCGAAACGGACTGAATCTAACCAACGGCATTTGGCACGCTCACCTGCTAATTGCCACCTGGTTCTGAACGTCCGGAATGTGCGGTTTGCGCCTTGCCGCACATGCAATGGACCTTAGCGTGTCCAACAGCCGCAATTGGCTCATCCTACCCTCTATGCTTGCCGCAGAGAACGGCCGCTGCGAGCCCAAATGGCCATATTGCTGTATCACAGCTTATGCCGGCTTTGGTGGAACTTGATCAGTTCTGTTCGCGCCGAAGAATTTCCAGGAGGATGAGCGCGTGGTTGTGACGATCATCTTTCGCGGCGAAGAGAAGAGTGAGAGTGCCGGTCAAACCCCTCTCCTTCAACTCACTGACACAGGCGTTCCGTACGGCCCCTTTCAGTTCAAAGAGATACTGTAATTTAAACTCCAGCGGCCGCTTTGGATCATGGTCGAACCATATACGTAACTCGGGGCTTGGAGTGACATCTTTCATCCAGTCATCCAGTTTTGCGACTTCTTTAGAGGCCACGCGCGGCCAAACTCGATCAACGAGCACCCGGTGTGCGTCATCAGCTGATGGAGGTTCACAAATTCGCTTTATCTCGATCATCGGCTTCAATTTCTGTCCTGATCGCGTGGCCCATCACAATACAAGGAACCCACCGTACTACGGTATAGCCAAACGTTCCAAAAGCTGTGCAGATCGTTCACAGCCCTGTACATTCGCAACTAGCTGCTTAGACAGAAGGAATGCTTGATCTTCTAAGCCACATACTGACCAGCCTGTCCATGCGCGGGACGCTGTACTTCCGTACATCGTTCACCAAGCCCTGGGGCGTCGCCGTACCGGGTTATGAGAACGTGGCCCGATTTCACTTTGCCCATCGCGGTAGCTGCCTTGTGCGCGTCGAAGGTACCGATACGGTTATAGATCTGGCGCAGGGCGATCTTGTTATCATTCCGCATGGGGCGTCGCATTCGCTCTATTGCGGTCATGAGCCAGAGAAGACGGTCCTGCCGCTTGACGCCGTTTTGGAAAAGTCGGGCTACGATGGGTCAGGCGTACTGGTTTTTGGTGGTGACGAGCCGCAGAGCGAAACGCAACTTGTTTGCGGGCATTTCTCATTTGACCCAAGCTCAAAGCACATTCTGCTCGACCGCCTGCCACCGTATATCCACCTCAAAAACTACGGTGAAAGCGCCGGTCGCTGGATGGAAGCCACGCTTCGTATGATTGGTGAAGAGGCCGGTGGGACAAAACTGGGTGGAGACCTGATCGCGCTGAAAATGTCAGAAGCGATACTGGCGCAGGCCATCCGCAGCTTCATTGATGGTGACGAGGCCACGGAGTGGGGTTTGGGTGCGTTTTCGGACAAGAATCTAAGCCGTGCTCTTGATGCGTTTCACAAATCTCCGGCCGATAGCTGGACCGTGGAAACACTTGCCCAGGCCGCAGGGATGTCGCGTACCAGCTTTGCCGTGCAGTTTCAGAAAACGATGAGCATGACGCCCATGGAATACGTCACGAGATGGCGTATGGAACTTGCCAAGAAAGTTCTGCAAGAGCCTGGCGCCTCTCTCACAGAAGCCGCTGAAAATGCCGGATATGCCTCGGACTCGTCGTTCACACGAGTTTTCAAAAAAGAGACCGGGATGACGCCGGCAGAGTTCCGAAAATCACGAAACCTCGTTCGTTCGTAAGTCTGAACGATCTGTGCAGTATTCCAAACTTTCGGACATGGTTTGACCTCTGTCGAAGGCCTAACTTGGCCTCATCAATGCTGCGCCGCAGTTTAAAACAAGAGGAAAACCACCATGTCTCTACGCTTTGTCACCAAAACCATCCACGCATATCTCGACTATCCTGTCGCCATTGGCCTCATTGTCATGCCATTTGTTTTCGGGCTGGGAGCGGAAAACCCACTGGCGCTTTGGCTCTCGGTTGCCACCGGGGTCGCCGCCTTCGGGCTAACGGTCCTGACGGATCATCACCTCGGTGTTATTCGGGTGCTGCCGTACAGCTTGCACCTCACGGTCGACTCCCTTGTCGGTGTGACCTTTGTTGCCGCACCGTTCCTGCTCGGCTTTACGGGTCTTGATTTCTGGTATTATGCACTGCTCGGCGGGACGGTCCTCTTGGTTGTTGGACTACATCAACCAGAAGACGCGGCGTTGAGCGCTTGAGGCACAGTGACGTTGCTAGGGGTTGCTCATTTGATGCGGCCCCTTTTGCGTTTCATGACATGGCTACTCGTCCCAACCCGCAGTTCCGTTTCAATAATCGAATAATCCGCCCCGCCACAAAATAGTCAGATCGTTCGAAATACGATACTATCTGTTCATATATTGGGCTGTATAGTTGATTGATAGTTCTTAGAGGATAATCCTTTCAGCACAAGGCGAGTGCTCGGCGGTCGAGCCTCGCAGTCAAAAAAAGGAATTCCAAATGATTAAGAAACTTGCAATAGCCTCCGCTCTTTTGACCGGTCTCGCTTTCAGCGGCACAGCTGCCATGGCAGCTGACGAATACAACGTATCGCGTGGAATTACCGCAGCCGGTGCGCCTTTGGGCCTGCATGGGGTGGATCCGGTTGAGTTCATCGCAACTGCGAACCCGGTTGAGGGCTCCGCTGCATTCACCGCCGTCCATGATGACGTGGCTTACTACTTCACCTCAGAAGCCAACATGAAAGCCTTTGAAGCAAATCCTGCGGCGTACCTGCCCCAGAACGGTGGCTACTGTACCTTCGGTGTTTCCGTAGGTAAAAAGTTCGACGGTGACCCCGAGTTCCACGCCGTCATCGACGACAAGCTCTACGTGTTCCTGAATCGAGCAATCTTTGATGAATTCAACAAAGACCGCGCGGGCACGATCTCAAAAGCCGAAAACCAGTGGCAAGACATCCGCAGCACAGCTGTGGGAGCCCTGTAAGTCTGGCAATCACATTTTAAGTCAAGGGGGCGGCCGTCGTGTTGCCCCTTCTGTTAACAGAAGCAGACCTTAAGGAACTTTCCGTAAAGGTACGCTTTTGTCCGCGATGCGACTATCCGGGCTTCTTGGGGCGAAGGTCCGGATCGAGCCCAAAATAACAAATGCTGCAGCTTGCCCGAAGGTGTGAAATACTGGTGAAACCGGACATTAGTCATGGGAAAATTTCCTGAGAACGAACACTGATATGTGAGTTGGTTGCTGCCATCTGCAAGTAACACTGCGATCGCGAGTGCCTGCTGGACAGGTTCACATTTCTGTTGACAGCCCGTCCTGTGCTCGGGCAGCCTTTCTGAAGTTGGAAAGAGCGAGAGCGGCCAAATATGGCGCAATGCATGATGGTAAACCAGGGACGTCGGGCAATCGGCTGTGATCTCGTGGTATGACGTGAAGCTGCCTATTGGCCGATTCAGCAGTTGCTGAACCGGGTATCCACACCTCTTCTGACTTTCCCGCTTTTTTGGTTTCTCTACATGCACAACACGAACGGGTTACGCCTTGCCGTCGATATTGGTGGCACTTTCACTGACACAGTCCTGGTTGATGGGCAGGGGCATATCCTTGCCACCACCAAAACACCGACCACCCCTGAAAACCCGACCCTTGGGGCGCTTGCGGGTGCCGAACATGTGTTGGCCGCGACAGGGGCAGACTGGTCGCAAATCGGCGGCTTCATCCATGGCACGACACTGGCCACCAATGCTCTGATCGAGCGGCGCGGGTCGGTTGTGGCCACGGTGACGAGTGAGGGGTTCCGCGATATTCTCGAGATCGCCTATGAACGCCGCTACAGCCAGTATGATATTAACCTGGTCAAACCTGATCTGATCGTGCCGCGTTCGCGTGCCTTTACCATCGGAGGGCGGATGGATGCGCGTGGGCAGGTGTTGCAACCGCTCGATGAGGAGGGCGTTGCCCGACTGGCTGGGGAACTAGCGGCCTGTGGCACCGAAGCCGTAGCGATCTGTCTGATGCATGCCTACGCCAACCCGGCACATGAACTGAGGCTGCGCGATCTTCTGCTGGCGGCAATGCCCAATCTGGTGATCTCGCTATCGCATGAGGTCAGCCCCGAGGCGCGTGAATTCGACAGGCTCTCAACCACCATCGCCAACGCCTATATCCAGCCTCAGATGGCCAGCTACCTGACCGATTTCCAGGCACGTTTCAGTAATGAGGGGCTGACTTGCCCGATCCTGATGATGACCGCGGGCGGTGGCATGACGACGATGGAAACCGCCGCGCGTCTGCCGATCCGGCTGGTGGAATCCGGCCCTGCTGGAGGGGCCATTCTGGCCGCGCGCATCGCTGCCGAGACCGGCGAGCGCGAGGTGCTGAGTTTCGATATGGGGGGCACGACGGCCAAGCTGTGTCTGATCGACCGATACCGTCCGCAGACCGCGCGCAAGTTCGAAATCGCGCGCGCGGCGAGGTTCATCAAGGGCTCGGGCATGCCGGTGCGCATCCCGGTGATCGAAATGATCGAGATCGGCGCGGGCGGCGGCTCGATCGCCCATGTGGATCGGTTGGGCCGCCTGCAGGTCGGACCAGAGAGCGCGGGGTCCGAGCCCGGACCCGCCGCCTTTGCCAAGGGCGGAACCGAGCCGACGGTGACCGATGCCGACGTGATGCAGGGGCTGATCGAACCCGGACGCTTTGCCGAAGGGCGGCTCAGGATCGACATGGAGGCGGCGGAAAGGGCGCTTGCCTTGGGCGTCGGGCAGACGCTGGAGCTTGAGGCCGTACAGGCCGCCTATGGGGTCAGCGAGATCGTGGATGAGAACATGGCCGCCGCAGGGCGAATGCACGCGGTGGAGTCGGGCAAGGATCTGAACGCGTGGCTGATGATCGCCTTTGGCGGCAATGGCCCCCTGCATGCCACCCGGGTGGCGCGGCGTGCGCAGGTTGACCGCATTTTGATCCCGCGCGATCCCGGGGTCGGCTCGGCAGTGGGGTTCCTGTTCGCGCCGGTCTCTTTCGAGATCATCCGCTCGCGCTATAGCACACTTGAGACGCTTGATCTGGATGGGCTCAACGCCTTTTTTGGCGCAATGATCGTCGAGGCCGAGGCCGTGGTGAGGGCAGGTGCGCCAGAGGGCCTGCTGACCCGGCGGCGGCAGGCTTTCATGCGTTATCACGGGCAGGGGCACGAGATTGAAATCCCGCTGCCTGACCGGGCTTTGGAAGAGACGGATATTCCTGCACTTCGCCGCGCCTTCGAGGAGGAATACAGCCGCCAGTTCAGCCGCGCTGTGCCGGGCATGAAGATCGAGATCCTGAACTGGGCGCTTGAGGTTGCTTCCGAACCGCCAGCGCTGGAGCATTACCCCGAAATCCTCGTGAAACAGCCCGCGCAACCGTCCGGGCAGCGGCGCGTCCTGTGCGATGTCACCGGTGAATGGCGCGAGGCGGAAATCCATGAGCGCGGGGTGCTCAGACCCGGCGACCATCTTGATGGCCCCGCCCTGATCATCGAGCCGCAGACTACCACATTCGTCAGTGCCGATTTCGCGGCGCACGTGGATGGCGGCAGCAATATCTGGCTCACACGCAACCGGGAGGGCGACCAATGAGCACCACCGACACCCGCCTGCAGGTCATGTGGAACCGGCTTCTGGCCGTGGTCGAGGAACAGGGTCAGGCGCTGATCCGCGCCGCCTTTTCCCCCATCGTGCGCGAATGCGGCGATATTTCCGCCGGCATCTTTGATCTGCAAGGCCGGATGCTCGCCCAGGCCGTGACTGGCACGCCAGGTCATATCAATACCATGGCCGAGGCGGTAAAGACCCTGCGCAGCCGGTTTCAGCTTCAGGATATGAAGCCCGGCGACATTTATCTGACTAATGATCCCTGGATTGCCTCGGGGCATCTGAACGATTTCCTGCTGATGATGCCGGTGTTTTATAAAGATTGCGTGGTCGGCTTTACCTCCTGCACCTCGCATCTGGTCGATCTGGGCGGGCTTGGCATGGGGCCAGAGGGCACGGATATCTATGACGAGGGGCTGCTCATCCCGCCCTGCAAACTGATGGACGAGGGTATGTTGAACTCCCTCCTGATGGAGATCGTCAAAGCCAATTCGCGCGAACCCGTCGCCAACGAGGGCGACATCTATGCGCTGATCGCCTGTTGCGAGGCCGGCGCGGAGCGGCTTGCGGGCATGATGGATGAGTTCGGCATCGACCATCTGGATGAACTGGCCGACTACATCATCGACACCTCATATCGCGGTACGATTGAGGCCATCGCGGAATTGCCCAATGGGACATGGCACAATGTTCTGAAAGTGGACGGATATGAGCAAGAGATTGATCTGCATGCTGCCCTGACCATTGCCGAGGATCGCGTTGCACTGGATTTCTCCGGCACATCGGGCCTGTCGAACAAGGGCATCAACGTGCCGCTCAACTATGCCACTGCATATTCAGTGTTTGCCCTTCGCTGCATCATCGGGCCGGATATTCCCAACAACGCGGGCTCGCTCGCACCCTTCCGTGTCATCGGGCCAAAAAACTGCATCCTGAACGCACAGCCGCCTGCGCCGGTGGCCATGCGCCACACGCTGGGCCAGATGACACCCGATCTGGTCTATGGCTGCCTGTCACAGGTTCTGCCGGATCAGGTGCCTGCCGAGGGCGCATCCTGCATGTATAACCTGCCGCTGCGCCACACTCCCGAGGCGGTTTCGCAGGGCGGCACACAATTCGCGCTGGAATTGGTGTTCAGCGGCGGAACTGGCGCACGGCCTGGTCTGGACGGGCTGTCGGCCACCGCTTTTCCCTCGGGCGTCTGGGGCTCGCAGGTGGAAACCACCGAGGCGGTCGCGCCGGTTCTGATCACCCGGCGCGAGCTCAAGCCCGACAGTGGTGGGCCCGGGCGGACACGCGGCGGGCTGGGTCAGCATATCGAGATGCGATCTGCGGTAGATGAGGATTTCATGCTGTTTCTTTCGGTCGAACGGGTTCTGAACCCCGCACGCGGGCGGTTTGGCGCAGCAAACGGTGCGCCGGGACGCATCCGCATTGGCCAGGAAGGGCCTGACCTGCCCGGCAAGGGCGAGGTCCGGGTGAAGGCAGGTGAAACTCTGATCTTCGAAACCCCGGGCGGTGGCGGTTTTGGTAATCCGCAGGATCGCCCGCGCGAAGATGTTCAGCGTGACCTTGAGGAAGGTTTGATAAGCCGGAAGGTGGCGCGCGAAGTCTATGGGATGAAGCCATGATCAGCCCCGTTGCCCATATAGCCTCCATGTCGCCCTATGCCCTGGCTCAACTGAACGCGCCCGAGGTAAAGCGCCTGATCTCGCTGTCTCAGAACGAAAGCCCACGCCCACCCAGCCCGCTTGCCATCGAGGCCGGTGCGCAAGCGCTGAAGGCAGGGCATCTCTATCCCGATCCGGACTGGGGCGAATTGCGTTTGGCGCTGTCTGGTCTGCACGGCATCCCCGCAGAAGGTATCCTGTGCGGCAACGGTTCGATGGAGCTGATCGCCTGCCTCGTGCAGGCTTTTGCCGATGAGCAAAACGCGGTGCTGGCCCCGCAGCACGCCTATCCCTTCTTCCGAACAGCCGCGCAGCTGGTGCAGGCGCGCTTTGATGTGGCCCCTGAATGCGACGGGCGCGTTTCGGTCGATGCTCTGCTGGCTGCTGTACGGCCCGACACCCGCATCGTATTCGTTGCCAATCCCGGCAACCCCACCGGCACCCGTATCTCACGCGCAGACCTTGTTCGTCTGCGCGAGGGCTTGTCGGGCGATACCCTGCTGGTGATCGACGAAGCCTACGGCGAATTTGCCGATCATCTGGGTGAGCCCATGTTCGATCTGGTCGAACATGGCGATACGGTGGTACTGCGCACCTTCTCCAAGGCATATGGGCTGGCCGGTATGCGGGTGGGTTGGGGGCTGTTCCCGGCGGAGATTGCTGGCGAGATCCGCAAGGTGATGAACCCCAACAACATCTCGCTTGCCGGTCAGGCGGCCGCAAAAGCCGCACTCTTGGATCAGGGCTATATGCGTGCGACCTGTCAGAAAACGGTGAGACTGCGCGATGGGTTGCGCCAACGGCTGATGCAGGCCGGGTTGGACGTGCCAGAGAGTTTCACCAATTTCATCCTGATCCGATTTGCAAGCCCGGAGAAGGCGCACCGCGCTGACGAAGCCCTTCGTGCGGAGGGTGTGTTTCTGCGTCCGCAAGGCGGGGCTGGGCTTGCAGATTGCCTACGCGCGACCATCGGTGTCGCGGTAGATATCGACATCGCCGCCGGGATTCTGGAACGCAGGGCAGAGGGGGAAAAGACATGACACAATCGCGCGGACGTGCCCGGTTCGGCATTCTGGTGCCCTTCACCAATACAAATCTCGAACCTGACATGGCGCTTTTACGCCCTGACGGCGTGTCCATGCATTTTGCCCGTATGGGGGGCTATGATCAGGACGAGATCCCGGATGCGGACCAGATGCACGGGCTGGGCGCGGCTGATCTGGATGAACCGCTGCACCTGTTGCAGGGTGTGCGCCCGGATGTGATCCTCTATGGCTGTACCTCGGCCACGCTGACCCATGGCCCGGCCTTCGACCGTGCGCTTGCCGAACGGATCAAGGCCGATAGTGGGGCCGAGACCGTAACGGCAGCCGGGGCACTGGTGCATGCGCTGCAAACTCTGGGCGTGAACCGCATCGGTTTTGCCTCGCCTTACGTATCTGCGATCAACGACTTGGCCGTCGGATTTCTGGCCGAGACCGGTTTTGAAACCGTGGCCCGGTCCGAGGTCAGCGATGCGTTGGACAACTACGGACAGGGCAATCTGGACCCGCAGGCGGTGTTCGACCTGGGCCTTGCCACCGACCATCCAGAGGCCGAAGCAATTGTGCTGTCCTGCACCGACATGCGGAGTGTCGAGAGCATTGGCCGTCTGGAGGCTGAAGTGCGCAAGCCGGTGATCAGCTCGAACCAGGCGATGATGTTTCAGGCCATGCAGCTTGCCGGTATCAGCGAAGCCCTGCCGGGATATGGCCAGTTACTGGAAAGGGAACGGCTATGAACTTTGACCGGATCGCCGAATTCGTGCTTGCGGGCCAAGACATGCCGCAAAGCGCGCTTAACGTGGCCGCGACGCTGCTGATCGACACATTCGGCGTGGCGGCAGGGGCTGCGCATATGGAGGCGGGACGGATTGCGCGCGATCACGCCTTTGCCTTTCACGGCGCAGGTGCCCCGGAACACGCGGCCCATTTGATGTTCGATGGCCGCCGCGCCTCAATCCCCGGTGCCGTCTTTGCCGCTGCGACCCAGATCGACAACCTCGACGCCCACGATGGCCTCAATCCAACCAAGGGTCATATCGGCTGCGCTGTGGTGCCCGCACTGTTTGCCTTCGCCGAAGCCCGACCAGAGCTTTCCGCGCGCGATGCACTATCTGCGCTCGTCATGTCCTATGAGGTCGCTTCCCGAGCAGCCTTTGCCTTGCATGCAACAGTTAGCGACTATCACACATCCGGGGCATGGAACGCGCTGGGCGTGGCGGCGCTGGGGTGCCGTCTGCTGGGCGCAAATCCCGGCCAGCTGCGCCAGGCGCTCGGGATTGCCGAGTACCACGGCCCGCGCAGCCAGATGATGCGCGAGATCGCCAATCCGACGATGTTGCACGATGGGTCAGGTATGGGCGCGCTGGTGGGGGCGATGGCGGCGTTGCTGGCGATGGACGGTTTTACCGGTGCGCCTGCTATCACTGTCGAGGCTGATGAGGTGGAAGATTGCTGGTCTGATCTGGGCAAGGTCTGGACCATCGAGCACAACTACATCAAGCCCTATCCGATCTGCCGCTGGGCGCATGCGGCGCTTGATGCTTTGTCCGGTCTGATGCGGGATCACGGTTTCTCCGCAGGCGACGTGACCCGGATCGAGGTGAACACATTTTCCGAGGCCGCGGCGCTGTTCCCCGGCATGCCCGCAACCACATCGCAGGCCCAGTATTCCCTTCCCTTCGCGCTGGCCGTGATGCTGGTGCATGGCCGGATCGGGCCGGGGCACATTACCGGTACAGCCCTGAGCGACCCGAAGGTGGCCGAAATGCTGGCGCTGATTGCAGTGCGTGAGGAAGATCGGCACAGCAAACGCTTTCCCGCCGGGCGGTGGTCCGATGTCATTGTGACGCTGAAGGACGGCAGCAGGCTTGCCTCAGGCGACGTGCACGCGCGTGGCGGACCCGAAGCGCCCATGGACATGAGCGAGGTCGAGGCAAAATTCCGCATGATGACCGCCGCACACCCAGAGCCCCGCGTCACGGCGCTCTGGGAGATGCGCGAGCGGCTGATGCAGCCGGAAGCCAAATTCAGTGAACTGACAGCACTTGTTCGTGCGTCTATGGAGGAAAACCATGTCTGACACGCCGCGTATTGTTCTGCATAACAGCAATACGGCGCCGCTTGCCCGATGGTTGCGCGCCGCGTTCCCGCAGGCGGAATATCGTGAGTGCAACAGTTACGAAACGCTTCCCGCCCTGATCGACAGCTACCGGCCCGAAATTGTTTACTCGGTTCGCTTCGCAGGCACTCCGGGCTTTCCGCGCGACGCGCTGTTTGGCGCGGGTGGCCCGCGCTGGGTCGCCAATGGCGGGGCGGGTACTGACCATTTCGGCCAATGGGACCCTCAGAAGACCACCGTTACAAATGCTGCGGGCGTGGCGGCCGGGATGATGGCGGAATACATCTTCGGCGGATTTTTGCATTTCACGCTGGATATCTCGGGCCTGCAACAGGACAAGGACGCGCGGGTCTGGAATGCCCGCACAGTCAGGCCGCTGGCGGGCAAGACGCTCCTGATTATCGGGCTGGGTCATACCGGTCAGGCGGTGGCGGCGCGCGCCAGGGCTTTCGGTATGAAGGTTCTGGGGACCCGCGCCCGGCCAGAGCCGATGGAACATGTCGATGAGGTGCACGCGGCGGATGATCTGCACGACCTTTTGCCGCACGCGGATTTCATCGCGGTCTCGACCCCGCTTATCCCCGCAACGCGCGGGTTGATCGGCGCGCAGGAGATCGCGGCGATGAAACCCGGCGTAATCTTCGCCGATGTCTCGCGTGGCGGCGTGGTGGATCAGACCGCCCTCTACGATGCACTGAGCGTCGGGCATGTGGCGGCGGCGGCACTCGACGTGTTCGAGACCGAACCCCTGCCCGAGATAAGCCCGCTATGGGCGCTGGAAAATGTGATCATCTCACCGCATTGTTCGTCAGTCTTTGCCGAATGGGAAGAAGCCTCGTTCGAACTATTCCTACAAAACCTCGGCCGCTGGATGCGCGGCGAGGGGCTGGTCAATATCGTGGACCCGGCCCGTGGGTATTGAAGGAAACGCTTTGAAAGCCCGCTTGACAGGGGTCGTGACCCCGCTGCTCACCCCCTATGAGGATGACCTTTCCATCGCAGAGGGCCTTTATCTGGACCATGCCGCGTTTTGTCTGGAGGGCGGTGCACATTACCTCTCGCCTTTCGGGACCACCGGCGAGGCTAGCTCGAACACCATGAGTGAACGCATGGGCGTGCTCGAACAGCTTGTTGCATCAGGCACAGTGCCGCCCGAACAGCTTATGCCGGGCACCGGGCTATGCAATCTCGAAGATACCGTCACGCTTACCCGTCATGCGGCTGATCTGGGCTGTGCTGCGGCGATGGTCCTGCCGCCGTTTTTCTACCCGCCCGACGACGAGGGGCTGTATCGTTACTACGGCCAGTTGATCGAAACCCTGGGGGACAAGGCCCCGCGGATCATCCTCTATAACATCCCGCAGAACACGGGGGTGCCGATATCGCCGGCCCTATCCGCCCGGTTAAACGAGGCCTTTCCCGACCATGTGGTGGCCTACAAGGACAGCTCGGGTGACTGGGACAATACCGCCTCCGTCATCCGGGCGGCGCCGGGCCTATCCGTCTTTCCTGCTTCTGAAACACTGCTGGCCAGAGCAATGGCGCTCGGCGCAGGCGGCTGCATTTCGGCAAGCTGCAATTCGAACATCACTGCGATCAGGGCCATGTATGAAGCTGTGCGGGATGGTGACCAGAGCGGAGCAGACACGCTGCAACCGGGACTGGAAACCCATCGCAAAGCAGCACAGGAGGAAGGGTTGATCTGTGGATTGAAAAGCCTGGTGGCCCACCGGTCAAACGACCAGCGCTGGCTCAACCTGCGCCCCCCGCACATGAATGCCGATCCGGCCGCCGGACCGAGACTGGCCACCACACTTCCGCGCTAACCGCAGGACCTCCCTAAAGAGCCAAGGGCAATGTCCGTGATTGCGCGATACCCGGCATTTACCTATTCCAGTTGGGTGGCAGTTACGTCTTGCTGACCGGCTCTAGCCCAGCCCGAAGCCAACGGCTGCTTCGGGCTGCGATCAGTCATTTACTTGGGGTGCTGATATGGATGGTTCTGAGCCCCGGGGGGAATGCTAGCTATCCCTCTGCGGTTTCGATTTTCCACGCCTCAAATAGCCTGGGAAGAGCCACATCCCAATCCATGACGCCAGTTGCTCTTGCCCAGTTATCGTATTGACCAATCAGGTCTGCCTCCAATTTAAAGTTGCGGCCTCTCAAATCAGTCAATTCGGTGCGATCTGCTTCGATGTCATAGAGTTCCCAATCTTGCCCATGCTGCCTGACAAGTTTGAATTGACCCAGCCGTACTGCCGAGTTTCCTTCATGTTCGAAAAAGATAGGTCTTTCTCGCGCCCAGACTTTACCACGGAATAGCTCCATTAATGACTGCCCTTGCAAAGGTTGAATTTCGTGCCCGCCAACCTCGCCTTGGTACTGGCTTCCCGTCGCCTCCAAAATAGTCGGTAGAATATCGACGACGTGGCAAGCCACGTGCGCATTTGCGCCCGGTGCAAACCCATTGGGCCAATGCGCTATGAGCGGTGTCGAGATGCCACCCTCATGGACGTAGTGTTTGAACAAACGAAACGGTGCGTTTGAGACATTTGCCCATGGTTTGTCGTAGCTTTGATAAGTCTGCGCATCGCCCGGCATCACGTCGGGGCAGTTTCCCATTTTGATATGACGACCATCATTCGTGGTATCGGGAAAGAACTTTGCCCAGCCGTCTTCGGCCATGAATTCAGCGCATCCGCCATTGTCAGAAAGAAACATGATCAGCGTGTTTTCAAACTGTCCCATGCGCTTCAGTTCAGAGATAAGCCTGCCAATCGATTGATCCATCCGGTCCACCATCGCAGCGTACGTGGCCATCTTGCGCGCTTCCCAATCTGTGTTCTTCTCTGATTCCCAGGGTTGAACATCGGCATCTCGCGGTGAAATATCCCAGTTTGTCTGGAATAGGTTTATGCCATTCATGGTCTCATGCCGCGCAGTACGGATGGCGTCCCAGCCTGATGTATATACCCCGTCATAGCGCGCGATGTCCTCGGGATGGGCATGCAGGGGCCAATGCGGCGCAGTATGAGCGAGATAGAGGAAAAAGGGCTGATCGTCAGGGGTTTCCTCGATCATTCCAATCGCTTTGTCCGTGATTGAATCTGTGAAATAGAAATCATCCGGGAATGTCATCACACGGCTGTCGTCTTCGAGCATGTAATGCGGCGAGAAGAAGTGTGTGACGCCGTCGACAATGCCGTAAAAGCGATCAAAACCACGCTGTCGCGGCGTAGGATGCTCAACATCTCCAACCCGCCAGCTGTCAACTTCGCGCGCCATGAAGTCTCCCGCGACATGCCATTTGCCGGACATCAGGGTCCTATAGCCATTTGCCCTCAGATGCTCTGCAATCGTGGCGCTGTCATTACGCAAAAAACCTTGGTATGCAGGCGTTCCCAGGTTGGCTCCCATGTGACCCACGCCAGCGTTGTGCGGGTACAACCCGGTCAAAAGAGATGCTCGTGTAGGACAACAACGGGCGCAGTTATACATTGCCGAAAGCAGCACGCCGTCGCGCGCAAGAGCATCAATGTTCGGAGTTAGGATTTCAGATCCGGTTGCACCTAAATCAGCAAAGCCCAGATCATCGGCCAAGATCAGTATCACATTTGGTCGTTTTGCTGTCGGCATTCGAAGGCTCCATTGCTGCGCTTATGAGCTTACCTCACTAGCGATGATGATCTTGTCTCGAAGCGACACGGCCATAGCGGGGCAGCCATGTATCCCATTGGCGGCGATCAGGCGAAGTTCAGGATGAGAACAACGAGGTTGGTTGTTTTGCTGTTATGCGGTTTTGTTGCTGGGGCGGCTATGGCGTTACCTCCCAGTTTGAATGCGATATCGCAACCCATTGCTTCAGCCCAAACCGCCCTTGGGTGCTGATTCCAGAGCCTCCAGATCTCATGTCCGTGGCAGTTCTTGGAAACTAGGCAACCAGCTAACTGGGCTGAGAACCAACTGCAAAACCGCCAGTTTTGGTAAAAGTTGCGCTCTTACCCAACAAAACTTGCGTTTCAAGTCGGACAAGTTCCGATTCATACCGGACGACACAAAAAGGGAAAATCATGGCTGTGCGGGCAGTCTCGAGCACAATTCCCTATTATCAGGGAATTTACAGGGAAAAACTGCGGTTTTGCCAGTATTTGAGCCTATCGCCTTGATTGTGATAGAGAAAACATTGGCTTAGGCGCAATTTCCCTAAGTTCGTTAACAGGGAAATTCCGTTCCGATATCAGTGAATTCGATGGAACTAACAGGGAAGTGCTACCGAACCTATTCAATGCGGCATGGTGATTTTGTTAGTCGACCTTGCACTTGGCCTGCAATTGCAGCGACGCGGCCCATCATTTCGGACTTTCGGTGCGGGTGGATGGACTTAACTTGGCCGAGGGCGGGTTCGACTTAACCAAAATTCGCGCTAATGATGGAGCGACGCATCCCATGAGGCCGCGCCAATTGAAAGAGCATCGGATGCCGCAAGCGTCCAGTCTGTATTTCCGTCGTCATTGGCTAATTCTCGGCTCAAACTGTCGGCTGCAGATGGACGCCCCAACTTTGCACGCCACTCATCTCTATCGGCGTCCAAACGAGCGGCCAATTGGACTGTCCCTCCTGCAGAAGTCTCCAGAATTTCAACTGGATAGTGACGCAGGCGATTAGCCATCAGTGAGTAGATTTCAATTAGGTTCAACGCGTACCATTGAGGCAACTTCTCTTCTGTGACCGCTTCAGTATCTTCAGCGTTCAAAGTCGACCAAGACTGTGCTCCTCCCCCCGAGCGACGAATTCGGTCCTTGGCCTCTGCAGGATTCTTGCAAACCCGAAACTCGCTTCCGATTTCTTCTGCGTTGAGTGTCGGGTCCTTGGCCTTCCGCGGGCGACAACTTACCACTCGGGCGAGTCTATCATCTCCGCTTTCCGGCTTGAGTTCATAAGTGGCTCCGTTTGTGAACAAAAGGATGGCTCGGTTATTTGGTGGTCGCCACATCAAAGGAGGCGAACTCTTCAAGTCGTCCGCCATCTGTTCAATCAATTCGTTTGCACTGGGTACCGGCACCACATTAGGAACTAGGACACGGAGAACCGAAGAAACGGAGCCCGATTTCGTCATCATCCTCTACAACATCCAGTAGCTCAACTAGCACATCTCTCGCGGTTCGGTCGATCAGGACACCACGGATTCGTCGAACGAGTTCATGCAGCAACCGACGCAGATCGCTATCGAGTTGCGACGCAGTTTTTTTGAATAGGCAAAGTTGATAGGTTTCGCCGTCTGTCTTCGAGATGGCCTCCCACCGTTGCAAAGGGTGAATTAGACCGTCAAATGTTTGACCTCGGTCAAGTTCGAAAAGATCATCGATAGGCTGAAATTTTGCCGAATTCTTAGCATCTGAAATCATAGCTGCAACCTATTCGCTAACTTTGCGCAACGACACCCCAATTCGATGCATTTCGCTAAGAATGACCTTGTTTTGACATTGTTAATTGACACCGAAGGTGCCCTACATTCCGCTCGAAGCGAATTTTAGAAACTCGGCTTGCTACCACAGAAATGGTATGGCCTAAGCCGGATCGACCCAAAGGCGTTCGCGAAAGATCGAAAGCATGGAACGGAAAGACTACGCCCCCAGAATCTGACGGCCCAAAAGGTCATCAGCGACCTGTCCGCTAATGAGATCACGATGCGAGCGTAACCCCAACAGGGCCACGACCCGCGTGTCGATCAGCAGGCCGGATACATATGAGCGACTTCCGAGAACTCGCCAGAAATCACTTACGAACAGCAGCCGGTACATACATTTGAGCCGCACCCATTATCTAAGTTGCTTCCACAGACCGTTGTTGGCTGACGATCAGAGGTCCAACGGTTTCAGTTACAGATTCAACCCGGATCTTTCTGAACAGTTTCACCTTGTCACAGAGCCAGGGGTATTTGTGAGTGCTAAATACTAGGTCTTCCGCCGCTTTTATTATCTCGTCGTTGATGTTTTGTGTTCTCCGTGCGCCTATTTCGATAAAACGGTGGTTAACTTCCTCTCGATTTTCGATTGACGTATGGGTGTGGAAAACAATCCCTAGTTTCGGGGATAGTGGTAGGAACCGCTGAGCAAACTTGTTCTGATGATGAGCCAAGATTACTGACGGGAAATCGCTAGTTAGAAATCGGCTGCTCCCGGCTGGTTTCAGAATGGTAACGTCGCTTGATGCCAGAGATTGCCTAACTTTCAGAAGCTGAGTAGTCGCCATTGCCTGCGGCATTCTTAGATCGATATTCAGCTTTACCTTTCCCTCGTTGGTCAACTGCGACATAGTTTTGCCGTGCCAATCTGGAAGTTGTGGGAGGTCAATCGGTTCCAATTCGCCCGATTCCTCAAGTAGTCTTACCGTGCGCTCGAGCATTGCGCGGGTCATTGGGTCAAACATGCGCAAGGCAGCTGGTGTGTACGTCTGAATATAGGCCAAAAACCCGCTGAACACTTGTCGTGAGTTCCAGTCGAGCTCACCCGCAAAGACGCGTGCGAGACAAGGTTCGTAGGCGGGCTCAATCTCCTTCAGATAGTCTTCAACTGCTCGATTTTCAGTAAGGTATTTGTTGGTGCTACCATCTTCAACTCTACACACGTCCCGTGGCCTCGGCGTAAAAACCGACAAGTCGGATTTCCTCGCGGCGTTTAAGAGCTTCTTGTCAGTTTGTCGCAAGAATTGCTTGAGATGAACCTGAGATACGTAGTGATCGAGTGCCACGATCTCTCCCACCAAACCATTGTATTTCCGAAGTAACCTAGATCACCAATGCCGGTCCAGCACTACCGAAATTTTTTGAACTCTGAGATCAGTTTCAACAGCGCAGACTGGATTCGAGAATCAGGTTTTGTATCAGCGTGCGTGAGCGGCCGGTTTGGAGACTCTGCACTGCAGCACCCAAATTGCTATCGAGTAGCCGGTATGGGCCGCCTACATGAACGCTACCACTTTTCCAAGCACCCGGTGTTTGTGCTTGTGGTTCACACGGAGCTATCTACAAAGATAATGCAGGCCAAAAGCCTGAAATTAATGCTGCGCCTTTTGTGGGATGAGGCAGCAAGTGTAAACGAACTATCGACTGTCGAGGTTTTTCAATAGGGATGCGTTTTGGTTGAGATCGTTGACGATGAGAGCGCTAGATTTTGGCTATCACAACAAGATCGACAAACTAGGGTTCGGTTCGTTGCGCGTACCCACACCTCGTTTGCGCATTTGATCCGCGAAAGGAAATTCTTAATCGGGAAGTATTCATGACTTGCGTGAGCAAAGCACCTGAATGGATTGAGGTAGTTCAGTCTGATCGCCCACAAGATTTGATGCTTCGTCAAACTCTTTACCGAGAAACCTGTATTAGCGAGCGGGGATAGTCGGCGAACCCGGTACCGTTGCCGGACCCGGCGCGCGAACCAGTTTCCCGGATGGGAGATCTGTGGCTGATCGGAGAGCACCGCGTCATTTGCGGCGACGCGCTCAAGTCAGAGACCTGGCACACCCTGCTCGGCCGGGAGAAGGTACAGATGGTGTTCACCGATCCGCCGTACAACGTGCCAATCGATGGCCACGTCTCCGGGCTCGGGCGGGTCAGGCATCGTGAGTTTGAGATGGCGTCCGGGGAGATGTCCCGGGCAGGATTCACAAAGTTTCTGAATACTGTATTTAGCAATCTGGTGGATCACAGCGAAGACGGTTCAATCCATTACATCTGCATGGACTGGCGGCATATGCGCGAAGTGCTTGAGGCCGCGGATGGAGTCTATCAGGAGATGAAAAATCTCTGTGTCTGGGCAAAGACAAATGCCGGTATGGGCTCTTTCTACCGCTCCCAGCATGAACTCGTTTTTGTGTTTCGAAACGGAACTGGCGCTCATATCAACAACTTTCGTCTGGGTGAAACCGGAAGACATCTATCCAACCTCTGGAGCTATGCTGGCGCAAATACGTTTCGGGAGGGCCGGATGGAAGATCTGGCAGCCCATCCAACCGTCAAACCGATGGATATGGTTAAGGATGCGATCATGGACTGTTCCAAACGCGATGGTTTGATCGTTGACGCGTTTGCAGGATCCGGCACAATACTTCTTGCGGCGGCCAGAAGCGGTCGGGTCGGCGCGGGCATCGAACTCGACCCGCTCTATGTCGATCTGATCGTGCGTCGTTTGCAGGATGAAACAGGTGAGACAGTCGTACACGCAGATAGTTTCGACGATTTTCAGACAATCGCTGAGACGCGGGGTACGACCGCATGAGCGCTTCGGACGATCCGGATTATGAGGTTGGATATAGAAAACCACCCAAACACTCGCAGTTCAAAAAGGGAAAATCCGGCAATCCCAAAGGACGTCTAAAGGGGGCGAGGGGATTTAAAACGGATCTCAGAGCAGAGCTGTCAGAAAGGGTGACGATCTCGGAAAATGGTCGGCAGAGGACTCTGACCAAGCAGCGGCTCCTGGTTAAGCAACTGGCTGCAAGCGCGGTCAAAGGCGATGTGAGGGCAATCAGCAAGCTGGCCGATCTGGCGGTCTCCTTGCTTGGTCCGGAGGATGAAGCGCAACAATCTGTAAACACACTTTCAACAGAGGATGACGCGATTCTTCAGAGTTATCTCAGGCGAAATTCGAAGGGCGACGACCATGAGTGAGCAACAGAAAACACTCGATGCAGCGCTGCGACAGGACTTCCTGTCCTTTATGAGAAAGTCCTTCGCAACGGCTTCCGGTGGTGATCAGTTTTTGGAGAACTGGCATCTTGACGCAATAGGGAACCAGTTAAACCGCGTCAGCGACGGAGACAACAAGCGGCTCATTGTGACAATGCCGCCGCGATACCTCAAGTCCATTGCCATATCGGTGGCCTGGGTTGCGTGGATGCTGGGGCGGGATCCGTCCTGCAAATTTGTGTGTGTCAGCTACTCAGGTGATCTTGCGCAAAAGCATGCCAGCGACTGCCGCGCCATTATGCAAACTGAGTGGTATCAGCGGGTTTTTCCGAACACACGCATAAAGCGGGGTGGGAATTCAGAGATGGACTTTCGAACAACGAAAGGCGGGGGTCGGCTATCGACTTCAGTCGGCGGCACGCTGACGGGTCGGGGTGGCGACATCATCATCATCGATGATCCCATCAAGCCTGAGGATGCAATGTCGGACGCCACGCGAAAACGCGTCCTCAACTGGTACGCAAACACACTGATTTCTCGCCTGAACGATAAGGCTAGGGGGCAATTCTGCTGGTCATGCAAAGACTGCATGAAGAAGATTTGGCAGGCTATCTCCTTGAAACAGGAGAATGGGAGCATCTGTGCCTTCAGGCTATTGCAGAAAACGACGAAAGGGTTGCCTTAGTCAACGGCCGTAGCCACGAACGTCATCGGGGCGGAGCTCTACATCCGGAGCGCGAAAGCACTGCCGATCTGGAAAGGCAGAAAAACGAAATGGGTTCGGCAAGGTTCTCTGCACAGTATCAGCAGTTGCCGGTGCCGGCAGACGGTCTGCATGTCAAGAGGCCATGGATCAAACGGTACTCCGTATTGCCCGAAAAAACGACCGGAGACCGGTTTGTTCAGAGCTGGGATACGGCCAGCAAGGATGGGGTGTTCAGTGATTATTCTGTCTGTGTCACAGCTTTGTTGCGTAAACGGGATGTGTACATACTTGATGTGTATCGTGAGAAACTGAAGTTTCCCGATCTTCGGCGCAAGGTGATTGAGCTGGCATTGCGCTGGAACATCACCGCGTTGCTGATCGAAGATGCCGCCAGCGGCCAGCAGCTTATTCAGGTGCTTCGGGAAAACCTTCCCCGGGGTTTACCGAGACCGATTGCGCGCAAACCTCAGGGAGACAAGCAGACCCGGTTTTCTGCTCAGAGCCATCGCATCGAGGCTGGCGAATTGTGGTTGCCCGAAGTGGCATCGTGGCTTGCAGAGTTTGAGCGCGAACTCCTCGGTTTTCCTAATCTGAAACATGATGATCAGGTTGACGCACTTACGCAACTGCTTGGCTGGTCCCGGCCAAATTTTGGCCGCCGACCTTACATACCGGGTGACATTCCTGGAATAATGGGGCCGGGTCTTTTTATCGGTGATCAACGCATTGCGTGAAAATGACAGGATCCTCTCCATGCAATACGTTTGCCTGCTTGCGTGTTCTCTCCTTTTTCTGCTCCCGGGTCAGCGGTGATGGCTTGAAATCGCTTTCAGGACTTGTAGCCGGGCATCGGCTTGGATCAGCAAAGCCTGAAGGGATCGGGTGAGTTCAGAGCTTAACTTAGGGTTCTGGCCATTTACCGCCAGTGACGTTGCATCCTCCAGACTACCGGTCAGCTTTGCAAAAACGCTTTGAGCAACCCCATTATGTTCAGGTTCTACCCCGCGTTAACTCCAAATGCACTTCTATGTTTCCAGAATGTTCTTGCCTCTGGGGATTCTGGTCGCCATAGTGACAAAAAAATTCCCCGCGAACATCTGAAACGTGGGAAAAGAGGGCAAGCAGAATGACTGAATTTGAATTGTTGTTGCAGAAAACCGGTCATTCGGTTTCTGAGGCCGCGGAAATTCTGGGTTATTCAGAAAGTCAGATCTATCGCTGGAAACGCGGAGAGGAAACCCCGCGTGAAGTGGTCATAAACCTCCTGAGGATGGAAGCCGAGGCGCGTCAGCCGGATACTTCCAGCGCCGCATTTTCGTTCGTTGACTTGTTTGCCGGTATTGGCGGCCTGAGAATGGCAATGGAGAGTGCGGGCGGGCACTGCGTGTTTACGTCGGAATGGGACAAATACGCCCAGCAGACCTACGATGCCAACTTCGCGGACAACCGCCCCATCGCAGGCGACATCACGAAAATCGAAGCCGAAGACATTCCGGAGCATGACGTTCTGGTTGCGGGCTTTCCCTGCCAGCCGTTTTCGATTGCAGGGGTGTCAAAAAAGAATGCATTGGGCCGTGCCCACGGCTTTGACGACGAGACCCAGGGCACACTTTTCTTCGACGTGCTGCGGATCCTGAAACATCACCGTCCGGCTGCGTTCATGCTGGAAAATGTAAAAAATCTGCGCAGTCACGACAAGGGCCGGACCTTTGAAGTCATCATACGGAAATTGCGGGATGAACTGGGCTACTACGTACCCGATCCCCGGGTGATTGATGCGGCCCACTTTGTGCCCCAGCATCGGGAGCGGATTGTCATAGTTGGCTTTCGCGAAGAGGTTCCGTTCAGCTTTAATGACGTAGTATTGCCACCTCATCGGGAGCGCCGGATGCGGGATATACTTCACCCGGAGAACGGCATGGAAGATCCTGAGGGGCATTTCACACTTGGCGATGATGCCACTGTCAGTGACAAATACACCCTGACCGACAAGCTTTGGAAATACCTGCAGGACTACGCGGCCAAACACAAAGCTAAGGGCAACGGGTTTGGCTTTGGCCTTGTAGACGACGACTGCATCGCCAGAACCCTGTCCGCTCGGTACTACAAAGACGGATCGGAAATCCTTGTGAGCCGTGGCGAAGGCAAAAATCCCCGCAGGCTCACACCACGGGAATGCGCCCGTCTGATGGGATACCCGGAAGACTTCCGGATCCCGGTCTCTGATACCCAGGCCTACAAGCAGTTTGGGAACTCGGTGGCTGTGCCGGTCTTTGCTGAGGTTGCACAGGTGATGGAACCGCATATTCGGGCGATCGTGACGGCTCAGGAGGCCGAACCGGCTCGCAAAGTTGGCTGACGTCCACGATCCGGAAACCCGCTCCCGCAACATGGCGGCGATCCGGGGCACAGACACTAAACCTGAACTGATTATCCGTCGGGGGCTCCATGCTCGTGGGTTTCGGTTTCGCCTCCACAATCGCAAACTGCCCGGGCGGCCAGACCTGGTGTTGCCCAGGTATCGGGCCGTGATCTTTGTGAACGGCTGTTTCTGGCACAGACATGATTGCCCGCTGTTCAAATGGCCAAAAACCCGGATGGAATTCTGGCGGGACAAAATCGGCGGGAACGTGGAGCGTGATCAGAAGAACCAGGCCGCACTGAAAGCAGCAGGCTGGCGCGTCGGCAATGTTTGGGAATGCGCGCTGAAAGGAAAACGTCGCCTTCAGCCGGCCTATGTCCTTGATCGCCTCAGCGAATGGCTCGAGGGGAATGCAGTGGATTGTTCGATCGAAGGTCAGGGTTAGGAAACCACCGATACTCTCGCGTAAAGTTCCCGCAGCGCCGCTTCTAGGCGTGATGTCCCGATCCTCCATTGCGGCCGGACCTTCGCGCTGCCGTCTGCGTAGATTGTGTGAGCGGGGTCATAGTAAACCAGACCAGATGCGATCGCGCGCAACAAGCGCCATACATCAGTGCCTTCACACATGAACCATGGCGCGTTGAAGCGGTATTGATCACCCCCACCCCCGCTATCAGGATCTTTCCGGAACCCGGCAGGCACATAAGCCGCCAGCGCGTGTTTCGTGTTCCAGGAATTAGCAAGTTTTTCAAGAGACCACCCACCTATCAGATTTGCGGTGTTCGGATCTGAAATTCCAACGAAGATTTCTTCCGGGTTGTTGTCAAACTCACCACTCACAGGATCAAACCCTGAAACTCCGAGAAGGTATCCGGTCGAGTTGCTCCGTTTTCCCGCGCGATGTACCCCTGTGAATCGGCGAGACCCGTCGCCCTTTTTTCCCTCCCAGCCGTAAGTCATCATGAAATTGCGAAAGGTAAGGTCGCCTTCTGCGCCCATATCCGCTGTTGGTGTCATCAGGCTGATTTTGTCTCCTCTGAAGGATTTGATCTCATGGCCATACGCATCGGGTTCCTTTAGGGCGTTGGTCTCCACACCGAGCAGGGCCTCCAGCGTGTATCCGGCGCCCTGGTTTCCTCTGAAGGGAACGATGGTGCCACCTTTGTTTCTGACAGACGGGTGCCACCCGGCAACGACAATCCCCCGAAGCTCGCGGGTCAACTGTTCCTGGGGTGTCGCTGTTGCATCACCGGTTACATTCAGGATGCCAAGGACACCTGAAATGCCCGAGGGTGCGAGTTCGGGAAAATCCGCTACAACCGGGTCATTGCGTTCAGTCAGAAGTAATCCGAAGATTTCACCCGCCCGATTGGCTCCGATGCCCAGGACTCGTTTTCCGAAGTCAGCCTGCTTTGTCCTGCGAATTGCGGCAGGCGCCCGTTCGCATCCCTTTATGAACCCCGACAGCCGGGCTTCCGGGTACTGGAAATACTCGATCAGCTTAGTGTCGGGGGCATGGAACCGGTTGCCGTGCTCATCCAGCCAGTAAAAGTTAAGGCGCGCTTCGGTGATCGGCCGGCCTGCAGCGGAGTTGCGTTTCCTAGTACTGCTGCTTGGCTCACGCAGGCGGGTTTCGCGGACGGGAAACGCGTTGACGAGACCTTCAAGCTGGCTGGCGAGAACGATCTGATTCTTATCGTTGTCTTGTTTGCGCGCGAGAACCTTGGTGTAAACCCAGTCCACGCCCGCATCTCTGAAAATGCTTTTGAGTTGGTCGATTGATGAAATGCCCATGAGCGGACACTAGCGCGATGGTTGTGTCGGGTACAATGGCTGTAAAACGGCTCAAGAGCGGGCACTCAACAGTGAATCCGCTTCCTCAGGGGTGAGCAATGAATCCGGCATTTTTTCAGCATCTGTGTGGGTCTTGATCAGGAAAGTGGCCACAAAGCAGACCTTCGCTGCCTTTGCAGCACTGGGCCTCAGCGACGGCGGCAATGCACAGGAAGCGGACTTTA